>JAJYCJ010000121.1 GCA_021778515.1 Acidobacteriota bacterium
GAGAGACCTGGAGGCGGCGCGCTCGCAGGAGGCCCAGGCGCACCAGCTCTGCGAGGCCATGCGCTACCGGGTCAAGCGCCTGCGGGAGGACCTCATCGCCGCCGACAGCCAGGCCCGCACCGCGCACCAGCTGACCCTGCTCGGGCAGTTCGTCGCCGGCTTCCTCCACGAGGTGAACAACCCGCTGGCCATCCTCACCGGCCGGGTGGAGGTGCTCCTTCAGGAGCGGGCCTCCGACGTGGAGCTCTGCGAGGACCTGGAGCGCATCCTCCACGAAGCGCAGTACATCGAGAAGATCTCCGGCACGCTCCTGCCGGCTCTGCGGCGCGCCCAGGTGGACAGCGCCTTCGAGCCCGCCCTGCCCGCCGAAGCCATCGAGCGGGCCCTCACCTCCTTGAGGCCCTTGGCCGAATCCCAGGGGAGCGCCCTCCGGTTCGAACGGGTCGAGGCGCCGCGCGTCAACCTCCCCGGCCACATCATCGAGGAGGTGGTCCGGGCGCTGGTGGCCAACGCGTTGCAGGTGCTGGAGCAGCGCGGGGGAGGCACGGTCCACGTCCGGCTCAAGCCGAGCCACCCGGCCCGCCCCACCGTGCTCTTCGAGGTGGAGGACGACGGCCCGGGCGTCCCAGAGGAGCTGCGCGACCACCTCTTCGAGCCCTTCGTCTCCCGCAGCGCTGACCGCCGCCGCTCGGGACTGGGACTCTTCATCGTGGCGAGCCTCCTCCAGATCTACGACGGTGCGGTGCGGTACGAGGCGGATGGGGAGGCCGGAGCCCGATTCCTCGTGGAGATGCCCAGGGCACGGTTCACCAAGGAGCAGCCCTACCACTGGTTCGCCTCCCGCTTCCCGGAGGAGGAGAGGGAGGAGCAGGCGCCGTGAGCCGGGTGGTGGTCATCGACGACGAACCCGAGCTTTGCGAGAACATCCGGCGCCTGCTGCGCCTGCCCGACGTCGTCGTGGAGCCGTTCACCGATCCGCGCGCGGGCCTGGTCCACGTCCTCGGGCGCCCGCCGGACGTCCTGCTGCTGGACATCCGCATGCCGGGCATGTCCGGCGAGGAGCTCTTCGCCAAGCTCCACGAGGCGCATCCGGAGGTGCCCGTGGTCTTCCTGACGGCCTACGGCTCCATCGAGGGGGCCGTTCTGGCCATGCGCAGCGGCGCCTTCGACTACCTGCGCAAGCCGTTCAAGCGGGAGGACCTCCTCCTCGCCGTCCGGCGCGCCCTCGAACGGCGGGACATGGAGCGCGAGGTCGAGTCCCTGCGGGGCCGCCTCGAGGAGCTGGGAGAGGCCGATGCCTACCAGAGCCACAGCGCCCTCATGCAGGCCGAGATCGCCAAGGCCAGGCAGGCGGCGGCCACCGACGCCACCATCCTCATCCTGGGGGAGAGCGGCACGGGCAAGGAGGTGATGGCCCGCTGGATCCACACCCAGAGCGCCCGCCGGGGGGCCCCGTTCGTCCCCATCGACTGCACGGCCCTTCCCGCCTCCCTCGTAGAGAGCGAGCTGTTCGGTCACGAGAAGGGGGCCTTCACGGGCGCGCTGGCTCCCAAGCGCGGGCTCATCGAAGCGGCCCAGGGCGGGACCCTCTTCCTGGACGAGATCGGCGACCTGCCGGTGGATTTTCAGACCAAGCTCTTCCGCTTCGTCGAGGAGCGGGAGATCCGCAGGGTGGGCGCCGTGGAGCCCATCCGCGTGGACTGCCGGATTCTTTGCGCCACCAACCAGGACCTCCAGGCAAAGATCGCGGAGGGCGCCTTCCGCGAGGAGCTCTTCTACCGCCTCGCCGTGGTGACCCTCAAGCTGCCTCCCCTGCGTGAGCGCCCGGAGGACGTCACCGCCCTGGCCCGCTTCTTTATCCAGCGCTTCGCCCGGCAATACGGCAAGGAGACCGGCGCCTCGCCGGCCTTCTACGAGGCCCTCCTCCAGCGCCCCTGGAAGGGGAACGTCAGGGAATTGAAGAACACCATCGAGCGGCTGCTGGTGCTCTGCACCGGAACGCAGATCGAGGCCTCGGACCTGGAGAGGGAGGAGGGGCTGGCCCGCGGCTCCGCGGAGGACCTCAGCCGTTTGGGCTGGAGGGAGGCGCGCGAGAAGTACCTCGGGAGCTTCCAGCGCTCCTATGCCCAAAAGCTCCTGAACCGGAACGAGGGCAACGTGAGCGCCGCCGCCCGCGAGGCCGGGGTGGACCGGAAGACCTTCTACGCCATGCTGGGGGATGAACGCAGTTCCCACCCTGGGGAATGAATTCCACGCCCCTCCGACCCCGTGGCTGCGGGATTCGGACGGGCCGCTGCCCCATTTTCTCCCCAACTCCCTTTCTGGCTGCCGCGCAAGTGCCCATTCCTGGGCCTTCGTGGTTTTGGCACACCGAGTGCAGGGAAGGCGTCTCGCTTTGGAGGAGGACGTACCATGGAGAACAAGCCTCAGCGTTGGACCAGGTGGGTGGGCGTGGGGTTCGCGGCAGTGGCGGCATTCGCCATCTTGGCGCCGAGCCCCAAGGCGATCCCCGCCTTCGCCCGCAAGTACCACATCTCCTGCTTCACCTGCCACACGGTCTTTCCCCGCCTGACCAAGTTCGGCTATGAGTTCAAGCGACTCGGCTACCGCATGCCCCCCGACATCGACACGCATAAGCCCCCCAAGAAGGTGGCCACCCTCGACGAGGGCATCCCCTGGAAGCTCACCAACGCGGCCGCCGTCTACATGCGCACTTCGGTCTCGCACGACACCACGACGGCCACGGGCAGCCCTCGCACGAGCGCCTCCAGCGCCAACCTGGACCAGGTCTCCATCCTCTTCGGCGGCTCCATTCCCGAGTCGGGCGGCTTCTCCTACTTCGGTGAGTACGTGGCCTACCAGGACGGCGGCTCCTCCGACATGGAGCGCGCCAAGTTCGACTGGACCGGCGGCACGGTCCGCAACTCCTACTTCGTGGGGCTGGGCAAGTCGCACCTCGTGGAGGGTTACTCCGCATCCGACCTCTACGGCCTCACCGACGATGACAGCGCCCTGGGCTTCGGCTCCTCATCGCCCAACGGCATCTACCTCGCCCAGAGCACGGGCATGGTGGAGGGGGGCTACACCTTCATGAGCCCCGACTACAAGTACGTGGTGGGCCTCACCGCCAAGGTGGCCAACGGCCTGGACGTGAACGGCAACGGCATCGGCAACGGGAGCACCTACAACCACAAGGACGTGATGTTCGACGCCGACTTCCTGATCGGCGACAACGGCAGCGTTTCGGCCATGTACTACAACGGCCGCAAGGACACCATCCAGAACGCGGGCACGCCGCAGCAGTTCACCTACGTCCCCGAGGCAAAGCGGTGGGGCCTCTTCGGCCACTACAAGTTCTTCGACCATCTGGACGTGCTCGCCGGTTACATGGGCGGCCGCGAGGACTGGCAGAGCACCTTCAACGGCCCCGTGAACACCTTCAACACCAAGGCCTACTTCGGCGAGGTGGACTACTACATCTCCCAGGGGCTCGTGGTCTGGGGCCGCTACGACAAGTCCAACTACGACCAGCCCGACTTCGGCCTCTACGCCTCCAACAACACCACCTGGATGGGCGGGGTCGTCAAGACCGTGGACCAGCTCGGGAACGTCAAGCTCTACGCACAGTTCATCGACGCCAAGGGCAACGACATCACGGGGGCCTACAACGAGGACAAGCAGGCCAAGGTCGGCCTGGACCTCGCGTGGTAAGGGGCTTCGCCCCAGAGGAGAAGTGACCATGATCCAGAAACGACGGATGCTGTCGCTCGCCGCCTTCAGCGCCCTGGCCGCCTGCGCCACCCTGTCCCTGGCCCTGCTTGCCCAGGTGGGCGGGCCCTCGCTGCCCCAGGACAAGGGGCCGGCCAAGCTCAACGTCTCCGGCTACCCCAAGGACATCCAGAAGGACTACAAGATCTTCCGCGAGAAGTGCGAACAGTGCCACACCCTGGCGCGCCCCCTCAACACCTCCATGAGCCGCGACGCCTGGGAGCGCTACGTCAAGCGGATGATGCACAAGCCCAACTCCGGCATCTCCCCGGACCAGGGCAAGAAGATCTTCGAGTTCCTCGTCTACGACCAAGAGAACCGCAAGGACAAGAACCCCAAGGAGTTCTACCCGGCCCTGTCGGACGAGCAGATCCAGCAGATGGAGAAGGGGCAGTAGGGACCCATGTCCAAGAAGACCATCTACACTCCCCGGGGGAAGGTCACCCCCGGGGAGGTCGACAAACCGGCGAGGCGGCTGGCCATCCTGCTGGCGGTGCCCGTGGTGGGTCTTCTCTCCTTCTACAGCGTGCTGGCCATCAACGCCATCCGCTGGAACCCCGGGTTGAGCTACTCCCGCGAGGGCCGTCACCCCCTCCTCGGAAAGAGCGCCGTCTGGCCCCAGATCAAGCCCGGAACGGCTGAAGTGGAGGCCGGCCGTCGCATCTACTACGGCTACGGCTGCGCGGGATGCCACGGCATCGAAGGCCAGGGCAAGGTCCACAACGCGAACGCCAAGACGGGCCAGCAGGTGCCCGAGCTGATCCACGTGGGGAGCGACTACTCCAGGTCCGAACTCATGGACAAGATCGACGCCGGCGCCCCGATCATCGACAGGCTCGACCCGAAGGGACCCGCTCCCCCGTTGCACATGCCGCCCTTCAAGGATCGCCTCACCCGGCGGCAACTGAATGACCTGGTGGCTTATCTGGACAGCCTGCTTCCCCCGGAGAAGCCGGGCGAGGCGTGGTAGCACCCCGAACTGTGGAGGGGACTCACATGGGCCTGCATCCCATTACCATCCTGATCGCGGCGATTTTCCTGGTGGCCGGCTTCATCGTGGCCGCGGCGCTCAAGTTCCCGCTCATCGCGGTGGCCGGCGCCGCCCTGGCCATCCTCTTCCTGCTGGCCGTGCGCGTGGGCAAGCAGTGGGAGCGCGCCGTCGTGCTCCGCCTGGGCAAGTTCAAGGGCCTCAAGGGCCCCGGGCTCTTCGGCATCATTCCCGTCGTGGATTCCATCCCCTACTGGATGGATCTGCGGACCATCACCACCCCCTTCACCGCCGAGGAGACGCTGACGAAGGACAGCGTCCCCGTGGACGTGGACGCCGTCCTCTTCTGGAAAGTCGTGGACCCCATGAAGGCCGCCCTCGAGGTCGAGGACTACCGCGAGGCCGTGGCGTGGGCCGCCCAGACGGCGCTGAGGGACGTGATCGGCCGGACCGACCTTTCGGAGATGCTGACCGGACGCCAGCACATCGACGCCCTGCTCAGGGACATCATCGAGGAGCGCACCTCGGTCTGGGGCCTCCACGTGGTGACGGTGGAGCTGCGGGACGTGAAGATCCCCTCGGGCCTCCAGGACGCCATGTCCATGCAGGCGCAGGCCGAGCGGGAGCGGCAGGCCCGCGTGATCCTGGGCGATTCGGAGCGCCAGGTGGCCGACAAGTTTTCCGAGGCCGCCTCCTCCTACATCCGGAACCCCGTCGCGCTCCACCTGAGGGCCATGAACATCCTGCTCGAGGGCATGCGGCAGAACTCCACCGTGGTGATCGTCCCCTCGACCGCCGTCGAAACCATGGGACTGGGAGCCATGGCGGGCCTCACCTCCCTGGCCAAAGAGTTCGCGGCGGAGCAGGAGCCGAAGCCGGAGACCCCCGTTCGCTAGGTCCGGGCACAAAGGGTTTGCCGCTTGCCCGGAGGACCGGGCCGGAGGTGGTTCCCCGTGTGGCAGAGAATCGTTTTCACGCTCTTCGTGCTGGTCTCGGCCGGGGTGGTGGCCTACGCGATCATGGTGCCCCACGTGGTCCAGCCCGCCGCCTTCAACCACTACAAGCACGTCCACGACCTGAACATGCCCTGCGTGGCCTGCCACAACGGCGCCCTCACCGAGGTCCACGCGACGCTGCCGCACACCCGCATCTGCATGAACTGCCACGCCGACAGCACCCAGGCGATCTTCCGGCCCATCCAGACCTTCTTCAAGAAGGACGGCGAGATCCCGTGGGTGAGGGTGACGCACCTGCCCGACTACGTCTACTTCTCCCACCGGCGGCACACGGAGCTGGGCCAGCTCCGCTGCCAGCAGTGCCACGGTCCCATGGAGCAGCAGACCGGCGCCCTGACGGCTCCCCTTCTGCCCATCTCCATGACCCGCTGCATCGCCTGCCACCGGAAGATGCACGCGGCCACGGACTGCGACGCCTGTCACCGCTAGGGAAGGAGCCCGAGAGACCATGGCCATCAAGAGAAGGGAATTCATCCAGCTGAGCGTGGCGGGCGGCGCCGCCGCCGCGGCCCTGGCGAGCTGCTCGCGGCCCGTGAAGGGGCTCCTGGGCCTTCAGGGCAAGCCCGATCCGGCCGCCTTCCTGCGGCCCAGCGGCATCTCCTCCTTCCATCCCACTCTCTGCCGCGAGTGTCCCGCCTCGTGCGGCGTCATCGCGCGCCGCGTGGACGGCCGGGTGGCGGGGCTGAAGGGCAACCAGCGCTTCCCCACCAACGGCGACTCGCTCTGCATGAAGGGGATGGCCTCCCTCCAGCGGCTCTACCATCCCGACCGGTTGCTCGGAGCCGCCTTCGAGGGGCGCTCCATGAAGAAGGGAGACGCCGTCCGCCTCCTCGCCCGGAAGATGCGCGAGGCCTCCTCCGTCCCGGGCGGCGTGGCCATCCTGTCGGGCACCGAGCGCGGCCTCACGAGGGGGCTCTGGCAGTCCCTCGGGCAGGGCCTCAAGGCCGATCCCGTCGCCTTCCGCCAGGAATCTCTCGACGTGGTGCAGGCCCATGGCCTGCTGACCGGCCGTCCCGCCACCACCACGCTGGATCTGGCGCACTGCGCCTACGTGCTCTCCCTGGGCGCGCCTCTGCTGGAGGCGAGCGCGGCCCCGGCCCCCCTCATGCGCGCCTACGGGCGCTTCCGCCAGGGCCAGGAGGTGCGGGGGCGCCTCGTCCAGGTGGAGCCCCGATTCTCGGTCACGGCCATGAAGAGCGACGAGTGGATCCCCTGCGCGCCCGGCACCTACGGGGTTCTCGCCCTCGCCATCGCGGCGGCCCTGATCCGCCAGGGCGCCGTGGACGAGGCGGCCGTCAAGCAGCGCGCCGACGGGTACGACGCCTTCTCCAAGATGGTCCTCTCCGGCTACCTTCCCGAGAAGGCGGGCCCCATCTGCGGCGTCCCCGCCGCCACCATCGAAGCCCTTGCCCGCGACCTCGCCGCCCACCGGCCTTCGGCCGTGGTCGGCGGCGGAAGCGTGAGCCTCCCTTGGTCCGTCCCCCAGGAGGCCGCGGCGGTGCTGGCCTTGAACCTCCTCCTCCTCAGCCAGCCGGGTGCACCGACTCACCCGGTCGCCGCCGCGGCCTCCACCCTCCCAGCCTCGCCGCTCTCGGACGACGCCGTGCTGGACACCCTGACCGCGCACTCGGGCTCCCTGCGCTGCGTGCTGATCGTGAACGACGATCCGTTGGGACGCTCCACGCGGCCCGAGGCGTGGCGCGCCGTGCTGAAGAGCCTCCCCTTCTCCGCCTGCCTCTCCCTGGAGGCTTCGCCGACGACGGAGGCGGTCCGCCTCGTCCTGCCGGCGGCGCATCCCTTCGAGTCCTTCCAGGACGACCTCGTCACCGATCCGGAGGGCGGGCTCCTCTGGGGATACGCCGAGCCCGTGCTGGCGGCGCCTCCCGAGACCCTCTCCCCGGCCGAATTGGCGCTCGCCCTGGCCAGCGAGACGGGTCAGAGCCTGGACGCCGCTCCCGGCGCCGATCGCGACAAGGCCTTCCAGGGCTGGGCCGGCACCCTCTTGGCGGAGGGCTTCACGACCCTGCCCGGGGGCAAGGCCGGCGAACCCGCTCCGCCGAACCCCGCCGCCGCGCTCTCCAGCGCCAGGAAGGCTGGCGGCCTCTGGATGTCCAAGCCCGCCCAGCCCGCCCAGCCGGAGCGGTGGAACCTCGCCGCGGTGCAGGGCGCGCCGTCTCCTGCGAGCAAGGGGGCGGGGAGCGACGGCTCCCTCTCCCTCTACCTCTACGAGCCCATGGCCTTCGCCGGCGCCAACGGCAGCTCGCTGCCCTTCCTCCTGGAGGTGGCCGATCCTCTGGGGCGGGAGC
>JAJYCJ010000122.1 GCA_021778515.1 Acidobacteriota bacterium
CACCGACGGCTCCATGGAGGCGCTGCCGCCGGCGCTCTTCGGCGACGAGACCTGGCTGGAGACGGGGGCGAACCTTGGCTACGCCGGCGGCAACAACGCGGGTATCCGCGAAGCCCTCGCCTGGGGGGCCGAGTACATCCTGGTCCTCAATCCCGACTGCGAGGTGGAAGCCGACTTTCTCCCCCCCCTCCTGCGCGCCCTGGAGGCCGTACCCAGGGCGGGCATCGCCTGCCCGCTGGTGCTCCAGGAGGATAACGAGACGATCCAGTCCCTGGGCGGCGAGGCCAGCCTCTGGACGGGCCGCTGCCGGCGGCGGCTCTACGGCCACCCCGCCGGTGAGGACGACCTGCCGCGCTGGTCGGAGGTGGACTTTCCCCACGGCGCCTGCATGCTCCTCAAGCGGACCTTTCTGGAGGAGGCGGGCCTCCTCAACGAGGCCTATTTCCTCTATTACGAAGACGTGGAGCTGGGCCTCAGGGCCCGCCGGGAAGTCTGGAAGACCCTCGCCATTCCGAACAGCCGCGTCCGGCACCGCGACACGACCAAGCGCGGTTCGGCCAGCCCCGTGGTGAGCTACTTCGGCACGCGCAACCAGGCCTGGCTCGTGGCCGATTACGGAAGGCTCTGGCACCACATGAGCTTCCTCTTTCTCTCGTGCTGTCTCCGCTGGCCGCTCAAGGCGGCCGGACGGTTGCTGCGAGGCCGTTTCCGCGCCGCCTGGGCCGTCGTCCGGGGCGGCTGGGACGGAGTATGGTCCAAGGCGTGGCGCGACAGCCGCCATACCGCCCTTCCCCGCGCCGGCCGTCTGCGCCGCATGCCCAACGTCGTCTGACGGGCAGCGCCCGCGGCAGCGGGGAAGACCATAGCCTCTCTCGGCCCGGCCTCGCGGCGGAGAGAGATGAGCCGGCCATCGAGCCCAAAGGGCGGAGCCTGCCCCGCGCCGCCGCACCAATTCGGTAATAATGGTAAGGTGCGAGGCGCGAAAGGTGGGGCGGGCGCCCTCGCCCGCCCAGCCCGTCATTGCGAGGACTCCTCGCAACGGGCTTCCGACGAAGCAACCCCGGGCTTGCAAGACCGAATGCTAAGCCCGCAGTCGCGGACCCACCGGGCTGCCGCGGCCCTTCGGGCCTCGCAGTGACGGCAGTTGGGGCGCCGTCCCTTTTCGGCGGCCGTGGCGGTGGAGGGTGGAGAGTTCGGCCGCAGGGATGCGGCGGCTACGAAACCGCATGGGTCAATGATCCCGGCGTAGGGGAGGCCCTCCGTGGCCTCCCGCCGCCGATGCGGTACCCGGCCCGACGCCGGGCGGCCAGGGACGGCCGCCCCTACGGGCGCGAAACAGAACAGGTGGGAAACGGGCCCATCGGCGGCAGGGATGCGGCCGCTACGAAAACCTCCCCTGGAGTCTTCCTTGCCTGATGCGATCCTCGTGACCGGCGGCGCCGGCTACATCGGCTCCCACGCCTGCAAGGCTCTCGCGGGCGCGGGCTACCTCCCCGTGGCCTACGACAACCTCTCCCGCGGCCACCGCGAACTGGTGCGGTGGGGCCCGTTGGAGGAGGGGGATCTCGCCGACGGACGGCGCCTGGCGGAGGTCCTGCGGGCGCACAGGCCCGCGGCGGTCCTCCACTTCGCCGCCTTCATCGCGGTGGGCGAGTCCGTGCGGGAGCCGCTCCTCTACTACCGCAACAACGTGGGCGGGGCGCTCTCGCTCCTTCGGGCCATGGAGGAGACGGGCGTCGGGACCATCGTCTTCTCCAGCACCGCCGCCGTCTACGGCGATCCCGAGCGGGTGCCGCTCACCGAGGAGGACCCCCGCCGGCCGGTGAACCCCTACGGCCGCGGGAAGCGCCTCATCGAGGAGCTGCTCGAAGACCAGGCGGCGGCGCGGGGGCTGCGCTACGCCTCGCTGCGCTACTTCAACGCCGCCGGGGCCGACCCCGACGGCGAGACCGGCGAACGGCACGACCCGGAGACGCACCTCATCCCGCTGGTTCTCAGAGCCGCCCAGCGGAGGGGAGCGCCGCTGACCCTCTTCGGCGACGACTACGACACTCCCGACGGCACCTGCATCCGGGACTACATCCACGTGAGCGACCTCGCCCAGGCCCACGTTCTCGCCGTGCGGTCCCTCCTCGCGGGCCGTCCTTCGGGCGCCTTCAACCTCGGCAGCGGCGAGGGTTACAGCGTGCGCGAGGTGATCGAGGCCTGCCGCCGCGTCACCGGAGAGGCCATCCCCGTCACCGTCGGCCCCCGGCGCGAGGGCGATCCCCCGCGCCTCGTCGCCGACCCCTCTCGCGCCCGGCAGCAGCTCGGCTGGCGCCCAGCCCTCTCCGACCTCGACACCATCGTCCGCACCGCATGGACATGGTGTAAGCGCGAGGCGGGAGACGCGAGAAGCTAGACGCCGCCCGTCATTGCGAGGACTCCTCGCAACGGGCTTTCGACGAAGCAATCCTGAGCTTGCAAGACCGAATGCTAAGCCCTCGGTCTTAGACCCGCGGGGCTGCCGCGGCCCTTCGGGCCTCGCAGTGACAGCAATTGGGGCGGCGTCCGCGGTCTTTCCTTCGCCCCCGACCCCCGATCCTTGATCCCGGAGCCTAGCCAACCGGATGGCCTCTTTCACCTTCCCTGGTTCGAACCGTCACGCTGAGACGGGCCGTCGTGCGGGAGCGGCAACGCTCGCCCTGGCGCTGGGGGCGATCCTGGCCTTTTCGGTGATCGCCTTCGGGGCGGTGGAGAACTGGTCCTCGGCCGCGGTGGAGGTGGCCCTCTGCCTGACGGCGGCGGGGGCGGCGTGGTCCTCGCCGGGCCTCTTCCGGCGGCCCGTCCGGCTCTGGGCGCCGGCGCTCTTCACCCTGTTCCTGGCGGGGACGGCGCTGCTCCAGCTCGTGCCGCTGCCCCTTTCGCTCTGGAGGGGGCTGGGCGACGAGCGCGGCACGCAGATGGCCATGGCCCGGCGGGGCGAGGAGCTGCTGCGCTCTCGAGCCTACCGGACGGACCTGGTGACGGGCCAGGTGGCCCCGCCGGATGAGGGCCCCGTGCTCACCCCGCCGAGCCCCTCCTGGCGGCCCGCGAGCTTCACCCCCGCCCTCACGCTGAGGGCCATGGTGGCCCTGCTCTGCGCCCTGCTCCTGGTGCTCCTGTTGGAGCCGTTGGCGGCGGCGAACGGAGACGCCCTCCGGGGGCTCGGCCTCTGGGTGGGTCTGCTCGGGGTCGGCGTGGGGCTGGTGGCCCTGGCCCAGCACCACGACACCCACGTCAAGATCCTCGGCTTCCGGCAGAGCGTCCACGCGGCCGGCGCCTTCGGCCCGTTCGTGAACGAGAACAACGGCATGGGCTTCGTGAACCTCGCCCTGGGCATCCTCTACTACCTGCTCTGGCGGAAATTGTCCCAGACGCGCCACACCTCCAACCGGGTGGGCATCGGCCTGCTGGGGCTCTGTCTCGTGGCCTTCCACCTCACCCTGCTCGGCATCCGCACCACGGGCGCGGGCTACTGGCCCCTGCTCCTCTTCCCCGGCGTGATCCTCCTGCACGCCCTGCGCCGCAGGCGAGGGCTGGTGCTCGGTCTGGGCATCGGCGCGGCCCTGGCCCTCGCCCTGCTCGCGGTGGTGGCCGTCCTCTGGCACTTCACCGACCTGCACGGGCGGATCGGCGTCTGGAGCGACGCCCTCGCCCAGAGCCACTGGCTGGTGGGCAACGGCCTCCAGAGCTTCGGCCAGCGCTTCCAGGCCGTGCTGACGAACCTCCACTC
This sequence comes from Acidobacteriota bacterium, assembly GCA_021778515.1. Taxonomy (GTDB): domain Bacteria; phylum Acidobacteriota; class UBA4820; order UBA4820; family DSQY01; genus DTPS01. Next base: position 3,755 of record JAJYCJ010000122.1, read on the forward strand.
GCGCGGGCCGGTCTGGTACGTCTATCCCGAGAACGAGTACCTCCAGCTCACCTTCGAGGCGGGACTGCCGGGGTTGGCCGCCGCGGCCTTCGCGGCCCTCTACGTCCTGCGTCTCGGCTGGCGGGCGCTCACGGCCGAGGGCCACGCCTACCTGCTCGTGCCGGCCCTCTGGGGCGAGGCCCTCCACGCCTGCACCGACTTCCACTTCCACCTCTGGCCCGTGGCGGGAGGATATCTCGTCCTCGTGGCGCTGGTGCTGGGCTCCCTGCAGAAGAGCAACGGCTTTGACGGGACGGGAGGCGGTAAGGGCGCGAGGGCCAAGGGCAGGGCGCCCGAGCGCGAGGCGCCGGCAGCCTTCGCGTGGGAGCCCTCGTGAAACGCTGGCTTCCGCCCGCGGGGCTCCTCCTGCTCGCCGGTCTCGCGGTGGCGGTCCATCTGCCCGGCAGCGCGCCGCACTACACCGCCTTCTCGCGGGGCTCCTTCGCCGTGCTGGCCTCCGCCGAGGACGAGCTGGCCGCGGGCCGCGAGGAGCGCGCCCTGGTGGACTTCCGCGCGGCTTACGACCGGGCCCTCTACGAGGGGAACAACCCCGCCGCCCACCGCATCCGGGAGCGCATGGGCCTCGCGGGCGAGGCGCTGTGGCGCCGGCGGCCCCAGCAGGCCTGGCCCTTCCTCGAAGCCTTCGCCCTGCTGGGTGACGACTTCACCCGCGACGCCTCGGCCGTGGAGGATTTCGCGCTCAACGGCTCTTCGACGGCCCCGTCCGAATTCGTCTATCATCTCACCCGGCCCGACGGGAACTCCTTCTGGGAGACCGCGCCCGAGGCCGAGTGGCGGGGCCTCTGGCCCCTTTGGGACGGGTGGAAAGCCGTCACCGGCCAGGCCCAGGTGGACGGGGTCTACCTGGAGGCCAAGCCCGACTGGCCCACGAGCAGCTTCACCTGGCGGCTGGAGCTGCCCATGCGGGCCAGCAACCGCCCGCCCTTTCCCGCCAGCATGACCCTGGAGTGCGCGAGCGACCCCTCCGGACCCTGCTGGGTCAAAGAGGGCGGGAAGTACCTGACCGCCGACCCCGAAGGCCCCGGCCGCTGGCGCCTTCCCGCGCTCATGACCCAGCCCGGCCAGAAACCCGAGAGCGTCCTCCTCTTCACCCAGGGCCTCCCCCCCCGGCGAGGCCTCACCATCCTCCTCATCCGACGCTACCAGCCCCTGTAGCCGCCGACCCAAGGCCGGGGCGGTGGAGGGTGGAGCCCGATGTGGGGCCGGCGCCCCTACTCCGTCATTGCGAGGGCTCCTTGCGAAGGGCACCGGGCGAAGCAATCCCGGGGTTGCATGACGGGCTTCTAAGCCTGCGGTCTTTCAACCGCGGGGCTGCCGCGGCCCTTCGGGCCTCGCAGTGACAGGAAATATGGGCCTCGCACGACGCGCCCCCGTCATTGCGAGGGCTCCCCGCAGAGGGCATCAAACGAAGCAATCCCGGGGTTGCATGGCGGGCTTCTAAGCCTGCGGTCTTTCAACCACGGGGCTGCCACGGCCCTTCGGGCCTCGCAGTGACAGGAAATATGGGCCTCGCAGTGACAGAAAATATGCGCCTCGCAGTGACGGGAAATATGGGCCTCGCAGTGACAGGTATATAGGCCTGAGGCTTCATGCAGGATAAGATTTGTGCGGTTTACATCCTGGCGAACGAGCGCAACACGGTTCTTTACACCGGCGTAACCAGCAACCTGCCGAGGAGGCTTTGGCAGCATAGAAATACATGGGACAGAATGAGCTTCACGAGCCGATACAATGTGAAGAAGCTTGTATGGTACGAGACAGCACCCAATATCCGGGCTGCCATCACAAGAGAAAAGCAGATCAAGGCGGGATCGCGGCAAAAGAAGGAGTCTCTCATAACCGCCATCAATCCCGAATGGAGAGATCTTTCCGAAGGCCTACTTGCCGGAAAGGCACCATCGTGATGACTCCGCGGGACTGCCGCGGCCCTTCGGGCCTCGCAGTGACAGAAAATATGGGCCTCGCAGTGACAGGAAATATGGGGCTCGCACGACGCGCCCCGTCATTGCGAGGGCTCCTTGCGAAGGGCACCGGGCGAAGCAATCCCGGGGTTGCATGGCCGGCTTCTAAGCCTGCGGTCTTTCAACCACGGGGCTGCCACGGCCCTTCGGGCCTCGCAGTGACAGAAAATATGGGCCTCGCAGTGACAGGAAATATGGGCCTCGCAGTGACGGCCGTGAAAGGCCGTCCGTCGTCGGTGGTCGGTGGTCGCTCTTCTCCATCGAGCATCCACGATCGTCTATCGCCCTTTTTACCCATGGACTCTAAATGTGCGGCATTCTCGGCTTGATCGGTTCGCGCTCGCGTGACGCCGAGGGCTTCGGCAAGGCCCTCGACGTGATGGCGAGCCGTGGGCCTGACGACCGCGGCCTCTTCGAGGAGCCCGAATGCCTCCTGGGGCACCGGCGGCTCTCCATCCTGGACCTCTCGCCCCTGGGCCACCAGCCCATGGCGAGCGCCGACGGCCGGTACATGGCGACCTACAACGGCGAGGTCTACAACTTCGCCGCCCTGCGCGCCGATCTGGAGCTGGAAGGCGCGGTCTTCCGCTCCGCCAGCGACACCGAGGTCCTGCTCGAACACTACGCCCGCAAGGGCCCCGAGGGCCTCTCGGAGTGGCGCGGCATGTTCGCCATCGCCATCTGGGACAGGCGCGACAAGTGCCTCTTTTTGGCCCGCGACCGCATGGGCATCAAGCCGCTCTACCTCTGGCGCTTTCCCGGCGGCATCGCCTTCGCCTCCGAGGTGAAGGCCCTCAGAGCCCTGCCCGGCGGGCCGTCGCGCGTGGAGCCGAAGGCCCTGGCGGCCTTCCTCGCCTGGGGTAGCGTGCCCGAGCCGCAGAGCCTCATCGAGGGGGTGGAGGCCCTGCCACCCGGCACCTGGGCGCTCTGGAGGGAGGGCATCCTTCGCGCCGGCGCCTACTGGAGCCTGCCCGAGGCCGCTCCCACGATCCACAGCCGCGGCGAGGCCGTGGAGCTGTTGCGCCCGCTCCTGCGCGACGCGGTGGCCCTCCGGTGCATCTCCGATGCCCAGCTCGGCGCCTTCCTCAGCGGCGGCGTGGACTCCTCCACGGTCGTGGCCCTCATGCGCGAGGCGGGCCATCGGGACCTGCGCACCTTCTCCATCAGCTTCCCGCAAACGGAGCTGGACGAGAGCCCGTACGCCCTCAAGGTGGCGGAGCAGTTCGCCACGCTCCACACGGACGCGTCGGTGACCGAGGGGATGGTGCGCGGCGAGCTGGAGGGCTTCTTCGCCGCCATGGACCAGCCCACCTGCGACGGTGTGAACACCTACCTCGTCTCCAAGTTCGCGCGGCAGGGCGGGCTCACGGTCTCCCTCTCGGGCCTCGGCGGCGACGAGCTCTTCGCGGGCTACCCCTCCTTCCGGCGCATCCGGCAGGCCGCCCCGTGGCTCACCCGCATGCCCAGGCTGGCCACGTGGGCGGGCGGCCGGGCCGCCGGCCTCCTCGGCGGCCGCCTCACCAAGCTGGAAGCTCTCTCGCTCTACGGCGGGAATCGGGGCGAGGAGACCCCCTGCGCCCCGGCGTGCCTCTACTACGGGACGCGCGGCCTCTTCATGCCGCGGCAGATCCGCCGCCTCCTCCGGCGCGACGCGGCGGCCCTCCTCGGCGAGGCCTGGTCGCCCATGGCCCCCTACAACGGCGGCGGGCGCTCGCTTCCCTCCCTGCGGAGGCCCGCCTCTTCCTGGGACGTCCTGCACGCCACCGTCGCCATGGAGCTGCGCGCCTACATGCTCAACCAGCTCCTCAGGGACAGCGACGTCTTCGGCATGGCGCACTCCCTGGAGATCCGCGTCCCGCTGATCGACCACAAGCTGGTCGAGGCCATCTTCCAGATCGAGCCCCGGCTATTCCTCCAGGGCCCCGCCAAGGGCCTGCTCCTCGACTCCCTGGCCTCGCCTCTGCCCAGGCTATGCACCCACCGGCCGAAGATGGGCTTCACCTTCCCCTTCGACCGCTGGATGAAGGGGCCGTGGAGAAACTGGGTCGAAGAGCGCCTGATGGATGGGGCCTCCAGCCGCGAGGCTCCCTTCGACCCCGGCGCCCTGCGCGCCCTCTGGCGCGACTACCTCGCCGGCAAGGTTCACTGGTCCCGCCCCTGGAGCTGCCTCGTCCTCCAGCAAGCCCTCGCCGCCTAGCGGCGCAAGGCGGTGGAGGGTGG
>JAJYCJ010000123.1 GCA_021778515.1 Acidobacteriota bacterium
CTCCTTTGACGCCGAGCAGAGCCGGCTGGCCGCGATTTGGATCCGGCTGCTCCCCGCGGCCCCGGTCCGGACTCCACCTCCGCCCGGCCGCGACATCCATCCAGCCATCGGCCGCCACCTCCTCTCCGCCTCATCGGCCATGCGGGCCGTGATTGAGGCCATCCAAAGAGCGTCGGTCTTTCGCTTCCCTGTCCTGTTCACCGGCGAACCCGGTGTCGGCAAAGAGGTTTGCGCCAAAGCCCTTCACGCCGCCTCCCCCCGCGCACCCAAAAATTGGGTGGCGGCCAACTGCGCCAACCTGACCCCGACGCTGGCCGCGAGCCTCCTTTTCGGTCACCGGCGGGGCGCCTTCACGGGGGCCGATCGGGATCAGACGGGCCTCGTGGAGGCCGCCCGGGGCAGCACCCTCTTCCTCGACGAGGTGGGCGAACTACCCCAGGAGGTCCAGGCGCACCTTCTCCGGTTTCTTCAGGACGGCACCTTCCTTCCGCTGGGTGAGGTGCGCGGCCGCGAATCCGATGCCCGCATCGTGGCCGCCACCAACCGGGACCTGGAGAGGGCGGCGTCCGAAGGGCTGTTCCGTCAGGACCTGCTGCACAGGCTTCGCGTCATCGAAATCGAAGTCCCCCCGTTGCGGAGGCGGCCCGAAGATATCCCCCTGCTCTTTGCGCACTTTCTGGAGGAGGCCGCCGCCGCCGAGGGATTCCCGTGCCCACGAGTCACCCCGCCCGTGCTGATGCGCCTGGGAACCTATCCCTGGCCCGGCAACGTCCGGGAGCTCCAGAACGCGGCCCGAGCCATGCTCGTCGCCTCCGCGGGCGCCCCCGAGCTGCGGGAGGAGCACTTGCCCCGGCGCCTGAAGGAGGGTCCTCGCGACGGGCCGGGAGGCCGGAGCCTGCCAGCCATCCTGGAGGAAGCGGAGCACAAGGCCATCGCCCAAGCCATCCAGGAGTCGGGCGGCAACCTCTCAGCCGCGGCCCGGTCCCTGGCCATCAGCCGCCAGAGCCTGCTTCAGAAGATGAAGCGCCTGGGGCTTTCCCGGTCCTGAGGGAGTCAGTGCTTCCTCTTGTTCGGGCGGGCTGCCTCCCGGGCTCCGCCCACCAGGCGGACCGTCTCCCTGGCGATCATGAGCTCCTCGTTGGTGGGCACCACCATGACGATCACCCGGCTCCTGTCCGAGCTGATGATCTTCTCCCGCTCCGCTGACTCGTTGAGCGCCGGGTCGATCTCGACGCCGAGGTAGTCCAGGTTGGAGCAGGCGGTCTCCCGGACAGCGGCGTCATTTTCACCGATGCCGGCCGTGAAGACGATGACGTCCAGCCCGTTCATGGAGGAGGCATAGGTGCCGATGTACTTGCGGACGCGGTAGCAGAACATCTGAAAAGCCATGGCGGCCCGCTCGTCGCCCTCCTTCCTGGCTTTGTGGATGTCCCGCATGTCGGAGCTGACTCCGGAAACTCCGAGGAGTCCGCTTTTCTTGTTGAGGATTGCAACGACCCCTTCGGCGTCCGTCTTTTCCACTTCTGCCATATAGGGGATGAGGGCCGGGTCGATATCGCCCGAGCGCTGGCCCATCATGAGCCCGTTGAGCGGAGTGAGCCCCATGGAGGTTTCGAGGGACTTCCCGTCCTGGATGGCCGTCATGCTGCAGCCGTTGCCCAGGTGGGCCGTGATCATCTTCAGGGATGCCAGGGGCCGGCCCAGGATCTCGGCGGCCCGATTGGCCACGAACTGGTGGGAGGTCCCGTGGAAACCGTACCGCCGGACGCCGTGCTTCTGGTAGTACTCGTAGGGAATGGCGTACAGGTAAACGTGCTTGGGCATGGTCTGGTGGAAGGCCGTGTCGAAGACCGCCACCTGCGGAACCGTGGGGCTGAACTTTTGGCAGGCCTCAATGCCCATGAGGTTCAGCGGGTTGTGGAGGGGGGCGAAGCGGATGCAGTCCCGGATGGCCTCCACGACCTCGCCCCGCAACAGCGCTGAGTCATGGAACTTCTCTCCGCCATGGACCACTCGGTGACCGATGGCGGCGATCTCCTTGACGTCCTGAATGACGCCGTATTCCCCGTCGGTAAGGGCGTCGAACATGTCGTGCACGGCCACGGCGTGATTGGGGATGCCCGATCGAATCGTGATCTTGCCGACGCCGAGAGAGTCGTGTTTCAAGGTGGCGTTGTCCGATCCGATGCGCTCCACCAGGCCCTTGGCCACCAGCGTCTCATGGGCCATATCGAAGAGCTGGTACTTGAGGGACGAACTGCCGCAGTTGACGACCAGGGTATTCATGACTTCCTCCAGAGAGAGACTCCAGGTCCCGGGCCGGGATGGAGCCCCCCTGATCACGGCCGCCCGCCGCGGCCACCGAGGCCGGTGCGCACCGTGGCGCACGCCCTGGCCCCCTTTCTTGTGCGTTCGGGCGCCTATCCGATGGCCTGGGCTGCCGTGATGGCGGCCACATTCACGATATCCTGCACGGAACAGCCTCGAGAGAGGTCGTTGGCGGGCTTGGCGAGCCCCTGGAGCACGGGCCCGATGGCTTCCGCCCGGCCCAGGCGCTCCACCGCCTTGTAGACGATGTTGCCCGCGTTCAGATCGGGGAAGATGAGCACGTTGGCCCTCCCCGCCACGGCGCTTGTGGGCGCCTTGCGGCTTCCCACCGATGGAACGAGGGCCGCATCGAGCTGCAGTTCTCCATCGATGAGGAGATCGGGGCGGCGCTCGCGAACGATGGCCAGGGCGCGCAGGATCTTGTCCAGGTTTTCGTGTTTGGCGCTCCCTTTGGTGGAGAAACTGAGCATGGCGATGCGCGGCTCCATGTCGCAGAAGGCTCTGGCACTGGCCGCCGAGGCGATGGCGATGTCGGCCAGCTGGTTTTCGTCGGGGAAGGGAAGAACCGCGCAGTCCGCGAAGATCATGAGCCCCCCCTCGCCGAACTGGGGATCGGGGTGGACCATGATGAAGCAGCTCGAGAGGGTCTTGATTCCGGGAGCCGTGCCCAAAAGATGGAGGGCCGCCCTGGTCACCAGGGCCGTCGTGTTGTAGGCCCCGCTCACGCACCCGTCCGCCAGCCCCCTCCGCACCAGCATATCCCCGAAGAAGACATTGTCCCGCATGGTCTTGGCGGCCTCTTCCTCGGTCATGCCCTTGCTCTTGCGCAATCCGTAGTACTCCTGGATAAACTCGGGCATCAGGGGCGAAGCGGTGTGATCCACCACCTCGACCCCAGCCAAGACACCCAGGTCCCCGCTGGTCGCCGCCTTCACCTGGGCATCCGTGGCGAGCAGAGTGACCTCCGCCAACCCCTCCCGGGCTGCCTGCACGGACGCCAGAACCATGCGCTGGTCCATGCCCTCCGACAAGACGATCCGCTTCCGATTCGAGCGCGCCTTCGCCTTGATCTTCTCCATGACGTGCATCGTCTTCCTCCCTGAACCCGGACGCAACCCGCCTGATCCCGCGCCTTTTTGCCTATCGCATCGGGCCCATCAGCCCGGCATTGTAGTCCCGCATCGCCGAGGTAATGCGACTTCCCAAGATCAAGGTCGGAAAAAGGGTTACTTGCCCCACCATCTGGCCGCACATGGTGATGCATGAAGGTACATACCAATGGGACACCAGTAGGGTTGACTCTTTGCTAAGGGCAGCTTCGAAGTGGGGATGGGAGAGCAGCGAGGCCGAAAGCCTGAGCCTGCCCCCGCGAAGGCGGGGGGGCCTGCTTGCGAAACCAGCCCACCGCGGTGGGCTTTGCCCAGCCGAGCGGAGCCTGCCCCCGCGAAGGCGGGGGAGAGGAAAGGGGCCAACCCCGTCCCTCTCGGATTACCCAAATCCCGCGATTGGATATTGGAGCGGCTCCGAAAGGCTCATGGATGGTAGTTTCCGTGGAAGGCGATTTTCACCCGCCAAGGGATTTGGGTTGCCTCCGACCCCGGACTTGATCCGGGGGAGGAAGCCCCAAGGGTGGGGTGGGGCCCCAGCGGGCTTTGCCCGTGGGGCGGGGCCCCGGAGGGCAACGCGACGATTCGTCAGGCTTTGCCTGCGAATCGGAGAGAGAAGCCCTTGGCCCTCCCCGTCCAAGAGACAATGTCTCCCTCCGTGAACCTGAACCATAGCCAAAGCCACCCGCATTTCAATCGCGGGATTTGGGGGATTAGTATCTGCCTGGCCGCTCTCAACGGTCCCCTCCTGGAAGGCCATCCGCCGGGAAGAGGAAGAGTATGATTGAGGCGGGGATTTGCCCCCGGGACAGGCCATGCGAGACGAGCAGAGTTGGACGTGGGTGCAGGGTGACCGGGAACCGCTCCCGGTGCAGGAGGGGAAGGTATCCGCCTTGGACCTCGGATACCTGACGGGGACAAGCCTCTACGAGACCCTGCGGACTTATGGCGCCCGCCCCTTTTCTCTGAAGGCGCACCTGGACCGCCTGGAAGCGGGGGCCCTCCGGATGGGGTATCCTGCCCCGCCGCGGGAGGAGCTGGCCGCCGCGCTCCGCCGCCTCGCCTCCCTCCGCGCCCCCGCGGAATCCTGCCTGCGGGTGGTATTCAGCCCCGGTCAGCGGTTTCCGCTTTGGGAGGCGCAGGCGCCCGTGGGGGCCAGCTGGACCGCCTACGCCTCGCCCCTGCCGCCCTTCTCCCCGTCCCTCTACGTGCGAGGCGTGCACTGCATATTCTCGCGCTTTCGGCGCACGCCAGCCGGCGGGTTCCACCCCGCCGTGAAGGTCAACGGGAGCCCCGATTTGATCCTGGCGCGGCGAGAGGCGGAAGCCAGGGGCGCCTTCGAGGCCATCCTCCTCAATGGGGAAGGATGGCTCGCCGAGGGGGCCAGCAGCTCTCTCTTCCTCGTCCTGAAGGGCCAACTGGTGACCCCCCCCATCGCGGCCGGCATTTTGGACAGCGTGACGCGTTCCTTGGTTCTCGTGCTCGCCTCTCGGGCCGGCCTGCCCTGCGCGGAGCGGCCTCTTCGTCCGGAAGAGGTCCATGAGGCCGAGGAGGCCTTTCTCGCCTCGACCCTGAAGGAGATCATGCCCGTAGTCCAGATCGAGGGCCGCGCCATCGGAGCGGGGCTGCCCGGACCCATCACCGAACGCCTGTTGCGCTTGTATCGGGAGTTGACCGCCAACGACACCACAGGAGATCTGCCATGATCCATGCTGCCATCCGGCGGGGGCTGACCGCCCTGAGCGGAGCCCTGCTGCTGGCCATCCCTGCCTTCGCCTCCTCGGGCCCCCTCGGAGACTCCCGGCCTGTCCCCCCCGAACTCCAGACCAGCGTAGCGGCCAAGCCGTCGCCCCTGCCCGCTCCGGGCAGCGGCTCCCTCGTTTTGACCGTTTCGGTGCCCACCGGCTACCACATCTTCGCGGGAAAAGATCTTCGGGTCAGCCTTCCCAGCCTGCCGGGAGTCACCTTCGGCACGCCCGTCTACCCCAAGGGCACACCGGAGGAAGGCGGGGCCGTCCTGCGGGGCACCTCGACGGTGACCCTACCGGTGACACTGGGCCCCCTTCCAGCAAAGCGACTGGAGGGCTCGCTCACCTTGCACTGGCAGGGTTGTCAGGACTACGGCGAGAAGGTCTGCTTCCTTCCGACCAAGGACAGCGTGCCCTTCTCGCTCCCCGTGGCTCTCTCGAAGGCTCCGCCTCCATCTTCTTCAGGGGAAGCCACGCGGGCCAGCGGGCAGGGGGACAGCTCTCTCCCCGAAAAACCCGAGCCCCCCCAGGCCCAGGCGCCTCCATCCCGGGCCAACGCCGCCGTCTCCAGCAATGGGGCTCACCCTCCCCGGGCCCCCCAAGCGCAAGAGGCACCCGCCGGGAAGTCCTATCAGGAGCGTTTCACCTCCGTCGCACAGCACAACGTCCCCTTCGCCCTGCTCCTGGCCTTCCTGTTCGGGATCCTCTCCAGCCTCACGCCCTGCGTCTATCCGGTGATCCCCATCACGGTGGCGTACATCGGCTCCCGCTCCGAAGGCCGAGGCAAAAGCCACGGCTTCCTTCTCTCGCTCGCCTTCGTACTGGGCCTGGCCGTGGTCTACGCCACGCTCGGCGCCGTCTCCGCCAAGGCGGGCCAGACCTTCGGGACGCTGACGCAGACGCCGTGGGTGGGAGTCCCCATCGCGCTCCTCTTCTTCCTCCTGGCCTTCTCCATGTTCAACCTCTTCGAATTCAAGACCCCCGCCTTCTTGACCAACCGCATCGAGCAGACCAAGCAGCGGGGAAAGGGCAAGGGGTTTGTCGGCGCCTTCGCCATCGGCGCGCTCTCCGGCCTGGTGGCCAGCCCCTGCGTCGGGCCCCTCATCCTGGCCATCCTGGTGGCCGTGGCCGCCACCGGCTCCGTCCTCCTGGGATTCCTCTACCTCTTCTCTTTCGCCCTTGGCATGGGCCTGCTCTTCGTGGTCATCGGGACCTTCTCGGGGGTCATCGCCTCCCTGCCCAAGTCCGGAACGTGGATGGACGGCGTACGTATCGTCTTCGGTGTCCTGATCCTGGCCGCCGGCTTCTACTTTGCGGGCCTCTATCTGACACCCTTCCTATTCTGGCTGGTCGCCGGGCTGACCCTGGGGTTCCTGTCCGGCTTCCTCGCCTTCGGAGGCAGCCGCCACTTCTTTACGATTTCCATGCGGATCTCCGGCATCGTTCTCGCCTGTGCGGCGCTTCTCGCCGTCGTCTGGCTCCTTCCCGCGAGCGAGTTTTCTGCGGGGCGCCCGTCGCCGGTCGGCTGGTCCACGGACCTGGCCAGCGCCCAGGCCCAGGGAAGGGCCGAGGACCGCCCTCTTCTTCTGGACTTTCGCGCCGACTGGTGCGTGGCCTGCGTGGAACTGGAACGAACGACCTGGCCCTCCCCGGAGCTGCGCGCCGCCTTGAACGGGGTCATCCCTGTCCGGCTGGACATGACCTCAAGCACCCGGGCCAACCAATCTCTTCAGCGGCAATTCGGCATCCCCGGCCTTCCCACCGTCATCCTGCTGGCCCCCGACGGACGCGAGCTCGGACGATTCACGGGCTACAAAAACCCCGCGGAATTTCTGGCCTGGTTCAATGGCCTGATGGCGACCCATCCTGCTCTCAGGCGATGAGAAGGGGCGGCGCACACCCCATACCGGCACAGGGAGGTGGCTCGATGATGCGACAGACTTGGTTTTGGATGGCGGCCGGTGCGGCGCTCTGGGCCGCGGTCGCCTTCGCGGCCCAAGCCGGAAAGCTGCCGGCCCGGCTTACGGTGACCTCGCCGGACTTTTCCAACGGGGGGACCATCCCGCGCAAGTGCACGTGCACGGGGGGGGATCTTTCACCCGCCCTCACGTGGTCGGGGCTGCCCCCCGAAGCCCGGTCCATCGTTGTGATTTGCGATGACCCCGACGCCCCCGGGGGGACCTGGGTCCATTGGGTGCTCTACGACCTCCCCGCCACGGAGAGGGGGCTGCCCGCCGGCGTCCTTCCCCATTCCCCATTGCCGGGCGGCGCCCTGCAGGGGATGAACGGCTGGAATAGAACCGGTTACGGGGGCCCCTGCCCGCCCCCCGGGAAACCACACCGCTACTTCTTCAAGGTCTACGCGCTGGATGAGCCGCTCGCACTCGGTCCCGGGGCTTCCAAGATTCAGGTCCTGGCCGCCATGAGAGACCACGTGCTGGCCATGGGGGAACTCATAGGCACCTTCGGCCGGTAGGATGCAGGCGTGACTGACGGGAGGGGGGGCACTGCTCCCGGCCTCGCTTCGCAGCGTCTCAGATTCCGATTTTCCGCTCCTCCTCACCATCTCCCAGACCATGCGTCTGCTGGTACTCCCGTTCCAGTTCCTCGAGACGGTATCGGTCCGTTCCCGTCTCCTTGAGGAACCGTTCCCGCAGCTCCGTCTGGTGCGAC
>JAJYCJ010000026.1 GCA_021778515.1 Acidobacteriota bacterium
CTCGGGGGCCGACGTGGCCCGCCTGCGGCAGGAGAAGATGGCGGTGCTCAAGGACGTCTACCGCATCCTCGTGCTCTGCCTGGGCGAGCCTCCCCGGCAGTTCACCTGGCGTTACGAGGACAAGGACCACAAGGTCTCCGAGCCCCACACCTACACGCCGCAGAGCTTCTACAAGGAGTGGGTGGGCGTGAGCCTGCACGACTACCTGCGCTTCGTCAACTACCCGGGGAAACCCATGCACGTGCCGCTGCGCTTCGCGTGGAACCGGGACATGGCGGACGCCCCCGACATGCAGGCGGTGAACGTGACCACCGACGAGATGGAGAGCATGGCCATGAAGTCCATCCTGGCGGACGAGGCGGTCTGGTTCTGCTGCAACTCCTCCGTCCAGCGCGACAACGCGGCCGGGCTCTGGGACGAAGGGATTCAAGACTATTCCGACCTTTTCGGCGTGAACTTCTCCATGGACAAGGCCGACGCCCTGGCCTACCTGCAGGACGCCCCCAACCACTGCATGGTCTTCATCGGCGTGAACGTCACCGCCGGCAAGCCCGACAAGTGGAAGGTGGAGAACTCCTGGGGAGACAAGCGCGGACGGGAGGGTTACTGGACCATCACCAGCTCCTGGTTCGACGCCCACGTCTTCGAGATGCTCGTGAACCGCAAGTTCGTGCCGCCCGAGCTGGCCAAGCTCGCGGACCAGAAGCCCGTGGTGCTGCCCCCGTGGGACCCCTTCTCCGACTGAGGGGCGCGGCAAGGGCGCCGGGGATCACCGTGCTAAGGGCCGGCGAACCGGCCCGCGAGAAGCGATGAGGAGAAGCCATGGCCGATAAGGTGGATCGTTTCAGGGAGAAGTGCCGCCTCATTCACGACCTCACCGAGGTCCAACAGCTCCTGGACTGGGACCAGCAGGTGGTCATGCCGCGGAAGGGGGCCGAGCAGAGGGGGCTCCAGCAGGCCGCCATGGCCGGCGTCGTCCACTCCATGCTCACGGCCCCGGAGCTGGGCGAGCTGATCGCCAGCCTCAAGGCGAAAAACGACCTGGATGAGGACCTCAAGGCCGACCTTCGAGAGGCGGAGCGCGCCTGGAGCCGCGCCGTCAAGATCCCTCCCGATCTGGTGGCTGAGCGCGCCAAGGCCTGCGCCCTGGCGCAGGTGGCCTGGGAGGAGGCCAAGGAGGCCGCCGACTTCGCCCGCTTCCGGCCGCACCTGGAGCGGGTCCTCGACCTGACCCGACAGACCGCCGCCGCCATCGGGACGCCCAACCCCTACGACGCCCTCCTCGAAGACTTCGAGCCGGGGATGTCCGAGGAGACGCTGAAGACCGTCTTCTCGCAACTGCGGGACGGCCTCATCCCGCTGTTCGACCGGATCCAGGGAGCCGGCCACAAGCCCACGCAGGAAGCGCTCAAGCGCCAGTTCCCCGCCCAGGCGCAGGAGCGTTTCGGCCTCCAGGTGGTTCGAGACATGGGCTTCGACGGGGCCGCGGGGCGCCTCGACCGCTCGGCCCACCCCTTCACCAGCGGCACCTTCGCCGACGTGCGCATCACCACGCGCTACGACGAGCACTTCCTGAACATGGCCCTCTTCGGCATGATCCACGAGGCGGGCCACGCCCTCTACGAGCAAGGGCTCGATCCCAATCGGTTCCGCGACCCGTCGGGGCAGGCCTGCTCGCTGGGGATCCACGAGTCCCAGTCCCGGCTGTGGGAGAACCTCATCGGCCGGTCGAGACCCTTCTGGAGCCACTACTATCCCAAGCTTCGGGAGGCTTTCCCGGGCGTGCTGGACGACGTGGACGCGGAGACCTTCTACCGCTCCGTGAACGTCTGCGAGCCCTCGCTCATCCGCGTGGAGGCCGACGAGGTCACCTACAACCTGCACATCATCCTGCGCTTCGAGCTCGAGAGCGCCCTGCTCCACCGCCAGCTCGAAGCCGCCGACCTTCCCGAGGCCTGGCGCGCCAAGATGAAGAGCTTCCTGGGCATCGAGCCGCCCACGGACCGGGAGGGCGTCCTGCAGGACATCCACTGGTCGGCGGGCCTCATCGGCTACTTCCCCACCTACGCCCTGGGGAACCTCTTCGGCGCCCAGTTCATGGAGACCATGCGGCGCGACCTGCCCGACCTGGACCGGCGGCTCGAAGCGGGCGAGCTGAGGGTCGTGAAGGGCTGGCTCAACGAGCACATCCACGTTCACGGGCGCCGCTACCTCGCGCCCGATCTCTGCGAACGGGTCACGGGCAGACCCCTGTCCGTCCAGCCCGCGCTCTCCTATCTGCAGACCAAGTACGGGGAGATCTACGGATTCTGAGCCGGCCCCCGAGCGAGGGGTCGGGGATGCCTTACCACCGAGGGAGGACATTCATGAGCAGTCAGGCGGCCGGACAGAACGACCGGCCTTATCGGACGGAAAGAGATTCGCTCGGCGAACTGCGGGTGCCCGCCGACGCCTACTACGGCATCCAGACCCAGCGGGCGCTTGAGAACTTCCAGTTCACGGGCCTCGCGCTCGCGCAGTTCCCCTCTTTCATCCGGGCGCTGGCGGAGGTCAAGAAGGCCGCGGCTCTGGCCAACATGGAGCTGGGTCTCTTGAAGGAGGAGGTGGCCGAGGCCATCGCGGCCGCCTGTGACGAGATCGCCAAAGGGTCATGGCACGGCCAGTTCGTGGTGGACATGATGCAGGGGGGTGCCGGCACCTCCACCAACATGAACGCCAACGAGGTCATCGCCAACCGCGCGCTGGAGCTGCTCGGGAAGGTCAAGGGCGACTACCGCCACTGCCACCCCAACGACCACGTCAACATGTCCCAGTCCACCAACGACGTGGTCCCGTCGGCCATCAAGGTGGCCGTCCTGTACGATCTCGAGGGGCTCAAGAAGGCGCTGTCCGCCCTCTGCGACGCCTTCGCGGCCAAGGGCGTCGAGTTCGACGACGTCCTCAAGGTCGGGAGGACGGAAATGCAGGACGCCGTGCCCATGACGCTCGGGCAGGAGTTCGACGCCTACGCCGTGATGATCCGGGAGAGCCGGAATGCGCTCGATCGGGCCGAGTTCCTGATGCAGGAGATCTCCATGGGGGCCACCGCCATCGGCACGGGGCTGAACACGGACCCGCGCTACGCGGGGCTCGTCTGCGAAAAGCTGACGGCGATCACCGGCTTTCCCCTTCAGACGGCCGACAACCTCGTGGAGGCCACGCAGGACAGCGGCGACTACTCGGAGGTCTCGGGCATCCTGAAGCGCATCGCCGTGCAGCTCTCCAAGATCGCCAACGACCTGAGGCTGCTCTCTTCGGGGCCGAGGGCCGGCTTCGCGGAGATCCACCTTCCCGCCGTGCAGCCAGGCTCCTCCATCATGCCGGGCAAGGTGAACCCCGTCATCCCCGAGGTGATCAGCGAGGTGGCCTTCCAGGTCATCGGAAACGACGTGGCCGTCTCCATGGCGGCCGAGGCCAGCCAGCTGGAGCTCAACCCCTTCGAGCCGCTCATCGCCCTCAACCTCTTCCAGTCGATCCACATGCTGACCCGGGCGGCCGAGACCTTCCGCGAGCGGTGCATCGAGGGCATCACGGCCAACCGAGAGCGCTGCAAGGTCCTGGTGGAGCGCAGCATCACCGTGGTGACCGCCCTGGTCCCCTACATCGGCTACGAGGCCGCCGGCGAGGTGGCGAAAGAGGCGCTGGCCAGTGGCGTGCCCGTCCGCGAACTGGTCCTCCGGCGGAATCTGTTGTCGGAGGCCAAGCTCAACGAAATCCTCGACCCGCACACCATGACCCACCCCCGGGCCATCGGCTGAGGTCCCGGAGGCCGTCCGGAGTGGGCCTTATCGCAGGGAAAAAGCTGGCGTCCGAAAAACGACCCCCGCTCGAGAGCGGGGGCGATGGGATCTCAGCCGGCGCGGCAGGGCCCGTGGACTGACGGCCCTTCAGTAGCACTGCGTCTGTATTCCCTCGGGCCACCAGGCGAAGCCGCTGTTCACCCAGACGATGTTGTTCTCGAAGCAGACGGTGCGGACTGGTTCGGAAGTCAGCAGCGCGGACAGGTCCGGGCTGTCAGGGACCCCCTCGAGGCCCAGGCACCGGATGCCGAAGTACTGGTTGTCGGTGGTGGTGGAGTACTGATACTTGTGGGACCACGGATCGGGGTTGGGAAGCTTGATGATGTAGTACGGGACGATGGCGGATACGGGAATGGCAGAGTCGGAATTGGTCCAGGTCGTGTCGGCCGGCGGGACCATGCCCGTATCCGTCGTGTAAGAGGTGATGGCGGTGGCCAGGCCGTGCATTTCCGCCATGGCGCGCTTCTGGCGGGCCCGGTTCATGGCCATCTGGTAGTTGGGAACGAGGATGGCGACCAGGATGGCGATGATCGCCATCACGATAAGGACCTCGATCAGGGTGAATCCGTCCCCTCCACGGCGCATCGCTCGGCTCCTCAGCACGTTAGGCGATAGGAAAAGCAAACGCTATGCCATCTGTAACTGGAACACAATCATGGAGTTAGTCCAGGAGCGGTCACTCTTTGTCACCCGGGGTGAGAGGATGTGTCATCCGAGGGTCGTTCCGTGGCCGCGCGTCGTTCAGGCCGTTCGGAGGGTGATGCGAAGGATCTCGGAGCGATGGAAGAGCCGCATGCGCGGCCCCCAGGTTCCGGTGCCCCGGCTCACCACGAGTTCCATTCCCCCGACGCGGAAGGAGCCCGCGAGATAGGGGTAGGAGAGGCGGACCAGATACCCGAAGGGCCAGATCTGGCCGGCGTGGGTGTGTCCCGACAGCATGAGCCCCACGCCGAGTTCGGAGGCGCGCTGAACCTCCAGGGGGCTGTGGCAGAGGAACAGGGTCGCTCCCGGCGGGCGTCCCCCGAGGGCTCTCTCCAGCGGGTGATCGCGAAGGCCGAACTGGCGCCGGGCGGTCAGGTCGTCCACCCCGGCGAGGATGAGCCCCGGAGCCGCCTCCTCCCACTGATCGCGCAGCACGTGGAACCCCGCGCCCTTCAGGAGAGTCGCGGAGCCCTCCAGCCCGGCGTAAAACTCATGGTTGCCGGTCACGGCCCAGACGCCGAGTGGGGCGTGCCATTGACGCAGCAGGGGAACGAGGGGCTCCACGGCGGTCAGGTCCCCATCCACCAAATCGCCCGTGATGACGAGGAGGTCGGGCCGCAGGGAGTCCACCTGCCGCATCCGCTCCGCCAGCCATCTCCTGCCCAGGAGAGATCCCAGGTGGAGATCGGAGAGTTGCACCAGGACCAGCCCGTCCCTCTCGCGGGGCAGTCCGGGCAGGGAGAGCTCCAGCTCCCGGACGGTGGGAGGCCGCAGCCCCTGGATGAGCGCCGCGGCCGATAGGAGCAGAGCCAGCGCCACGGCGGTCAGGCGGAGGGGGATGCTCCAAGAGGGCAACAGGTGTCCAAACCCCGTGGGCAGATCCACGGCCAGAAGGGCGATCACCGCAAGGAACAGAAACCCCATCCAAATGGCTCCCGCCAGCTCCACCGCGGGTGCCCAAGAAAAAGACCGGGTATGAACCAGAAGGCGGCCGAGGGGATAGCTGAGCCATCCGACCGCTGCGAGGAGGAGGGCCCAACGGCGGATTCCCGCATCGGCCATGAGGGGCAGGTCCCACAGGCGCCAGAGGAGGAAGAGGTGCATGCCGGTCCACACGCCCAACACGATGCCCAGGAACACAGCGAAACGGGTACCGTCGCTCACTCCCGCCTCCCGGCCACGCAGGCCAATGAAGGGGAAGTCTACCAAAGGATGCACTGAAGCGTGGCAGGCCCCACGCCCCGACGGCGGCACGAAGTCAACCCGCTGGGGTGGGGCAGCTACCCCACACGGCCCTCAGGCAGGGATGCTCTCGGCCGATCCGTACTCGATCCGCCTATACTTCCGCTCCTGAACCCGAGGCGGGTGTCGCGAGGAGGGGGGGATGTTGGAAGTGGTGGTGGTCGGCCCCGGCTGCAGCCGCTGCATGGAGCTGGAGGCGATGGTCCGAAAGGCCGTGGAGGAGCTGGGGCTGGAGGCCGTGATCCTAGAACTCTCCGACCAGAACGCCATCCGGGCGGCCGGAGTGGAAAAGCTTCCCGGGCTGCTTCTCAACGGGCGCGTCCTGGTCCAGGGGTGGATGCCCACCGAGCCCCTGCTCAAGGGGTGGCTCTCCGCCGCCCGCGAGCCGTCGCCGTCTCGTCACTCCTGATCAGGGGGTGGGTTTTCTTTCGGCCAAGGCTTCAGCCGAGGCGCTGCCCGCACTCGCCGCAGAACCTGGTGCCCGCCTGGTTGGGCGTCCCGCACTTCGGACACTTGGCCAGGGAGAGCGGGGTCCCGCAGTTGTTGCAGAACTTCCCTTCACCGCTGGGCTTGCCGCACTTGGGGCAGAGGGTCTGCTTGCTCTCGATCTCCCCTGTGAAGACGGTGGTCTGGCGCGCCTTCTCCTGGATGTCCTCCACCATCTTCGTGGCCTTGGCCGCGGCCACCTCCACGTTCATCCGGGGAGAGCACCCCACGCAGAGCCCCTCCTGCTCGTTCCAGTCGCTCTCGCAGACGTATTTCTTGCAGCGGGGGCAGCGCTGGAAGTGCCCCTGCGCCTCGTTCTGGGCGAGGCGGAAGACGGACTCGTGCTCCTGGTGCCACTCGGGGCTCATGCCCTCGAACCGCTCGCTCAGGATGTTCGTCCCCCTCTCGATGTTGTAGCCGACGCTGGAGCCGGCCATCGAAGAGAGGACCGAGATCCCGCGGCCGATGCCGCGCAGAAGCCCGGCCTTGCGGTAGGTCTTGGACTCGGTGAAGGAGCTCTTGTAGCCGTCGTTGCAGAGGTCGCAGAAGAAGGTGAACTGGAATCCGGCCTCCGTGCTGTTGTCTTCGAAGTTCCGGGTGAAGGGTTGAAGGGACATGGCCGATCCTCCTCGATCTCGCTCCCGCCGTCCTCGTGACGGCTTCAGGTGTGCGTCGCGTGAGCCCATTGTAGGGGCTTGCCGCACTTCACGCAATTGGGGCCCACCGGTGGCTGCTCGGCTCCGCACTTGGCGCAGCGCACCGTGAGCCGGCCGTTGCATCGCTCGCAGTAATCTCCGAAGAAAGTGGATTCGCCGCAGGCCGGGCAGCGGATGGCGAGGCTCAGGCCGCAACCGGGGCAGGCCACGGAGCCAACTTGGACGGGGATGCGGCAGCGGGGGCAGCGCATGGGCCCCGTGGGGTTGATCCGCCCGCAGGACGGGCAGGCCGCGGCGTCGGCGGGGACGAAGGCCTCACAGTAGCGGCAGGGGTGCTGATAACCGGGCATGGCTGCCTCCTTGGGGCGTCAGAACTTTACGGCTCTAGTCGTCCGGCGTCGAGGCGCTCCAGCGAGCCGTCTCGTCGTCTCTCGTCACGTTGAAGCGCAGGATCGTCTCCACGTCCCTCTTCCACTGTTCCGGATCGCGGTGGAGAACCCGGCCTACGAAGGCGCTCCTGGCGGACCTCAGGGCCGCGATCCGCTCTACGGCGAAGCCGTACCTCCGATACTCGGGCCGGAGAAGGGCCTGCTCCGAGAGGTAGAGCGGCTCGCGCCGGAAGTTGACGGCGGCCAGGGCGTCGGCAAGGGCGTCCATGGCGCGCTCCGCCTCGGTCTCGATTTGGGGGAGGGAGAGGCCGCCTGCGTACCTCCGCCGGTCCATGAGCTTGAAAAAGTAGGTCGCCTTGCCGGCCACGTCGCCCGCCACGGCCTCGAGAGCGACCGCGTTTCCCGGTGCGGACGGATCGCTGCTGAAGAGGGGAGCCAGGATCCAGATGACCTCGCCGGTCACCTCCCCCATCAGACCGCGCTTGAAGCCGAGGCGCAGCCGGCCCGGCCGGGCCAGCTCCTTGAGGTGGGCGTAGCATCCGAAGTCGTCGCACGCGCTCACGCGGGCAGCCAGCTCCCGCCACAGGTCGGGGGAGACCGCCTCCACGTCCGCTTGCGATGCCGCCCTGCCGTCCGCCATGAGCCTCGCCGCGCGGCGGATCACCAGCGGGTCGGCGTGGGGGGCCATGTCCTTCAGGAGGGCCTCGTCCCGCTGGACCAGGGCCGCCATGGCCCCCCCCAGGGCTCGCTGGAAGGCGGCCTGCCTCGGCCCCATCTTGGAGAAGGTCCAGCTCTCTCCCTCCGAGGTGCCGATCCGCAGGGCATACTCCTCTGGCCGGACTTCGAGGACGGTGGCGTATCGAAGCCTCACCGGCTCTCCGTTCGGAGGAAGGACCACGAGCCCGGTCTCGTAAAGCCTCAGCTCCGATGGCCCCAGCTCCTCCGATGCCCCGCCGGAGGAGGTGCGCGCCGCTTCGCCCCGGAACCCGCCCTCCACCAGCTTCTCATCCATGAGCAGATCGCCCAGCAGGAGCTCTCCGCGCCGGGCCGCCAGCTCCCGCAGGCAGTCCTCGTAGCGGTATCCGAGCTGGGTCAGGACGAGCGGCCCCCCCGAGGGCAGGCGGATGGCGAGGGAGTAGTCTCCCCGGGACACGTCGAGGACGTCCCTCAGGCTGACGCGGATCGGGGTGCCCATGAGGGGGCTCAGGATGATCGCCTCCGAGTCCAGCCGCAGCTGTCCCTCGCCCGATTCCGAGGCCGGTTCGCCGAGGAGATAGTGGACCGAGGTTTCAAAAACGGGTTTGGATGGGGTCTCCTCGCGGGCCATGGGCTACTCCTCCGGTTCGAGGGCCATTTTTTCCCGGCCAACGGGCACCGCCCGCTCCCGGAGGGTCACCTCCCGTCGCACCCGCGCCGCCCAGCGCGAGAAGACGGCCCGCGCCATCCGGCCTAGGGCGCTCGCGTGCGCCTGGGTCTGGATGGCCAGGGATTGGCGGGAGAGTCCGGCGGCGGCCAGGTCGCCCGGGAACGCCGACGCCATGGCCTCCACGGCGGCGGGGGTCACCTCCATGTGGAAGAGCAGGCCGTGGGCGGCACCGTACCGGAAGGCCTGGCAGGCGGTGAGCTCGGAGCGGGCGAGGGGCACCGCTCCATGAGGACAGTCGAAACGATCACCGTGCCAGTGAAAGACCACGGGCTCGGCCGCCGCGCAGAAGAGCGGATCGGACCCGGCCGCGGGCAGGAGCTTCACGGGCAGCCAGCCCACTTCGGGCCGGATGCCCCGGCTTACTCTGGCCCCGAGCACCTGGGCGAGGAGCTGGCTGCCGAGGCACACCCCCAGCGCCGGAAGGCCGGCTCTCAGGCCGAGCTCGATCAGCCTTTTCTCCTCTCGCAGAAAGGGGAAGCGGCCCTCCTCATCCACGTTCATGGGGCCGCCCATGATCACCAGGCCGGCGGTGCCGCAGAGGGTCCCGGGGATGGGGTCCCCCGCATATCCGCGGACGCGGCGGAAGGGAATCCCGCGCCCCAGGAGGGCCGCGCCGATGAGCCCTGGCCCCTCCGAGGGGGCGTGCTCGAAGACCAGAACGGCCGGGGTGCTCGAGGACTCCATCACCCCGCCAGGATCTCACAAGTCAGGCTGGGCTTGAAGGCCCGCGGCCCAAGCCGGCCCTCTGTTATACTGAACTTTCGGCGGCTCTGACGACGGCGCCGGACGAGGACGGCCATGCACGCGCACCGGCAGATTCAGGCGAGCGATCCCGCGCGGTCCCTGGACCGGCGGCTCTGGCTGAGCGCCGCCCTCAACGTTCTGATCACCGCCGCGGAGGCGGCGGCCGGTGTCCTTTCGGGAAGCCTGGCGCTGCTGGCCGACTCCCTCCACAACCTCAGCGACGTGGCGGCTCTGGTCATCGCCATCGTTTCCCGGCGCCTGGGGAGGCGGCCTCCCAGCCCCCGCCACACCTACGGCCTCAAGCGCCTGGAGGTGCTGGCCGCGCTGGGCAACGCCCTTGCCCTTTTTGCGATCACGGCCTTCATCGCCAGGGAAGCCCTGCTCCGCCTCCTGCACCCTCACCCCGTCAAGGCGGGCCTCATGCTCGCCGTGGCCTCCCTGGCGGTCCTGGCCAATCTGGGCGGAGTCTGGCTTCTCTGGGACCACGAGAAGAGCGACCTCAACGTGAAGAGCGCCTTCCTCCACCTCTTCCAGGACGCCCTGGCATCGCTCGCCGTGGTGGCCGCGGCCTTCTTCGCCCACACCCGCGTGGGACCCTACCTGGACCCCGTGGCCGCCCTGGTGGTCGGCTTCGCGGTCCTCTTGTCGGCCTTCTCCATCGTCACCGAGTCCCTGGGGATGCTCGTCGAGGCTACGCCCAAGGGGCTGGATGTGGACGACATGGTGGCGGGGGTGAACGCGCGGTTTGCGCCCGTCCGGATGCACCACGTGCACGTCTGGGAGGTGGGACCCGGGCAGCGCGTCCTGACGGCCCACATGAGCGTGGAGGAGACAGGGCTGGCCGCCGTGGAGTCCCGCTTCAGCGAGGTCAGGACCTTCCTGCTGGAGCACTGGGGCATCGGCCACGCGACGCTGGAGCCCGAGCTCAACGGTTGCGTCTCGGAGCCGGCGTGCGGCGCCCCGCTGGACGCACCCTGAAGCCGTGACGACCGGACGGAGCGGCCCCCGCGATCGGGGCGCCGCCGTCTTCATGGGAACCCCAATCCCGCGATGGAACGAGGGAAAGGACGTGGAAAGCAGGTGGGACAAGCCATTGAAGAAGAGGCCCTCTTCACCCATGAAGGGATTGGGCGCCCTCGAGGCAAAGGCGAGAGGGCACCAAGGGCGGGGTGAGGCTCCACGGGCTTGGCCCGTGGAGCGGGGAGGGAACGGCCCTCCTTGCCGAGTAGACAACTTGTTTTCCCTGGCGAACGACAGCTTTTCTTGAAGGCAACGCCCTTTCAATTGCGGAATTTGGGTAGGAAAGGAGCCCTCGATGAAACGTGCGATTCTGTTGATGCTCTTCACCGGCCTGGCCCTGGCGACCCTGGCGCAGGCATCCCAGAGCGGTCACCCCAAGACAGGCGAGAAGGAGGCGGCGGAGAAGGCACAGCCCCGGGAGGTCACCACCCCGTCCGGCCTCAAGTACATCGACCTGAAGGTCGGGTCGGGGCCCGTCCCGAAGCCCGGCCAGACGGTGCTGGTGCAGTACACCGGGTGGCTGACCGACGGTACCAAGTTCGACAGCTCCTACGACCGGGGCGAGCCGCTCAAGTTCGTTCTCGGCAGGGGGATGGTCATCAAGGGGTGGGACGAAGGGGTCTCCACCATGCACGTGGGGGGCAAGCGCAAACTCATCATCCCTCCGGACCTGGCCTACGGACAACGGGGATTCCCCGGCGCGATCCCGCCGAATTCGACGCTGATCTTCGAGGTGGAGCTCGTGGGGATCGAGTAAAGATCGCGAGAAGCTGCCGCCGGCGGCCGGCTACCCGCGGTCCAGGGCGGAGAGCGCCTCCCGCGCGGCGGCCTGTTCGGCGGCCTTGCGGGTGGGGCCCGACCCTCGGCCCGAGGCCTGGCCATCGATAAGAACGGTGCAGGTGAATCCCTCTCCGTCCGGAGAGGGCTCGCTTCGGTACACGGGAAGGGGAAGCCCCTCCGCCTGCCTCCTCTCCTGGAGGTTCGTCTTGGCGTCCTCCAGGAGGACGGCCAGCCCCTGGCGCCGGATGGCGGGGGCCCAGAGCTGCCGGACGAGGGTGGTGGCGGGCTTCAACCCGGCGTCCAGATAGACGGCGCCGAGCAGGGCCTCCAGAGCGCTGGCCAGGATGCGGTCCTTCTCGGCGCCTCCGTCCCTGGCTTCGCCGGCCCCCAGGCAGATGCAGGCCTGGAGCCCGAGTTCGCGGGCCACGCCCGCCAGCACGGGCTGGCTGGCCCAGTAGGCCCGGAGCCGCGAGAGAACCCCCTCCTCCTCCTGGGGGTAACGGTCGAAGAGGAACTCCGCGAGGGCAAAGCCCAGGAGCGCGTCGCCCAGGAACTCCAGCCGCTCATAGGAGCGGATCCGTGGCTGGCCCTCCTCGGCGGCCGCGGAGGGGTGGGTCAGGGCCTGCCGCAGCAGGGAGGCATCCCTGAAGAAGCGGCCCAGATTGGCCTGCAGGGCGTCCATCCCCCTGCTTTCGCGGCGTCCGCCTGCTGCCATGGGAGTACCCCCCTAGTGGTGTTTCCCCGTCTCGCGCCTGCAATGGTCTCTTCCCGCAACACAGCCCTTTCCAAGGGGCTCGGCCCCTGGGGCGCCCGCCTGCGGCGGGCTGTCACCCCGAAAGAGCGGGGAGGCCTCCTCTCCGCATCCCTCCGTGCGCCGTCTGTCACCCGCTTCCAGTGCAGACCAACCTCTGGGACGGCACACTAGGGGTGCATCTCCGAGGCGGCCTCTTCGACCGTCCTCTCGGTGACGGGGCGCTCCTCCTTTCCGAAGGCGGTGAGGAGCGCGTTGGTGCAGAGGTTGTTGATGAGCCTCGGGATGCCATGGGTGTGCCTGTATATGACGCGCATGGCCGCGGGGCTGAACACGTCGGAGCTGCCACCGGCCACTTCCAGCCGGTAGACGGCGTACCGCTCCGTCTCCTGGGGGGAGAGGGGCGCCAGGTGGTACCACATGCCGACGCGCTGACGCAGGGCGGCATAGGCCGGATGCTTGAGCCGCTGGCGGAGCTCGGGCTGGCCGATGAGCAGGATGGCGATGAGGTTGACCGTGTCCAACTGGAAGTTGGAGAGCAGGCGCAGCTCGTCGAAGGTGGGTTTGCCGGGGATGAGCTGGGCCTCATCCACGATGAGGACCACGCCGCTTCCCTCCTGATGCAGTTCCAACAGGCGGTCGGAGATGGCGTCCAGCAGGTCGGCCCGATAGTATCTCGGCTCCAGCTCCAGGCGAAGCGCCAGCTCCCGCAGAAACTGGTTGGGGGTCAGGCGGGGATTCACCATGAGGACCATCCGGTCCCTGCCGTTCTGGTCCATGAGCGCGCGTGAGAGGGTGGTCTTCCCGCAGCCGATCTCGCCGGTCAGCACCGCGATCTCCCGCTCCTCGACGGCGTACTGAAGACGCGCGAGGGCCTCGTCGTACTGTGGGGCGAGGTAGAGGAAGCGCGGGTCGGGCGTCTTGCCGAACGGTCGCTCCTTCAGGCCGAAAAAGGACTTGTACACCCGCCCTCCCGCTTCAGACGCGCACCGACTCGACGGTCGAGAGGAGGCTGGCGGTGTCAATCACCAGGATCACCTGGTTCTCACCCATCTCCGTGGCCCCGGCGACGCCGGGAACCGCCCCCAGGCTCTGGCCGATGGGGTGCACGACGGTCTCCTGCTCCCCCGCCAGCTCATCCACCACGATTCCCGCCGCTTTCTCGCCCCGCCGGGCCACCACGACGTAGATCCTGTCGCCCTTCCTCTCTTCCGCGCGGGTCAGGCGGAAGCGGTCCTCGAGCCGGAGGAGCGGTAGCGTGACGCCGCGAAGGTTGTAGACCTCCTTCTGGTCCACCCTCTGGACCTCCGCCTCGCTGGTGCGGAAGGTCTCCAGCACGGAGGAGATGGGGATGGCGAAGGACTGGTCGCAGCAGCGCACGATGAGGCTCTGGATGATGGCCAGCGTGATGGGGAGCGTGATCTGGAAGGTCGTGCCCTTCCCGGGCTCCGACCAGAGGGCGATGCTGCCCTTGAGGGTCTGGATGTCGGCCTTCACGGCGTCCAGGCCGACGCCGCGGCCCGAAACCTCCGTGACCGTTTCGGCGGAGGAGAATCCCGGCAGGAAGATGAGCTCCATGCACTCCTCGGCGCTGAGGGCCTGCTTGGCGTCCGCGAGCCCCTTCTTCAGGGCGGCCTGCCGGATCTTCTCGACCTGAAGGCCGCGGCCGTCGTCCGTGACCTCGGTGATGATGGAGTTGCCTTTCTGGTAGGCGCTGATGGCCAGCAGCCCTTCCGCCGACTTGCCCGCGCGCAGGCGCTCCTCCGGCGGCTCCAGGCCGTGGTCGATGGAGTTCCGGATCAGGTGGATGAGCGGCGTGACCAGGGCATCCATCATCATCTTGTCCAGCTCCGTCTCGCCGCCGTAGAGCTGAACCGAGACCTCCTTGCCCGCCTGGCGGGCCAGCCTGCGCGCCGTGCGGTTGAGCCGAGTGAAGATCTGGCCGATGGGCACGAGCCGGATGTCGATGATGGCGCGCTGGAGCTCGCCCAGCTTCTTGTCCATGCTGCGGACCTGCTTGAGCAGCTCCTGGGACAACTCCTGCTGTCCCCCCGAGGCCCGGAGGTTGGTGGCCAGGAGTTCCAGCGAGTTCTTGACGAGGTTGAGCTCCCCCACGATGCCCATGACGGTGTCCAGCTTCTCGATGTCCACCTTCACCGTGTTGGAGATGCCCCGCATATCCTCCGAATCGGCCTCGTGCGGTTCGGGGACCCCCTGATCGCCCGGCTCCTCCGCAGGGGCCTGCTCGGGCGCGGAGGCCGCCGCCGGCATGAGGTCGGCTACCATTCCGTGGACGTCGGCCACGAGGGAGGTCACCTGGGCCTGGCTCAGGCGGGTGCCGAAAAGCAGCCGGAAGTGGATGCCGGGCGGGAGGTTCGGATCGGCCACCGGGAGGGTGGAGATGACCTCGCCTGATTCGGAGAGGTGCTCCGAGAGGGCCCTCAGGCGAGTGTCGAAGTCGGAGAAGTCGAAGCCCACTTGCACCGAGAAGAGGTGGTTCTCCTCCTCGATGTTCTCCTTGAGGCGGTGCTCCTCGTATTCGGTCAGGGATTTCAGCGTCGCCTCGTCCAGCGCGATCCCTCCGGGAGCCGCCGGCGAGGCCACCGGCTTCCCGTCCACCTCGCCCTCGATGCGGGCCAGGAGGAGTTCGATCGGGGCCTTCTCCCTCCCCGAAGGGGCCTCGGAGACGAGGGTCTTGAGAACCACCCTGCTGTCGTTCAGCAGCCCGAAGAGGCGGGGGCTCGCCTTGATCTTGCCCATCCGGATCTTGTCCAGCAGGCTCTCCAGGTCGTGGCTGAGGGTGGTGATGCGCTCCAGGTTGAACATGGAGGCCAGGCCCTTCAGGGAGTGCATCTCGCGGAACACCTTGTTCAGGAGGTCCGGCCTGACCTTGCCGGCGGACTCGTGCTGCTCCTGGGCCTTCTCCAGGTCCTCCGCCAGGCTCTCGAGGATCTCCTCGGCTTCCACCACGAAATCCTGAAGCGCCTTGGCCTGGCTCTTGTCTACCATGGGTCAGGGCTCCCGGCCTGGGAGGCCGTCCGCTCGTCTGCCCGCGTCATGGGAGATGCTGTTGGACGAGGTCGACGAGTTCGCCTTCCGTGAAGGGTTTGGTGAGATATCCGTTGGCGCCGATGGCCAGCCCCCGCCTGCGGTCCTCGTCCCCGGCCTCCGTCGAGATGATCAGGATGGGCACCTGGCTGTACACGGGGTGCTGCCGCAGGAAGGTGATGAGTTCGAGCCCGTTGATGTCGGGCATGTTGATGTCCGTGAGGATGAGCTGGAACTCGTTGTCGGGGATGAGCTTCAGGGCGGAGAAGCCGTTCTCGGCCTCGTACACGTCCAGATTGAGATGCTGATCCAGAGCCGTGGCGATCAGGCTCCGCATGGCGCTGTTGTCTTCCACCACCAGAACCTTGGTCTTCATGGCCTCCCCGGAGGCATTATGGGAGCCCATCCCGAAGGCTGTCAACCGAGGGGGCTCGGCCGAGATGGAGTGGCTCGCGGTGGGCTCCCTTCTCGGCTCCGGCCGCAGGCCCCCAGCCGCTCCTCGGGCCCCAGGCGCAGCCTTGCCTGGCGGTTGCGATCCGCCCGCCCCACACGGGTGCGCCGGAGGCGCCGGGACGCGGCTTTTCGCTTCCGGCGAAAAGCGAGAAGCAGATCTACTCGGAGAACTCGGGTACCACCCGGTGGGGGATGAGGCCCGCGTCGAAGGCGTCCGCCAGCAGGCGCCGGACGGCCTCCCTGCCGCGCTGACCGTAGGAGAGCGTCCAGTCGTTCACGTACATGCCCACGAAGCGGTCCGCCTCCTCGGTGGAGAGGCCTCGTCCGAAGGCCATGGCGTATTCAAGGGCGGGGCGCCGGTGGCTGAGGGAGTATTCGATGCTGGCGTGGAGCAGCCGGCTCACCTTGGCGATGAGCTCGGGCCCCAGGTCCCGGCGGATGACGTTGCCCCCGAGGGGAAGCGGGAGCCCCGTGAGCTCCTTCCACCAGGCGCCCAGGTCTACCACGCGGTGGAGCCCCTCCCGCCCGTAGGTGACCTGTCCCTCGTGGATGATGAGTCCCGCCTGGATCCTGCCCGCCTTCACGGCCGGGAGGATCTGGTCGAACTCCATGAAGACCGGTTCGAACTCCGGGAGAAAGAGTTGGAGGGCGAGGAAGGCCGAGGTCATCCTGCCGGGCACGGCGATCTTCAATCCCCGGAGGTCGGAAGCGGGCATGGGGGAGGCCGAGATGACCATGGGGCCGTAGCCGTCCCCGAAGGAGGCGCCGTGCGGGAGCAGGAGATAGAGATCCGAGAGGTAGGCGTAGGCGTGGAAGGAGACGGCGGTCACCTCCAGCTCACCCTTGAGGGCCCGCTCGTTGAGGCTCTGGATGTCGCCCAACTCGTGCATGAAGGTGACGCCCTCGGTGTCGATGAGCCCCTGGGCGAGGGCGTAGAACATGAAGGCGTCGTCGGAGTCTGGGCTGTGGGCCAGCCGGATCACCTGGGGCATGGGACCCTCCTGAGAGTGCACGAGGATAGCAGGGGAGCCGGCTCAGGGGCAAGCGCGGAGGCGGCAGACAAGGGACGCGGAGGCCACCGCCGGCGGGTTCCCCTGGGCATCACATCATCACCTCATCACGGCCCTTCGGCGCCTCACCGCTTGCGGACGGCCAGCATGAGGTTGGAGTGGCCGGCGATGTGTTGGTAGCCGATGCCGAAGGGCAGGGGAAGGGCGGAACCCTCCGCGTAAGCCTGCTGCAGGTTGGGCTGGAGGCAATTCTTGAAGCGATGGATGGGTCCCGTGTAGGTGCCGAAGAAAGTCAGGTTCCACTCGTTGGCGAGGAAAGCTTTGAGAGGAAGGCCCGAGTCGTCCTCGAGAACGGCGGAGGAGCGGTCCAGGATCGCCGCGCGAATGCGAGAAAACCAGGGCTCGTACATGAGGTAGGAGGCGGCCTTCAGGAAGGTGACGGGGCTGCCGAGCCTCGCCAGGTAGGCCTCGAATTCAGGACGCTTCTTCAGCCCGGCGTCCGAGAGGTCCTGGGAGAAGTAGAGAAGCGTCTGGCGCTCGTGAGCGTCTCCGGCGGAAAAGTCCACGCGCACGGCCCTGGGCTTCGCCTCCCAGGAAGAGGGGGCGAGGGCGCCGTCTGGGCCGACGGCCATGGGCTCCACGTCCCATATCCGGTGCCCCGTCCCGGCGAGAAAAACCAGGAGGATCGGGAGGACCCCCTTGTTCTGGAGCTCCTGCGCCATGTCGTCGGTGCGGAAGAAGCTGATCTGGAGGATGGGTGTGATGTACTGCTGCATGGCCTTCAGGCTCGCCTCCAACTCGGGGTGAGAGAGCGAGGCGAGGTCGGGCGGCCTCCCCACGGGCTCCAGCCCCACCAGCACGTAGGTTGCGGCCTTGGGGAACAGGGCGGTGGGGTAGAGGGCATCCGGCCCGCCGAAGGGGTAGAAGACCGTTGACGAGGCGTCGTTCAGATTGGACAGCCGGGCCTGAGCGAAGGCGCGAACCTTCGACAGGCGCGCCGCATCGTCCTGCCTCCAGAGCGCGCCCATGGCCTTGGCGTGGGCCTGCCAGGAGGGGCGCTCCTGAATGGCCGCCCAAGGCCCTGGCCCCTCCACGGGCAACCCCGCCAGGAGGCGGGCGTTGGCCGTCAGCTCCTCGGCGCGGCTTTCGGATGGAGGCTGGGGCTGGCTCGCCGGAACGGCGGGCTCGGGTTTGGCCGCGGGAGCGGGGCCGTGTGTCTGGGTGGGGCGCTGGGTGGGTGCCGGGGCATGGTGGCGACTGCAGGAGAGCGCGAAAGCGGCCACCATGAGGAGAAGAACGACGCCGCACACGGATCTTTTCATGGGAACCCTTATCATCCTTTCTTCTTGCCGGCCAGAAAGTAGAGGGGCACCCCGGCCAGAATGGTGCCGAGCCCCGCCAGGGATTGGAGCGGCTGATGGAGGAGAAGGTAGACCAGCATCCAGCCGTTGATGGCCAGAAAGACCAGGGGGGTGACTGGGTATCCCCAGGTCCGGTAGGGCCTCGGCGCTTCGGGGCTTCTTACCCTCAATACGAAGACCCCGAACACCGTCAGGACGGTACAGAGGGCGAGCGTGAATCCCAGGTAGGTCAAGATTTTCTCGAAGGAGGAGGTGGCCAGCATGGCCAGCACCAGGATGAGCTGGAAGAGGATGGCGAGGTAGGGTGCTCCCCCGCCGTTTCGCGTCGCCAGCGGGCGCAGGATCGGCACGTCTTCGCCGATCACCTGGGCCACCCGGGGGCCCGCCCACGTCATGGCGCTGATGGTGGAGACCAGTCCGAGCGCGATGAGGCCGCCCATGAGGCTGGCTCCCGTGGGACCGAGAAGGTGCCGGGCGGCGATGTTGCCCACGTCGATCTGGCCCGAGAGCTCGCTCATGGGGGCAGCGCGAAGGAACACGACGTTGAGGAGCAGGTAGAGCACCATGACCACCGCCGTGCCGAGGAGCAGGGAACGCGGCAGGTCCCGCTCCGGGTGGGCCATCTCGCCCGCGACGTAGGCCGAGGCATTCCAGCCGGAGTAGGCGTAGGAGACGAACACGAGGGAGACGGCGAAGCTCCCGCTCGCCATGAGCCCCAGACTCGCCGCCGTGGGCGCCCACTGGAGAGCCTGCGGATGTCCCAGCACGAACCCGAGAGCCGAGAAGGCCAGGATGAGAAGGATCTTGGCGGTCGTGAACAGGGACTGGAACCGGCCGCCCGCCTTCAGGCCGGCGCTGTGGATCACGGAGATCAGCACGACCACGGCCGCCGCCATGAGCGTGGGGTGTGGCAGCGCCACCAGCCTCGAAGCGTAGGCGGCCAGGGCCATGGCGGCCAGGGCCACGGGAGCGGCGAATCCCACCGTGAGGGAGACCCATCCGGCCAAAAAGCCGACGGCCGGGTGGTAGATCCGGGAGAGGTAGTGATATTCGCCCCCGGAACGGGGCATCATGGCGCCGATCTCTCCATAGCAGAGGGCCCCGGCCAGGGCCCCGAGGCCGCCCACCACCCAAAGCGCCATGATGGCCAGGGGTGACGGGAGGGCGCTCACTTGAAAGCCCAGACTCGTGAAGACCCCCGTGCCCACCATGTTGGCGATGACGATGAAGGAGGCGACGAGTGCGGAGATCCCACGCGGTGACTCAGCCCGGTTCGATCCCATCCCTTCGCGGCGCGAAGCGCCTTGCCTCCACCAGAGAGCGCATTCTATCTGGGATGTCCTTTGTTGTCAATGGAAAGGCTCTATCCGCCTTGACTTCCGTGCACCGGCGGGCTAAAAACGTGGCTGGGTCCACCGCCGTGGACCCGCGGCGGAGGAACGTGGATTGAAGAGACGCTGGACCCCCTGGGCGCTGTTGCTCCTCACCGCCGCCGCCTTCGCGGCGTCGTCCTGCCCGGCGGCCCAGCCTCTCCCCCCTCAAGCCGCTCCAGTGGTCGGACCCGTGTGCACGGAAGGAGCGCAGGGCAGCGCCGCTTCCGCCGCCGGCTCCGCGCGGGTTCAGATCCCTCCGGCCGTCGCCCCCGAGAAGGAGGACCGGTTCTCCCGCAACGCCCCCACCCTGCCTCCGCCGCCCCCGCTCCACGGCATAACGGACCGCCCCGTGAGGCAGCTCTCCAGCGCTCCGGTGGTCATTACGGACCTGGCTGAGGCGCCTCGCGAGGGCCAGGCCCCAGATTCCTCCCCAGTCCAGGAGACGCGCGAGCGGTTCCGGTCGGGGCACGACTCGGTGCTGGTGCAGATCTACCGGCCCAAGGTGCCCGGGCGCTACCCCGCGGTGATCCTCCTCCACGGGAGCAACCCGAGGCTGGGCGAGGAGCACTACGTGGAGATGGCCGAGGACCTGGCGCGCAACGGATACGTCTGCCTCTTCGTTAAATATTACGACAGGGGGCGGAAGAACCACAGCCGGGGAACCCGCGCGGACTGGATGCGCACCATCGGCGACGCGCTCACGCTGGCCTCCACGCTGCCCGACGTGGACGAGTCGCGCATGGGCCTGGTCGGTTACTCCCTCGGGGCTTTTCTGGCGCTGAACTACGCCCCCTCGGACCCCAGGGTCAAGGCGGTGGTGGCCTTCTACGGCGGCATCTCGCCCGGCTTCATGCCGGAGGCAGAAGAGCACATGCCGCCCACCCTCCTGCTCCACGGCACCTACGACCGCACGGTGTCTGTGCGGCGGTCCCTGGAGGCCTTCGAGCAGCTCCGGCTGGCGGCCAAGCCGGTGGACGTGGTGATCTATCCCAAGATCGGGCATGGCTTCACGCTTCACACGCTGGGTGGCTGGGATGCCCTCGCCAGCGAGGATGCCTGGAGCCGCACCATCGCCTTTCTGGACTTTCACTTCAAGTACCCGTGTTGGACTCCCGAGGTGTCCCTCGAGGAGCCAGGGGCCGCCAGCGCCCCTCCGAAACAGGCCGCCTGGCCCACCTTTCCCAAGCCCCAGGCCCTGGCCATGCCGTACCTCGACCAGTTCCGCGCCGAGGGAGGCGAGTCGGTCCTGGTGGACCCCACGCCCCACGAGGCCAAAGAGGTTCTAAGCCGGCCGGCACCCAGACGCCGGTACCACCGGCCCAGGCGCAGGGTGATTCGGAAGTCCCCGAAGCGGCCCATCTCCACCCACCGCCATGGGCGGTCCAAGGCCAAGGCCATCCACCGGCGATCGCGGCGCTGACCATTTGGCGCCCTTCGCGGGCCGCACGACGGACGGCGCCGGTCACCCGATTCGGGCCAAGAAATTATCCATGATCCGGTCGAAACCCTTGGGATCGTCCATCATGAGCCAGTGGCTCAGGCCGCGCAGCCTGACCGCCGGCAGGTCGGGGACGAGGTTCTGGAAGCTCGATGGGCGATCGCTCCCCGGCAGGATCACCGTGAGCATGGGACCCCGGTAGGCGCGCAGGGCCGGCAGCGGATCGAAGCGGGCCAGACCCGCGTAGGAGGCCGCCACCACCTCGGGCGGCGTGCGGTCCAGATCCGCGAAGACCTTCCGGCGGGTGGATCCCCTGGCCTCCGTCAGGTTGGCGCCGAACCATCCGCGCATGAAGGAGAGGTAGGTCGGCGCCTTCATGCGCTCCAGCATGGCATCGAGCCGCTCCTTGGGCAGGCGCGTCAGGTCGCCGGCCGGGTCCACGAAGAGCAGGCCGGCCACCCGTTCGGGCGCCTCCTGCGCGCACGCCAGGATGACCGACCCGCCCAGCGAGTGGCCGACGAGCACAAAACGCTTCATCCCGAGGGCGTCGGCGACGGCCAGCACGTCGGAGGCCATGGCCGGGATGGAGTAGTCCCCGTCGGAGGGCCGCCCCGAGCGGCCGTGCCCCCTCAGGTCCAGGGCAGCGGCGCGACGGCTCTTCCAGAGGTGGCGCAGTTGGGCGTCCCACATGGTGAGATCGCCCGCCAGCCCGTGCACGAGAATCACCGGCGGCGAGCCCTCCCCGCCGACCTCCACGCAGAGCCGGAGGCTCCCGTTGTGAACGAATAGGAGTTTTCGATTGGCCGCCGCATGGCCTGCCGCGCCCGCGGGGCCCGGAGCGGCGGCGAGAGCGCCCACGCAGAGGAGAGCGGTGATCGCCAGGGAAACCGTCGCGCTGTGGAACGGGCGTGGGCTCATGTCAACCCTCCGTGCTCGAGGCGAGCAGTGTACGTCCGGAGGAGAAGGAGGTCCAACGCGAGGGGCCGTGCTGCGGGGGACAAGGGACAAGAGAACGGAGACGGGAGGAGAGGGTGGCGAGGGGAAGGACGGGAGCCTCCTTCTATTTCGAAGCATGGCTGTCCAGAACAAATTCAACCCGCACTTGAGGGGTCTGCCTTCCGGAGCGAAGCCACGCTCGCGTGGACGCGCCCGGACCAGGCCCAAGCGCCGCGCCAAAGGCGCGGCTCAGATCCAGCCGTGGTTCGGAGCCGCCAAGGCGGCCTATTTTGGGCAGGCATGATTTCGCAGTTTTCCATTCGAGATATTTTCACTTCCGGCGGCTCTTGGGTACAATCGTCCGAACGGGGAGCGCGGGAATGCGGAAAAACGTGGCGCTGAAGAAGCTGGCCTTGGCGCTGGGCCTCTTGGTCCTGGTTTACGCCGTCGGCGTGGCCGGGTATATGGCCCTGGAGGGATGGAGCTTCCAGGACGCCTCCTTCATGACGGTCATCACCCTGGCCACGGTGGGGTACGGCGAGGTCCACCCCCTGGACGCCTCGGGCCGCTGGTTCACGGTGGTCCTGATCCTGGGCGGCATGGGGACGCTGCTCTACGGAGTGTCCACGCTCACGGCTTTCGTGGTGGAGGGGGAACTTCGGGACCTGCTCTGGAGAACGAAGATGAGCAAGCAGATCGAGAAGCTGGCCGGACACTACATCGTGTGCGGCGCGGGCCGGGTGGGAGAGTACATCCTGGAAGAGCTGGAGGCCACGGGGCGGGCCCTCGTCCTGGTGGAGAAGAATCTGGCCCACCTGGCGGACCGGTTCAAGGGCAGTTCCACGGTCCTGATGTTGGAGGGGGACCCCACGAGCGACGAGGTGTTGCAGGAGGCCGGAATCCTGCGGGCCAAGGGGCTCTTTGCGGCGCTGGGGACGGACAAGGACAACCTCTTCGTGGTTCTGTCGGCGCGGGGCCTGAACCCCCAGCTTCGCATCGTGGCCCGGGCGGACGACGAGGAGACCCGTCCCAAGCTCATGCGGGCCGGGGCGGATGCGGTCATCTGCACCTCCTCCATCGGCGGGTTGAGGATGGCCTCGGAGATGGTCCGGCCGGCGGTGGTGACCTTCCTGGACGAGATGCGCAGCGACCGCGAATCGGTCCTGAGGGTGGAGGAGGCCCTCTGCCGCCGAAGCTCCCACCTGGATGGCAAGAGCCTTCGGGAGGCGGAGGTGGCGCGGCGCACGGGAGCCCTCGTGGTGGCCCTTCGCCGGGGCGGAAAGGGCTACGAGTTCAACCCCCCGGCCGATCGGACCATCCAGCCGGGGGACGTGCTGGTCGTCATCGGTACCCGCGAGCAGGTGGAGGCCCTTCGGAAGCTGGCCGGAGACGCGCCCTGACCCTCACACGTGGTTGCGCAACATGAGCTCCTTGGGGTGGGGCTCCAGGTAGGTCTGTCCCTGCAGGTACTCGACCCCGTGCATCCGCACGTAGTGCCTGATGAGCGTGAGGGGCACGACCAGCGGGACCAGGCCCGCCCTGTAATCCTGGATCAGCGCCGCGAGCTCGGCCTTCTCCGCGCCGTTCAACACCTTCTTGAAATACCCCTGCATGTGCTGGAGGACGTTGGTCTGCTTGCGCGTCGTGGCGATCTTGGCCATCCCCGCCATGAAGCCGCCCTGGTAGGTCCGGGCCAGCCCGTTCCGGGGCTGTCCCTTGGCGTGGGCCACGAGCCGCCCCAGCTCTTCGTACACCGCCGGCTCGTGGGCCAGCAGGAGCAGCTTCTCGCGGGAGTGAAAGGCGACCAGATCGCCCAGGGTGAAGGGGCCCGCGAAGAAATCCTTCAGCCGCCGAAAGGCGAAGACCCGCTCGATGAAATTCTCGCGCAGCCAGGGGTCGCGCAACCGCCCCTCCTCCTCCACGGGCAGCAGCGAGTTGGCCGCGAGGAGGGCCTCGGCGAAGAGCCCCCGGGCGGATTTGGTGGGGACGCCGTTCCGGTCGTAGGCCCGCACGCGCTCCATTCCGCAGCTCGGGCTGTCCTTCTTGAGGACGTAGCCGGAGAGGTCCATGCCGGCGATCTCGGCGGCCTTGGCGGCGGCGTAGCGACTCATGGCCTCGGTGAGGTCCCGGCCGCTCCTGGGCATGAGAAGGCGCAGCCCATCGTCGCTGCGGACGAGCCGGAGGGTCTCCCTCGGGATACCCAGGCCGATCTCCACCTCCGGACAGACGGGAACGAAGGTCACGAACGGGGCGAGAACCTCCGTCACGAATGAATCTCGCTTGTGGCCGCCGTCGAAGCGGACCTCCTCGCCCAACAGGCACGCCGACACACCGATCCTGAGAGGGTTCTCGGTCCCCTGGCGGCCGGTGTGACCTCGCTGCGTCTTCATGGGGAAGCGTCCGGTGGGCGGTGGAGGGGGTCCGCCGCCCACCGGCCTCGTTCAAGCGCCTTCCGTCTGTTTGTTCAGGTAAATCTCGATGCCCATCTGCTGGATCTGGTCGCGCTGCTGCTCGGCCCAGTCCACGTGGGCCTCCTCGTCCTTGAGGATCTTGGTGAGCAGGTCGCGGGAACCGTTGTCGCCCGCCTCCACGGCCAGCTTGATCGCGCCGTTGTAGCCCTTCACCGCGTCCAGCTCGGCGCCGTAGTCGTTGAGCACGATGTCCTTCACGCTCTGCCCGATCTTCATGGGGTTGAGCTTGGAGACCGTGGGAGCGCCCTCCAGGAAGAGCAGGCGGCCGATGAGCCACTCGGCGTGGTGCATCTCGTCGATCGCCTGCTTCTCGATGGCCTTGTGGAGCTTGCCGTAGCCCCAGTTGTCGCACATCTCCGAGTGGACCATGTACTGGTTGATCGAGGTGAGTTCCTCAGCGAGCAGCTCGTTGAGGACCTTGAGAAGCTTGGCATTCCCTTTCATGGATCGCCTCCGTCACATGGGTCCGGGACGGCGCACCGCCCCGGCGATCGCTTTCCTGTCAATCCATCACGAACCGATTCTCGAAGCCCGCGGACCGAAAGTCAAGCCAAGGGGCGCGCCGCGCCGAGTCGCAAGGGCCAACCGCCCATCGCCCGGTGGGGGCCTTGTCGAGGACGCCTTCACTGGGCTAAAGAGGGATGGGAGGCCACCATGGACGCGATTCCCACCATGCGCCGGAACATGGAGTCCCTCGTCCGCCGGACGCAGGACGAGATCTGCCTGGCCATCGAGCGATTGGACGGAACCCCCTTTCGAGAGGACCGGTGGGAGCGCCCCGAGGGCGGCGGCGGGGTGACCCGCGTCCTCCAGGAGGGAGCCGTCTTCGAGAAGGGCGGGGTGAACGTGTCCGTCGTCCACGGCACCCTGAGCGAGGAGGCCGCCCGCTCCATGGGCGGCGGGAGCGGCCTGGGCGCCGAGGCGCGGGAGTTCTTCGCGGCGGGTCTCAGCGTGGTCCTCCACCCCGTGAATCCCATGGCGCCGACGGCCCACTGCAACTATCGTTACTTCGAGCGGAGCGGTCCCGGCGGCTTAGCCGCCTGGTGGTTCGGCGGCGGTTCGGACCTCACGCCCGCGTACCTCTTCGAGGAGGATGCGAGGCACTTCCACGGCGTGCTCAAGGCCACCTGCGACCGGCACGACCCCGCCTTCTATCCCCGGTTCAAGCGGTGGTGCGACGGCTATTTCTTTCTGCCCCACCGGGGGGAGGCGCGGGGAGTGGGAGGCATCTTCTTCGACGACCTGTGCGACCGCGCGCCGGAGCACCTCTTCGCCTTCGCGGCGGACTGCGCGGGCTCCTTCCTCCCCTCCTACCTCCCGCTGGTGGAGCGCCGCAGGGCCGAGCCCTACGCTGAGGCGCACAAGCGGTGGCAGGCCCTCCGCAGGGGACGCTACGTGGAGTTCAACCTGCTCTACGACCGCGGCACCCTCTTCGGCCTCAAGACCGGCGGGCGCCTCGAGAGCATCCTCATGTCCCTGCCCCTCGAAGCGCGATGGGAGTATGCCCGCGAGCCCGAACCCGGCAGCGAGGAGGCCCGGCTGCTGGAGGTCTGCCGGAAGCCCCGGGACTGGGCGTGACGGCGCACGTCATCGGCCCCCTCTTCCCGACCGCCTCGCCTGGTCCTTTGCTATATTAAAATCAGGAAGGCCCCTGCCGGGGCCGGGGGACGGACCGATGAGCGACGAGAGCCTGGCGGACCTGGCTGTCAACACCCACTGGGGGCTGGATCCCTCCGTCCTCTTCCTGAACCACGGCTCCTTCGGGGCTTGCCCCAGGCCCGTGCTGGCCCTCCAGCAGGGCCTGCGGGAGCGAATGGAGACCGAGCCCGTGCGCTTCCTCGGCTCCGGCCTGGAGGGCCTCTTGGACGAGGCGAGGGCCTCCCTCGCCGCCTTCATCGGCTCCGATCCCGCCGACGTGGTCTTCGTCCCGAACGCCACCACGGGCGTCAACACCGTCCTGGCTTCCCTGCGGTTCTCACCGGGGGACGAGCTCCTCGTCACCGACCAGGAGTACAACGCCTGCCGCAACGCCCTGGAGGAGGCCGCCCTCCGCACAGGAGCGCGCGTGGTCGTGGCGACCCTCCCCTTTCCCGCCGCCTCGCCGGAGGAGTCCGCCGAGGCGATCCTGCGGCGGGCCACCCCCCGCACGCGCCTCCTGCTCGTGGACCACGTGGTGAGCCAGACGGCCCTCGTGATGCCCGTCGCAGCCCTCGTTCGGGAGATGGCGGCGCGGGGAGTGGAGACGCTCGTGGATGGAGCCCACGGCCCCGGGATGCTGCCCCTCGATCTCTCCTCCCTCGGGGCGGCCTACTACACGGGCAACTGCCACAAGTGGCTCTGCGCGCCGAAGGGGGCCGCCCTCCTCCACGTGCGACGGGACCTTCAGCCGGGCGTGCGCCCGCTGGTCATCAGCCACGGGGCCAACTCCCCCCGCGCCGACCGCTCGCGCTTCCTCCTGGAGTTCGGCTGGACGGGCACCCACGATCCCACGCCCTACCTCTGCGTGGCCGAGGCCATCCGCTTTCTCGGCTCCCTGCTTCCCGGGGGTTGGCCCGAGGTGATGGCCAGAAACCGGGCGCTGGCCCTCCGGGGCCGGCGGCTCCTCTGCGACGCCCTGCGCATCGAGGAACCCTGTCCCGAGTCCATGGTGGGCTCCATGGCCGCCGTCCCCCTGCCGGACGCGCCAGGGCCGAAGCCCCAGCCGCCCCTCTTCCTGGACCCGCTCCAGGTCGCCCTGTGGGAGCGACACCGCATCGAGGTGCCCGTCATCTACTGGCCCGCGTTCCCCCGCAGAGTCCTGCGGCTCTCGGCCCAGCTCTACAACGAGCCGGCCCACTACGAAAAGCTGGCGGAGGCGGTGAAGGGGCTCCTGGATGAGGGGTTCTGACCGATGGGGCGCATGAGGCCGCGCCTCCTCCTGGCCTGCGCGGCCGCCGCCTTCGCCGCCACGCTCCTCTCCTGCGCCCCCCCGGGCCACCGCGAGAGCGCCCTGCCGGGAGCCGAGGGCAAGCGGATCGTCGAAGCCCTGGACGCCCACGTCCTGGCCGCCCCTCCCGGGGCGCTGACCTCCGTGCGAGCGCTGACGGACTATCTGGTGGAGCCGGCGCGCGACGATCGGGAGAAGGCGTGGGTCCTCTTCCGCTGGATCACGGCCAACATCCGTTACGACCGGGCGGGGGCGGCGGGCGGAAGCGCCGACGTGAGGCCCGAGGCGGTGCTCCGCCGTGGAGAGGCGGTCTGCGCCGGATACAGCGACCTCTTTCTGGCCATGGCCGCGGAGGCGGGCCTGGAGGCGGTGTCCGTGAGCGGCTACGCCAAGGGCGAGGGCTACGAGGCCGGCGACCGCTTCTCGGGGCCCCCGAACCACTCCTGGAACGCGGTCCGCGTCGACGGGAGCTGGCGACTGGTGG
Source organism: Acidobacteriota bacterium (assembly GCA_021778515.1). Lineage (GTDB taxonomy): Bacteria > Acidobacteriota > UBA4820 > UBA4820 > DSQY01 > DTPS01. Next base: position 27,536 of record JAJYCJ010000026.1, read on the forward strand.
ACTGCACCTGGGGCGCGGGCTACGTGGATGAGACGGGCCAGTACGTGCGGTGGTTCGAGCCCTACTACTTCCTCACACCTCCAGAAAGGCTCATCTATACGCACTTTCCGGAAGATCCCCGCTGGCAGCTCCTGGAGGCTCCCGTCACGCTGGCGCGCTTCGAGCAGCTTCCCTACGTGAAGGCCCCCTTCTTCACCTACCGCCTCCGACTCGGGAGCGATGCCGCCTGCACCGTCGAGGTGAAGGGGGCCCGCACGACCCTGGAAGTGGAGGCGCCGCCCGGCGTGACCCTTCGCCCCGTCCTGCTCCGGGGGACGGAGGAGGTCGACGTGCCCGAGGTGGTCTCCCGGGGCGACCGGACCTTCATGACCGTCACGGCCCCCGGTGCGGGGACCTACACCCTGCGCCTCTACGTGGGTTCCACCTCCGACTTGCCCGGCGCCTTACCGCGCTGGCGCAGAGGCCGCAGCGGCCTGCTGCTCCTCCAGTGGGCCATGGACACCCTCCTCGTCTTTCGCCCGGAGGCGCGAAGAAAAGCGCATTACTGAAAAGGAGAAGGCCGATGGACTACGAGATCCTGATCGTCGAGGCGGCGGGGCCCACGGGAACGCACTTCGAGAAGGCCGCCGCCGAGCTGGCGGAGAAGGTCACGGCGGCCATGCGCGAGGGCTGGCGCCCCAAGGGCGGAGTGGCCTGCGCCGTGAGCCAGATGACCCGCGAGCCCTACCTCATGCAGGCCATGGTCCGGGGGCTGTAGCCAACCCGGCCTCCGTGGAGAAGAAGGGAAAAAGCAGCAGCGCCCAGGCGCTGAAGAGTGTGGGGGCCGACCATAGCCCCGGGGATGCGGCAGAGGCCACGGGTGACGAGTCTTCGGCTGAGGGGGGTTCTCCCCGCTGAGGTGACAGGATGCTTCGAAGAACGATCTGGGCGTTCGGGCTGAACGCGCTGGCCTTTGCGGCGGCGCAGGGGATGTGGCTGCTGGTTCGGCCGGAGCCGCGCGGCCTGGACGTATGGGTCCTGTCCCGAACCCACGGGATCGCGCTGGCCGCGGCGCTGGTCTTCGCCACCTCGTGCTGGCAGGGTTACAAGGTCCGCCCGTTTCTGCCGGCCGGTCCCCCTTTGCTCCTGGCGGCCTATGGGGGGATGTATTTCTCCCTGACGGTCCTCTTCTTCCTGCTGGTGTTCCTCGGCCCGACGGCCTACCTGTGGCCCGTCACCCTCGCCATGGACTGGGTGGTGGTGGCTCCCGCCGTCGGGGTGGCCTGGGGCGCGGGGGCGCTCTGGGGTTCTCTGGTGGAGCGGACCAGGCGCCGCGGCGGTCCATGAGAACCACGACCTTTCGCTCGGCCTGCTCCCACGGGGCGGCACCGCGACGCGTTCGCGGCGGGGCGGGGGCGGTGCTAAGATCGACCGGGGAGCCAGCCATGCTTGAAGCCGGAAAGCCTGAGCGTATCGGTCCTCCGCATGGGGTGCGCGGCCCCGAGGCGGAGGGGAGGGGGCGCCGGAGAGGCGCCCGGCGGCCATGAGTAAAGAGGCCTCCCTGCCGGTGATCCGGCTGGCCACGGCCGAGGATGCCGGCGGAATCCTCGAGATCTACCGGCCGGTCGTAGAGCGGACCTCCATCTCCTTCGAGACGCGCTGTCCGACGGCGGAGGAGATGGCCCGCCGCATCGCCGAGGTCCGGCGGTCGTTCCCGTGGTTTGTCCTGGAGGATGGGGGCGCCATCCTGGGCTACGCCTACGCCAGCCCGCACAAGGACCGTGCGGCCTACCGCTGGTCCGTGGACGTGGCCGTCTACGTCCGGGAGAACCAGCGCCGGAATGGCGTCGCCGGCGCCCTCTACGAGGCGCTGCTTCCCTCCCTTCGGATGATGGGCATCCACAATGCGGTGGCGGTGATCGCGCTGCCCAATCCCGCGAGCGTGAGCCTCCACGAATCTCTGGGATTCTCTCTGGTGGGGGTCTATCCGAAGATCGGTTTCAAGCTGGGCGAGTGGCACGACGTGGGCCATTGGCTTCTGCGCCTGAGGGAAGCGGAGGCTGACCCCGGCGCCCCGGTGCGACCGGACCGGCTGGAGCGTTCGGGGGAGTGGAAGGCCGCGCTCTCGGCCGCCTTGGCCGGTCTGCGCCCGTGAGCCGCAGGCGCTCTTTTGACTCCAATGAAGCAGGCGCCGCTTGGCAACCACCGCGGCGGGCCGCTTCCTGCCAGTTCGCCGTGCCGGCTCGCCGCCCTGCCGCCTTCTGCTTCCCTCAACATAGGCAGGCTCGTGGGCGGCGGCCCTCTCCCGGTTGATTCTCCCTTAGGTTTCGTTCCTTCCCCTTAGTGCCTTGGTGGGGAGTACCCTGCTTTCTTGCCCCCGGTTGGTCAGCCCAGGACCCTCTCCACGGCGTCGGCCACGCGGTCGAGGTCGTCCTCGCCGATGGTCAGCGGGGGCAGGAGGCGCAGGACGTTGGGGCCGGCGGGCAGGGCGAGGACGCCCTCGGCGGCGAGCCGGTCCAGGTGGGGCCGCACCTTCTCCCTGAGCTCAACGCCCACCATCAGGCCGAGGCCGCGGACCTGGCGCACGCGCGGGCTGCGGATGGCGCCGAGGCGCGCCATGAGGGCCCCGCCCTTTCGCTCGGCCTGCTCCCATAGGCGCGTCTCCACCATGACGCCGAGGGAGGCGGAGGCGGCGGCGCAGCAGAGGGGGTTGCCGCCGAAGGTGGTGCCGTGCTTGTTGGCCTCGGCCCGGACCGCGGACGAACAGAGCACGGCGCCCATGGGCAGTCCGCCCGCGATGGACTTGGCGAGACAGACGAGGTCGGGCGCGAGGCCGAAGCGCTCGAAGGCGAAGAGGCGCCCCGTGCGGCAGAAGCCCGTCTGGACTTCGTCGACGAGCAGGAGCGCGCCGCGCTCCCGGCAGAGGGCCGCGACGCCGGCCAGGTACTCGCCGTCCGCCACGTGCACGCCGCCCTCCCCCTGGACCACCTCCAGGAGGACGCCCGCCGTCTCGCCGGTGACGGCGGCATCGGCGGCCTGAAGGTTGTTGAAGGGGACGAAGGCGAAGCCCTCCACCAGGGGGCCGAAGCCGTCCCGGTAGAGGGGATTGTGGGTGGCGCTCAGGGCGCCGAAGGTGCGGCCGTGGAAGGCCTGCCTCGCGCAGACGAATCGCGTGCGGCCCGTGGTGAAGCGGGCGAGCTTGAGGGCGGCCTCCACCGCCTCGGCGCCGGAGTTGCACAGGAAGGCGCGGCCGAGGCCCGATGGCGCCGCGCCGGTCAGGCGTTCGAGGAAGAGCGCGCGGGCGTCGCTGTAGAAGGTGTTGCTGCAGCTGATGAGGCGGCCGGCCTGCTGGCGCACGGTCTCCACCACGGCGGGGTGGCAGTGGCCGAGGTTGGCCGTCCCGTGGCCCGCCACGCAATCGATGTAGCAGCGGCCCTCCTGGTCCCAGACGCGGGCGTTCTCCCCGCGCACGAGGACGATGCCGCGCTTGGCGTAGAGGGGCAGGGCGTGGGCCTCTTCCATGGAGGCGAAATCGGTCATTGGATCACCGTCCCCTTTCCTGACAGGGCTCCTTCGAGCGGATGGGCGGCGCGGCCGTCGGCCATGGCGACCCACACCGGCCCCGCCTCCAGCGTCCGCAGGATGGCGCGGAGCTTGCGCCGGAAGCGGCCCGGCGCACCGGCTTCGAGGTGCGCGAGTTCGTCCCTGCTCAGCGAGGCGATGGCCGAGGCCGGGTCCGACCGGTCCGCGAGGAGGCCCGCGGCCTCGATGAGGTGGACCACGCACCGGGCGCGGAAGGTCTTCTGGAGGAGGGCCACCACCTCGTCGTTCTCCGAGTTCACCGCGAAGCCGTTCTCGTCGGCGATGGGCACCGTGAGGACGGGCGTGTAGCCCTCAGCGAGGAGCAGACGCAGCAAGGCGGCGTTCACCTCTCGCGGCTTGCCGGAGAGGTCGCGCTTGAGGACGATCTTGTCCCCCTCCCGGGCGCGGATGGCCGCGTTCCGGCGCCCGCGAATCACGGCGCCGTCGAGGCCCGTGAGCCCGACGGCGCACACGCCCCGCCGCAACAATGCCTCCACCAGCCGCTTGTTGCGCAGTCCGGCGTAGGCCATGAGCATGAGCTCCATCAGGGGCTCATCCGAGAGGACGCTGGCGTAGCCGCTGGCCGAGGTGAGCACCTCCAGGCGCACGCCGAGCTTTCCCGCGAGCTCGTCGCGCCAGGCGTTGGCGCCGTGCACGATGAGCACGGTCTCCCGCAGGGCCGCCACGTCCTCGGCGAGGCCCTCCAGGTTGAGGCCCTTGCCGCCGCCCACCTTGATTATGACCACGGAATGGCCCTCCGCGTCCCCGAGGGCAACGGCTCCCATGGGCCTTCATCCCCCGGGTAGGGCTCTGAGCAAATCACGAGTTCGCCGTCCGTGCGCCTCTGCGCCATGGTGAAGTAGTCGGCCTCGCCGTCGAAGAGGGCGTGGAGGTGGAAGCGCCCCGGCTCCGCGAGGATGAAGTTGCAGGCCCGGATGCGCGCGCTTCGCCGGACGAGGACCGCCGTGGTGCGGTTGATGGCCTCCGCGGCGTCGCCCCGGTCCATGGCGCCGAGGAGGGCGAAGAGCTTGCCGGCGCCGGTCCGCCCGCGGAGGCCCAGCCTGACGCCCCGCATCTCGCCGTTGAAGACGAAGGCCCGCGACCCCCTGAGAAACGGCATGTTGTTCTCCTCCTCGATGCCCTCGTCGCGGAAGGCGCTGCGGGCGTGGGCCACGAAGGCGCGCACCTCGCCCTCGGGCCGGTAGTCGTCCTCCCAGATGGGGCGCACCGTGCGGTACCGCTCCCAGCGCCCTTCCCGCCAGACGGCGCAGCCCCAGCCGTGGCCCTGGTATTCGCGGCTTTCCCGGCAGAGGCGCCGGAAGGCATCGAGGTGGCGGCCCGCGTCGACGGGCGAGGAGGAGGCCACGGCGAGAAGGCGGCACATCGTCACACCGGATGGAGGCCGGGGAATTCCAGCCCAGCCGTCTCGGGGAAGCCGTGCATGAGGTTGAAGCACTGGACGGCCTGCCCCGCCCCCCCCTTGACGAGGTTGTCCAGGGCAGAGAGGACCACGAGGCGGCCCGAGGCGGCGTCCAGCTCGAAGCCCACCTCGCAGGTGTTGGTGCCCCAGAGCACCTTGGGCTCCGGGTATCGGTAGTTCCCGTCGTGGCCCTTGACGATGCGGACGAAGGGCTCCTCTCCGTAGGCGTGCCGGTAGAGACGCCAGATCTCCTTCTCGTCGACGGGCCGGGTCGGAAAGACCTGGGCCGTGGCGAGGAGGCCGCGGACCTCGTCCACGGCGGTGGCCGAGAGGTGCACGCGAACGGGACCGCGAACGGCCAGCTCCTGCTCGATCTCAGCCTGGTGGCGGTGGCCCGTCGGACGGTAGGAGCGCAGGCAGTGGGCGCGCTCGGGGTGGTGACTGGAGGCCGAGAAAGCGGCGCCGCCCTCGCTGGAGCCCACCTTCACCTCCACCACGGTGCCATCTGCCGGGGCGATCCCCCCGGCGAAGAGCGGATGGAGCGCGAGGATGACGGCGGTGGCGTTGCAGCCGGCCACGGCCACCATGCGCGAGGTTCGGATCTGTTCTCGGTGCAGCTCGGGGATGCCGTAGACGAAGCGGTCCAGGAGGTCGGGCCTGGGGTGGTCGAAGCCGTACCAGCGCGGATAGGCGGCCGGGTCGCGCAGGCGGAAGTCGGCACTGAGGTCCAGCACGCGCCCGGCCATGGGCAGAAGGGCCTCGGCGGCGGGAGCCGTCTCGCCGTGGGGCAGGCAGAGGAAGAGGGCGTCGCTGGGCGCCAGGGCGTCCCGCATGCTGAAGGTCAGGGAGGTTCGGCCGCGCAGGTTGGGATGCACCGTGCCCACGCCGCGGCCCGCGTGGCGCTCCGAGGTGGCCTGGACGACCTCGGCGTCCGGGTGATGGAGGAAGATTCTCAGCAGTTCTCCGCCCGTGTAGCCGGAGGCTCCCACGATGGCCACGCGGAGCTTAGCCATGGGCGGCCCCGGCCAGGCTCTCCGCCCCGCGGGCGAGCGAGAGTACGTGCCGGACGATCAGCCCGGGGATGTCCACGCCGGTGGGCGCCACGCTGTTCTTGAACTCCATGGTGTGGTTGACCTCGTTGACGAGGTAGCCGCCCTCTCCCTCGAAGAGGTCGAGGGCCACCACGTCGCCCTCCACGGCGCGCGCCGCCCGCACGCAGAGGCCGGCGAGGGCGTCCTCCACGGGGCAGCGGGTGGCCACGCCCCCTCGCGCCGTGTTGGTGATCCAGTGCTCCGACGTCCGGTAGATGGCCGCCACGCACTCCCCGCCCACCACGAAGGCGCGGATGTCCCTGCCGCGCTTCTCCACGTAGCGCTGGATGTAGAAAATGCCGTGCTGGTAGCTGCCCAGGGTGACCTTGTGTTCGAGCAGCGCCTCCGCCGCGTCGCGGTCGTTCACCTTGGCCAGCAGGCGCCCCCACGAGCCCACGCAGGGCTTGAGGACCACGGGGTAGCCCATCTCCTCGATGGCGGCGAGGGCGGCCTCGGGCGTGAAGGCCGTCCGGACCTCGGGCTGGGGGATGCCCGCCTCCGCCAGGGCGATGCTGGTGAAGAGCTTGTCGCCGCAGAGGGCGACGGTGCGGGAGGGGTTGACGCACCGTACGCCGGCGCTCTCGAAGAGCCGAAGCGCGTAGAGGGCCCTGGAGTGCGTGAGGGAGCGGTCCAGCACCAGGTCCACGGCGGCCGGGCGGCCGGGAAGCGCGAAGGCCAGCGCGCGGTCGTCCAGGGGCACCACCTCCACGCCGGACTGGGAGGCCAGGACCTCGAGCAGGAGCTTCTCCTCGCGGCGGATGACGGAATGCAGAAAACCGATGCGGACCATCGTCTCTCCTTCGGCCC
>JAJYCJ010000124.1 GCA_021778515.1 Acidobacteriota bacterium
CTCGAAGCGCCCTACGACCTCGTACGCAAGATGCGGGCGAGCGTGCTGGTGCTGGGGCCCATGGTGGCGCGCTACGGCCGGGCGCGGGTCTCGCTGCCGGGAGGTTGCGCCATCGGCGCCCGCCCCATCGACCAGCACCTGAAGGGGCTTGCCGCTCTGGGGGCAGAGGTTCGCGTGGAACACGGCTACGTGGAGGTTCGGGCGTCGAAGCTGAGGGGCGGCGACGTGCTGTTTGACCGGGCCACCGTGACGGGGACGGAGAACCTCCTCATGGCGGCCACCCTGGCCGGCGGCACGACGACCCTGCGGAACGCCGCCAGGGAACCGGAGATCATCGACCTGGCCGAGCTCCTCGCGGCCATGGGGGCGCACATCGAAGGGGCGGGCACGGACACGATTCAGGTGGAAGGAGTGGAAGGCCTGCACGGTGCCCGCCACGCCTGCATCCCGGACCGGATCGAGGCCGGCACCCTACTCATGGCGGGCTGCATCACGGGCGGGGACGTGACCTGCGCGCCCGCCGTGCCGGCCCACCTGGAGGCGCTCCTCGCCAAGCTGAGGGAGATGGGCGCCGAGGTGGCGACAGGCGACGGCTGGATCAGGGCCGCCAGTCCGGACGGCCTCGCCTCCGCCGACGTGGTCACGGCCGCCTTTCCAGGATTCCCCACCGACCTCCAGGCCCAGTTCATGGCTCTGGCCACGCAGGCGCGAGGTGCCTCCACCGTGAAGGAGACGATCTTCGAGAACCGCTTCATGCACGTGCCCGAACTCCTGAGGATGGGCGCCGACGTTGCCGTCGAAGGCAACGTCGCCATCGTGAGGGGAGCCACCGGGCTCACCGGGGCGCCGGTCATGGCGAGCGACCTGCGGGCATCGGCCGGGCTCGTAATGGCCGGCCTCTGCGCGGAAGGAAGCACGGAGATCCGCCGAATTTACCATCTCGACCGCGGCTACGAGCGGCTGGAAGAGCGTCTCTCCGCCCTGGGCGCGGCCGTGCGGCGCGTTGGGGAGGGTGAGAAGTGAACCCGGCATTCGGAAAGAAGAAGCACCACCAAGACACCAAGACACCAAGACACCAAGGAGTGCGGAATGGGGGATCGCAAAGATGCCGGACCTTCGGGTCTCGCACCCCTCACGTTTCACTTTTCACTTTTTACTTTTCACTTTTTACTTCACTTCCCCCTGCCTCCTGACCTGAGGTGCCCATGACCGACCTCCTTTTCGCCACGACCAACCCAGGCAAACAGCGCGAGATCCGAGGGCTCCTCTCGGGTCTGCCGCTGAGGCTCCTCTTCCTGAACGACCTTCCCGCGGTTCCCGAGGTGGAGGAGACGGGGGCCACCTTCGAGGAGAACGCCCGGCTCAAGGCGAAGGGCTATGCGGCCCTGCTTCCCGGTGGCTACGTGGCCGCGGAGGACTCGGGCATCGTGGTTCCCGCGCTGGGCGGAGAGCCTGGAGTCTATTCCGCTCGCTTCGGCGGGCGCCCCGACGACCTCGCGCGCAACGAACTCCTGCTGGAGCGCATGGCCGGCCTAGACGGAGAGGCCCGGGCGGCCTACTACGAGGCCATCGTGGTCCTGCTGGAGCCCGGTGGTGCGGAGCGCCTCTTTCGCGGACAGGTCCACGGCTTCATCGCCAGGGCTCCCGAGGGCGGGCGCGGCTTCGGCTACGACCCCCTCTTCTATCACCCCAGCCTGGGCAAGACCTTCGGCCGCGCGTCCCAGGAGGAGAAGGACCGCCTGAGCCACCGGGGCGAGGCGATCCGGGCCCTGCGGTCTTATCTGGAACCGGTTCTGAAAGAGCGCGCGCCGGACGAGGCGCGCGAAGAGAATGGATAAGGCAGTCAAGGACTTCGAAGCCCACCTCCGGGACGAGAGGCGCGTCTCCGACCACACGCTGCGCAACTACCTCTCCGACCTCGCCCAGTTCCGGTCCTTCCTGAAGACGCTTTTCCCGGCGGGCATCGACCTGAAGTCGGTGGACACCCTGACCCTGAGAGCCTATCTGGGATTTCTCCACCAGCGGGGATTGGGAAAATCCACGGTCATGCGCAAGCTGGCCACCATCCGGAGCTTCTTCCGGTTTCTCCACCGCGAGGGGCGGATCGCCTTCAACCCGGCGCGGGCGCTGCATACGCCCCGCCAGGTGCGGAAGGTGCCGCGCGTGCTCACGGAGGATGCGGCCGCCGCGCTCGTGGAGGCGCCACCCCAACCGGACACCAAGACGCTCGCGGGGCTGAGGGACCGGGCCCTGCTGGAGCTCCTGTACGCCACCGGCCTGCGAGCCTCCGAGGTCGTGGGCCTGGACATGGAGAGGCTCCTGCTCGGCGAGCGCCTGGTGCGCGTGGTTGGCAAGGGGCGGAAGGAGCGGATCGTGCCCTTCGGCGAGCCGGCGGCGCGGGCCGTGGAGGGCTACCTGGCGGCGCGCGCCGAAGCGGGCAAGCTGCGCCCCGGCGGACCCGTCTTCTGCAACCTGCGCGGCGGCCGGCTCACCTCCCGAAGCCTCCAGCGCATCGTGGAGCGCTACCTGCCGGCCCTTCCCGAGGGGGGCGACGCCTCGCCGCACACTCTCCGGCACTCCTTCGCCACCCACCTGCTGGCCCGGGGGGCCGACCTCCGAACCATCCAGGAGCTCCTGGGCCACGCCAGCCTCTCCACCACTCAGAAGTACACCCACGTGGCCACGGCACAGCTCAAGGCCGTCTACGACAAGGCCCACCCTCGCGCCCGTAGGAAGGCGCCGGAGGAGGCCCAGGAGCCCGACGCATGAATGCTTATCTGGAGGCGATGGTGGCGGCTGCCCAGGCCGCAGGCCGGATCTTGAAAGAGGCGAGGGCACAAGGCCCGGCCTGGATCGAGGAAAAGGGCCGGAACGACTACGTGACGTCGGCGGACAAGGCCTGCGAGGAGGTCATCCAGGCCACTCTCGTCAAGGCCTTCCCGGGCGTTCCCCTGCTGGCCGAGGAGGGGTCGGGCAGCGCCTCGGGGCGGGAGGGCCTGTTCTTCTGCGTGGACCCGCTGGACGGCACCAACAACTTCGTGCACCGGGTTCCCGTCTACTGCGTGTCGGTGGGGCTGATCGAGGGAGGGCGTCCCAATCTGGGCGTGATCTACGATCCCGTCCACGACGAGCTGTTCTGCGGCGGGAAGGGAGAGGGCCCGACGATGAATGGGCGGCCCTTCGCCACCTCAGGCCGGACCGATCCGGGGGGGGCCTTCGTGGCTACGGGCTTTCCCTTCAAGGAGCTGGACCACCTGGACGGCTATACGGAGGGATTTCGCCGGATGGTTCTGGCCACCGCCGGCATCCGGCGCTGCGGTGCCGCCGCCCTGGATCTCGCCTGGACTGCCTGCGGGCGGTTCGACGGGTTCTGGGAGCGCGGCCTGTGGCCCTGGGATGTGGCCGCCGGAGCCGCCATCCTCAGGGCCGCGGGAGGGGACTGCTGCGATTTTGCGGGCGGGGGAGACTACCTCTTCGGCCGGACCATCGTGGCCGGGGCCACTCCCACCCTCTGCCGCACCCTGCAGGGGCTGGTAGAGGTATGAGGGGGCGGCACCGGCCGGAGGTGCACCGGAAGCCGCCCACTCGGGCCGTTTCCACCGGGGAGGGCCCGCCTCCGTCTCGCGGTTCAAAAGAGGCCTATACTTAGGTGCCGGCTGCTCGTCGGGCTTGGGCTCGACCAACGGGTCGCGGCCAGGAGTATTCTCGCATTCGGCCGCGAGGCAGTCCGGGGGAGAGGCGGAGCGTGGAACCGGAGAGCCACCCCATCGAAGGGGAGTGGTACCTGGAAGGGCTCCTCCCCGACGGCAAGTCGTGGATCATCCCCCTGGTGCCGTTGCCCTTTTGCATCGGCCGGCACGCGGACTGCCATCTCTGCCTCTCCTCGAGCAAGATCTCCCGATTCCACGCCGAGATATTCAGCGCGGGCGGGCTCCTCAAGGTGAGGGACCTGAAGAGCACCAACGGCACCTTCGTGAACCGGAAGCGCGTGGTAAGGACCGCCCCCCTCCGCAGCGGCGACCTTCTGCACGTGGGGGACCTGGCCTTCAGGGTTTCTCTCAGGACGACCGGCGGACAGGAGGACGAGACCAGCACCTCCCTTCAGCTCGCAGAGGTTTTTCAGGACATCTTCCCGGCATACGAGCCGCAGATGAGGGAGCTGATCGAGAGCCGCTCGGTCCAGTGCCTCTTCCAGCCCATCCTCAGGCTGCAGGACCGGGAGCGGGTGGGGTACGAGATCTTCGGACGGGCCGCGCGCTCCGGCCTCCCCTCGAACCCGAACGCCCTCTTCCGGATCGCCGAGGGGCTCGGCCAGGGAGCCAAGCTCAGCCGGGTGTTCTGGGAAGAGGGGATACGGCAGGGCTCGGCCTTCCCGGGCCATCCCACGCTGTACGTCAACCTCCATCCCGCCGAGACCTTCCAGCCCGACCTCGCGGAGGCCCTTCGCGCCGTACGCGAGGCCCATCCCGAGACCCCGATCACGGTCGAGATCAGCGAAAAGGCGGTCACCGATCTGGCTCTGATGAAGAGGCTGCGGGACCGCCTCTCCGAGCTGAACGTGGGGGTGGCCTACGACGACTTCGGGGCCGGGCAGGCGCGCTTCCTGGAGCTCATCGAGGTGCCGCCCACCGTCCTCAAGTTCGACATCTCGCTGATTCGCAACATCCATGAGGCGACCCGCCGCCGCCTCCACCTGGTGAGTACCCTGGTGCGCATGGCTGCGGACATGGGGGTGACGTCGCTGGCCGAGGGAATCGAGTGTGAAGAAGAGGGGGAGACCTGCTCCCAGTTAGGCTTCCGCTACGGGCAGGGATTCCACTTCGGCAAACCCGCCAGAATCGACGTGGCCTGAGGCGGCGGGGCCCGTCGAGCGCCGGCCCGGAGTGCGGGGGCGCCGAGCCGGGGCGTGGCCGTCGAACGGCGCCCTCCCCTCGCATCCGCCGCTTCTCACCCGCACCTCGTACCGAAGCGCTACTACTCCGACACCCATGGGGTTGACTCCATGCAAAGGGCAGCTTCGAAGCGAGGATGGGAGAGCAGCGAGGCCGAAGCCTGAGCCTGCCCCCGCGAAGGCGGGGGAGAGGGAAGGGGCCAGCCCCTCCCCTCTCGGATTAGTAAGTGGACGGGGGGGACGCCGCAGAGCCCTGGGCGACGTTGCTGAGGTGGCGGGTGGTCTCGTAGACCTTGGCCTCGATGAACAGCTCCACGAGGGCCGGGTCGAGCAACCCCGCGCCGGCCTCGTCCCGCAGGATGTCCAGGGCCCGGTTCACGGGCACGGCCCTCTTGTACGGGCGGTCGGAGGCGGACAGGGCGTCGAAGATGTCCGCCACCGTCATCATCCTCGACTGGACCGGAATGACCGGGGCGGTCACGCCCCGCGGATATCCCCTGCCGTTGAGCTTCTCGTGGTGGGCGTAGGCGATCTCGGGGATGCCCTTCAACTCGGAGGTCCAGGGGATCTGCTTGAGGAAGTGGAAGGTGTGGGTGACGTGGCTCTCGATCTCCAGCCGCTCCTCCTCGCTCAGACTGCCCTTCCGAATGGAGAGCACGGCCATCTCCTCCGGCTCCAACAGCGCCCGCCCGCGGCCCGTGCGGTCCGTGAAACTCGTCGCCGCGATCTCCTTCAGGGCCGAGAAGTCGCCCTCGGGCAGGACCGTGGGCTCGTCGGCGCGCAGGACCACCTCCTGGAACCGGTCCAGCTTCTCCGTCGTCTCCCGCAGCTCCCGCGCGAAGGCCTCCATCTCGTGGGGGCGGACTGCGCCGGCCATGAGGCGCTCCACCTGCCGCATCAGGAGGTCGCGCTCCGCGCAAAGGCGGGCCGTCTCCAGCCGGGTGAGGAGTCGTTCGAGGTCGAAGGGGTACAGCTTCTTGGCTTTCACGAGCACGTTCTCGCGAACGCCGACCTTGCCGAAGTCGTGCAGGAGGGCGGCATACCGGATCTCGCGTAGCTGCTCCGGAGTGAAGCGCAGCCCCGCCAGCGGGCCCCTCTCCACGCGTCCGGCCTTTTCGGCCAGGTCCACGGTGAGAACGGAGACGCGCAAGGAATGGCCCGAGGTGGTCGGGTCGCGCTGTTCGATGGCGGTCACCGAGGCGCGCACGAAGCCCTCGAACAGCCGCTCGATGCTCTGGTAGAGCCGGTTGTTGTCGATGGCCACGGCGGCCAGGCTCCCCACGGTCTTCATGAGGCCGCGCGTGGCCGCATCGAAGGGGATGGCTTCGGCCTCCACCTCCTCGGGCGAAGCGAGAAGGGCCGAGGGGTTCCGCTTCTTGTTGATGAGCTGGAGGACGCCCGTGATGTCCCCCTTCTGGTTGAGCATGGGGATGATGAGCTGGGACTTGGTCCGGTAGCCCACCTGCTCGTCGTAGGCCCTGTTGAACCGGTACTGGGCGTCGCGCGGGATGGTGTAGGAATCGTCAATGACGAGCGTCTCGCCGGTGGCGGCCACGTAGCCGGCGAGGCTGGATTTGGAGATCCACAGTTCGGTCTCCTCGAATGGGATCGGCTTGGAGTCGTTCTGCACGGCCGCGAACAGCAGCCTGGTCGGCGGGCCCTCCTCCTCGGGGATGGTGAGGTAGAGGCTCCCCGCGTCGCAACCCGCCAGGAGCAGAGCGCGGGAGAGGATGAGCGAGAGCAGCCGACGGTAGTTGTGCTCGCTGGAGAGGGCCAGGCTCACCTCCGTGAGCTGGTCCAGGACGAGCGCCTGCGCGTCGAACTCCTGGCGCAGGCGGGCGAAGGCCATGGCCACCGGGATGAAGGGCCACCGGGTCCGGGTGAGGTTGACGAAGGTCTCCAGGGAAGAGGAGCTCGCAATGCTGAGCCACGCCTTCTCCGCCTCGCCGGGCTCCCCGTCGGCCGCCTCGCCGACCACGCAGACGTAGGAATCGATGCCGGCCCGCGCGGGGGCGCTCTCGCCCGGCGCGAGGAGATAAAGCACCGGCGCGCCCGGGGCGAGGGGCTCGGCCGAATCGAGGGGAGCCAGGTCCAGCCCGTCCAAGAGGGCGCAACTCTGAACCAGCTCGGTGCCAAGGAGCCGCGGAGAGAAGCGGATCGCCAGGAAATCCACCTTGGAGGGCCTCCCACGGATACGATGCCTCAAACCGGCGGGGTTGTAAATGAAAGTGAAAAGTAAAAAGTAAAAGAAAGTGCATCGGCAGCCGCCCCATGGTTGCAGGGTAGTGTTTCCTTGAGTGTGTAAATAGTTGAAGCCATCCTGTGGGTGTTGAACCCGAGCTGTCCGGGATTGGGCAGCAGAAGGAGACCACAGGATGGCCAAGGACAGGATGGCAAAGAGCGAGCCGTTGGGCAAGGTGCTGATGGAAGGGCAGGAGGACGCGCTGAAGGCGCTGGTTACGCAGGTGGTGCATGACGTAATGGCCGAAGAAGCATGGGGGGCGGTGGGAGCTGGGCCGTATGAGCGGAGCCAAGAACGGGAGGGGTACCGCAACGGGACGCGTCCGAGGCAATGGGACACGCGAGTGGGGACCCCACCTTCCGCGATTGATGGGATGCAGAAGGGATTGAATAGCCTTGTGGGATAGGTCAGAATAGGTGTTGTCAAGGCACCGATTCGGTCCACCCACAAGGTGAGGTCATGATAGCGAAAACGATCCTGCCGTTCAAGCTGGTTCCCACGGATGAAACGATCACTCC
>JAJYCJ010000125.1 GCA_021778515.1 Acidobacteriota bacterium
CGCAGCCGCGAGGATTACACCAGCACGGTCCACTACCTCACCTGGACGCTGACACCCTCGTTCCTCCGCCGCTTTCTTGCCGGAGAGGCCCTGCACATCGGCACGACGCACCCCTTCTGCTCCGCCGAGGTGGAGGTCCAGGATGGCCTCCGCCGCGAACTGGCATCGGACCTTCAGGCCGACGCGGAGTGAGGCGGCGGCCCCCCCGGTCTGTCCGCCATAAAGCAACCCCGACCGGCGTTTAGACAGGCATGGAAGCATCGGTCAGGGCTGAGGAAGCCGGGGCCCATGCCGCCGAGGCGGCCAGCCCCAGATTCTGGAGCGGCCACACGGCAGAGCTCAGGCGCGAGTTGGCCGCGATGCTTCCTCGAGGGGCGCTTCGGGAATTGCACCAGCTTTCCCCCGCTCGGCATTTCCTCGTGGCCGCTTGCCTATTCGCCCTGATGGCCCTCACTGAATTGACGCTCGCGGTCCTTCGACGCCCCTCTCTTTGGGTGCCCCTCGCCCTGCTGCAGGGAGTCCTGCTGTTCGACTGCACGGTTCTCCTCCACGAGGCCCTGCACCGACTCGTGTGGTTGCGGCGGCGGGAGAGGGCCCGAGGCCTTCTCATGTGGCTCTACGCCCTGCCGAGCGGTCTCTCTCCTTCGCAGTTTGCTCGCTGGCATCTGGACCATCACGCCGAACTGGGCTCCACCACGCTCGACCCCAAGCGCCATCGTCTCTCCCCCAAGCGCAACGCGCGCTGGCTCAAGCTCCTGTATTTCACGCCGGGTCTCTTCGTCATCTACTTTTCCGCCGCGGCCAGAGAGACGGCCACCTATCCGGAAGCGTTGAGGAGGCGCGTTCGAAGGGAGCGGCTGGTCTGCCTGGCTCTTCACGCGGCGGCCGTGGCGGCGATCCTATGGATCGGAGGCTCCTACGCGCTGTTGAGAATCTATCTGATGCCCTATCTCGTCGGATTCCCGCTGGCCTTCAGCCTCAACCGCCTCGGCCAGCACTACGACGTGGACCCCTCCGATCCCGCCCGCTGGGGCACCCGGATGCGCCGGTCACCCCTCTGGGACTGGGCCTTTCTGTGGTCGGGATACCACCTGGAGCACCACTACTTCCCTGGAGTTCCCTTCTACAACCTCGGGCGCCTCAACGCCCTCCTGTCCCCCTTCTTCGAAGCCCGGGGGATACCGGAGCGCTCCTACGGCTGGCTGTTCTGGAACTACATCGGCCGGAACCGACCGCCCCACGCCTCGTGGGAAGGTTGAGGGCCCAGGCTTCCGCCGCTCCGGCCGCAAGGCGCAGGTGCGCCGCCCTGCTGGCCTACAACCGTGCTGATCGCGATTGAATTGAGGAGAAGGCGTCCTCAGAAGCGAACCACCAGGCCGACGCGGCCATCCCCCACGTCAACGCTCGGATCGAAGGCCATGTGCGTGTAGGTCACCTGGAAGCTCATCCCCACCCCGCGGCTGAAGAAGTGCCGGTAGCCGATGCCCGCCTCGCCGGCCCACCTGGTCTGGGAGGGGACGTGGATTCGTTGCCACCCCCGTCCCCAATAGTAGCTGTAGGTACCCGCGACGCCCGCCCCCAGGAAGACGTACACCTCCCCGTGGGCCGACACCGACCTCCTCAGCTCTGGCGCCAGGGTTAGGGTGTAGAGAGCGTTGGAGCCGGTAATTCCCTTCAGGTTTCCCTGGTAGTAGGCCCCGTGAAGCACCACCGAAAAGTGGTCCGTCCAGGCGTAGCCGAGCCCGGTCTGGGCCATCCAGCCACTGTCCAGCCAGGCGCTCGATGTGCCGTAGCCGCCCTGAAGCTCCCAAGTCCAGGGATCGAGCGGCTCCTGCGCACACAGCACGCTGGATCCGGCCAGCACCAAAACCGCCAACAGCCACGCTCTCTTCATCGTCGCCCCCTCTGTCTTCAAACCTCGAAGGTGCCGTCCGTGGAGTGTTTTGATGATATCATGATTTGTCTTGCGGGGGACGCTGGCGGGCGGGTGATGGCAGGCGGTGCTGGACCGGAGGGTCCGAGCCGGAGTCCCGTCGCTCGCGAGCCTCCGTTCGGGGAGGGGGCATGATCGGGGACGTCCGCCTCTGGCTGTTCCTTGCCGTCCTCGGTTCGGCGTTCGGGCACATCCGCGCCGAGTACCGAGGGCCCCGCTGGCAGGTGTACCTCTTCAAACCCATGACCACGGCACTGATCCTCCTGGCCGCGCTGGCATCCCCCCACGCGCCAAGCGCCTTCTACCGGGTTGCGGTCCTCGCCGGGCTCCTGCTGTCCCTGGCCGGTGACGTCTTTCTCATGCTTCCACGAGACCGCTTCGTCGCCGGCCTGGTCAGCTTCCTGCTGGCCCACCTCTGCTACATCGCGGCCTTCTCATCGGGAGTCGCGCTGGGGCTTTCCCCCTGGACCACCCTGCCGCTCCTGGTCGTCGCCGCCATTCTGCTGTGGCTCCTGTGGCCGCATCTGGGAAGCATGAGGCTTCCCGTCCTCCTGTACGTCGCGGTCATCCTCTGCATGGCGTGGCGTGCCCTGGCCCGTTGGCAGCAGGCGGGCGGCGCCGAAGCGTGGGGAGCCGCCGCCGGTGCGCTGCTCTTCGTGGCCTCCGACGCGACCCTGGCCCTCGACCGCTTCCGGGGGCGATTCCGAAGCGCGCAGTTCGTGATCCTGAGCACTTACACCCTCGCCCAGTGGCTCATCGCCGCTTCGGCCTGATTGGCCGCCAGGCTGCCGACCTTCGCCCAGATGGCCCGTTCCCGAGCCGGCGGCACGGAAGTCTCCGCCCGTCCGTTCGGACTCAGAGCGGAATCACGATGGCGATCCGCACCGACTCCGTACCCGGGTTGTGCAACGCCACGCCGGCATTGGAATAGTGAAATATCCCCGCGGCTATCCGCCAATTCCGCCAATTCCGGCGGAAGAAGTAATAAAACTCCAGCCCGGAGCGAAATTCTAGATGGCTTCCCAGGTTGAAGGAGTGGTTCGAATACCAGCCCGGCCCGGAGGTCAAAGAGGCCCCCCAGCGAGGAGAAAAGTGGTAGTCCAGGGTCAGGTTGGGCCCTATGTAGTCTTCGTCACGACTCACTTCCAGGGCCCCGCCGAAGCCGATGGACCACTTGCCCCACGAATGAAACAGGTGGCGGGCCTCCACGGAGGCGTACCCGTACTTGGTGCGATGCCGGAGGTTTCCCACCGCGGGACCGACCATGAGGTAGGTGCTCTGCTGGGCAAGGGCCGGCAACGAAAGGGCCAGAAACGCGGCGATCAGACAGGCTCTGGCGGCACGCATCTGCTTCCTCCCTCGACTTCATTGCGCCCGCGAGGGCGCTACCTGTAAGGTCTAAGCCAACAATTGCCAATCCCAAGTTATCCATAAGACGGAACAATGTTCAAGGCTCAGGTCCTGCCCTCGGTCTCCATCCGATGGAGGAATGGCCGATCCCCCCCATCGTGTGCGCACCGTCCGAAGGGGAAACGCCTCTTCAAATGCGCCCGGGATTGTCGGCGCGATCCTAAAAGATCATGTTGAACAAGTATCCCACCGCGAGGATTCCGAGGGCGACGACGCCGAAGTAGACGGCGATGAGCTTGGGCTTGAGGACCTTGCGAAGGATGACGGCCTCGGGCAGGCTCAGGCCGATAACGGCCATCATGAAGGCCAGCACCGTGCCCAGGGCCGCGCCCTTCTCCATGAGGGCCTGGACGATGGGGATGATGCCGGCGGCGTTGGAGTACATGGGGACTCCGATGAGCACGGCCGCGGGCACGGCCCACCAGGCGCTCTTTCCCATGAGGTGCGCCATGGCGTTGGTCGGAACGTAGCCGTGGATGCCCGCCCCCACGGCGATGCCCGCGAGGACGTAGGGCCAGACCCGGCCCACGATGTCCCTCACCGCCTGCAGGCCAGCGCTGACGCGGTCGGACCAGGCGATCTGCTCCTCGCCGCCCATCCCCGCCCCGGCCGACGTTGCGTAGACCCACTCCTCCACCCATCCCTCCAGTTTCAACTTGCCGATGACAAAGCCCGCGAAAACGGCGATGGAGAGCCCTGTCCCGGCGTAGATGGCCGCCACCTTCCAGCCGAAGAGGCCGAAGAGGAGGACGAGGGCCACCTCGTTCACCATGGGCGAGGCCACGAGGAACGAGAGCGTCACGCCCAGGGGCACGCCCGCCGTCACGAAACCGATGAAGAGCGGCACCGCGGAGCAGGAGCAGAAGGGCGTGGGCACGCCCAGGAGGGCCGCGAGCAGGTTCCCCGCCGACTCCCGCTTGCCCGCCAGGATGCGCCGGGTGCGCTCCGGCGTGAAGAAGCTGCGGAGGATGCCCACGCCGAAGACCACGAGAAGCAGGAGCATGAGGACCTTGGGGGCCTCGAAAAGGAAGAACTGCACCGCCATCCCGAGTCGCGAGCTTTCGGCCAGGCCCGCCAGATCGAAGGCTACCCATTTGGAGAAGGGCTCCAGGACCCAGTAGAGGGCCATCCAGAGGGCCAGCGCCGGGATGCCGGCGAGAAGGTAACGGCCCAGGCCCCGGGTTCGCCGGGGAGAGGTCTCGCCGGGGGCTGCGGTTCCGGTTGCGCCCGACGGTTCGGCAGGCATTTCTTGAGCTTTCACTGGTTGTCCTTTCTCAGCGTCCGTGCTCACCACAGCGCGCCTTGGCCGAATCCGGCCGCTCTCCCGTCACAAAGTACGGGAAGGCGGGTAGCACGGTCACCTCGTAGAGAGAACCGGGCACAGAGGCGAGCAACCGACGGATGAACGTCTGCTGAAGGCTCTGCACCCGGGCGATGAGTGGCCCGTCGCAGCCGGCAGCCCTCAATTTCTTCTCCATGGCCGGCAGGTCCGCCGGCTTGACGCCGGGCTTGAGGCGCACCGTTACGGCCTTGCCCGTGGAGGCTCGCACGAGAACCCATTCGTCGCCGAGGGTCCTGTCGATCACCAAGGTTCCGTAGAGGGTCCTGGCCCCGGTCAGGTAGGCCGCCACGTCGGAGTAACACGGCGAGGCGTTCGTCGCGGCCGCCACGTCGGTGCGGTCCACGACCCCTTGCGGGAAGAGCGCCTTGAGGCCCAGAGTAATGCCCTCCGCCGCGGCGATCAGTCCGTCGCACGGATGCCCGTGGAACCGAACCAGATCCGCCAGCGTCACTTCCTGCGTCGTTTGCGCCAGCGGACCCAGGCTCGATTCGGTATCCAGCACGCGGATCAGGACCCGCGAGGCCGCGTGCGGCGTCAGCGGGGCATAGCCTGCCGCCCCTCCGCCGGACGCCCCGACGCGGCTGGCCGTCACCGAGGCGCCCAGGAGAACGGCCGCCAGTCCCAGAAAGGCCTGAATGGCTCTCCGGCTCACGACCGCATGGCCTCCAGGATCAGCCCTTTCACGATCCCCACGCTGGGCAGCTTGCCCTGGAGGACGGCCTTGCCGTTGATGATGAGGCCGGGCGTGGTGAGGATTCCCAGGGCCGCGATGTCCTTGAAGTCGGTCACCTTCACGACCGTGGCCTCCACCCGGAGATCTTCGAGCGCCTTGATGACGCGGGCTTCGAGTTCCTGGCAGTTCCGGCAGCCGGGGCCCGCCACGCGAATATCGAGGTTCATGGATGCACTCCTTTCTTCGAAACGATCAGGCTCCCCCGACCAGGGGCGCCCCCATGACGTACAGGCCAAGAACCAGGATCAGCGCCCCGGCCCCGCGGCGCAGCCAGAGGTTGGCGCCGGCCCAACGGCGGCTTGCCAGCAGCCCCCTCACGGCGCCCATGGAAACGCCTGCCAGGAGCACGAGCATGCAGTGGCCCAGGGCGTAGGTCAGCAACAGCCCCCCCCCGTAAAGAACGCTTCCCTTGGCGGCGATGAAGGCCAGGAGCACGGCCAGAATGGGCACCGCGCAGGGTGTCGAGACGACCCCGAAGAGGAGGCCCAGGAGAAAGGCGCCCAGGGCGCCCCGGCCGCGAGGACGGAGGGGCAGCGCCAAGCCCAGGCGCAGCGGAAGCCATCCCAGCATGTGCAGCCCCATCACGAGGCAGACTCCTCCGATGAGGTAGGGCCAGAAGCGCCCCTGGACGCCGAAGAGCCTGCCCAGCAGGGCCGCGGCCAGGCCCAGGGCGGTGAAGGTCAGGGCCAGGCCCGAAACCATCGAGAGGGCGTAGAGCATGGATCGGCGGAGCGACGAGGCCTGCTCGCTGCCCCCGACATAAGCCAGAACGAGCGGGATGCTCACGAGAACGCACGGGTTGCTCGCGGTCAGGAGTCCGCCCAGGAAGGCGGCCCCGAAGGCGAGCGCGGGCGCCGTCTCGATGAGGCTGCCGAACTGGCTCAAGAGCCCTTCCATCAATGGCTCCGCTCGACACCCATCCTGGTAAAGACCTTCTCCACCTCCTGGAAGGGGAGGTAGCCCACGTGCCGCTCGAACTCCCTCCCGTCGGCGGTGAAGAAGATCTGGGTGGGGATCATCATGATCTTGTACTCCCGGGCCGCCTCCGGCTTCTTGTCCAGGTCGATGAATTCGATGACCGCCCTGCCCTTGTAGCGGAGCTCGGCCTCCCGGAGGACCGCCACCATCTGCTTGCAGGGGATGCACCACGTCTTGCCCAGATCCACCATCCGGGGAAGGGCTTGGGGTTCCGCCGTTTTCCCGGCGGCCGTCCTCCCGGGCTCAGGCGTCGCCTTCCCGCCCCGGACTCCGGCGATCACCCATGCCGACATCAGGATCAAAGACACGAATACCGCGCCCGCGACGACTCTCCTCATCATCGGTCCCTCCTCTTGGTCGTTCTCCTCGACGGGGCGCCGCCGCCGGCGCAGGGAAGCCCGGCGGCGCGAAGCACGGCCCGCGCGTTTTCGTCCGCGATCCGATAGAAGACCATGGTCCCCTCGCGCTCGTCCGCGATGAGGCCGTGATCCCTCAAGATGGTGAGGTGCCGGGCCAGGGTCGGCTGGGGCACCCGGAGCTCAGGCAGCATGCGGCACGAGCACTGCCGGCCCTCCCGTGCCAGAAGGCAGAGTATCCTCAGGCGCAGCGGATGGCCCAGGTCTCGAAATAGTCTGGCCTGTAAAGCGATCGATTCGGCCACATTCCCTCCAAGAATCCAATTATTCGGATATCCGAATATAAAGTCAAGGCCGGCACCGATTCGCCGAGGGTGGACGGATGAAAGACCCCATCGGTTCGGCGCCGGCTGCTGGTGAGCCGCCGCCTTCTCGGCGTAAGGCCCCCCGGCTCCGGAAGCCTGATCCCTCCCGCGGTGGGGGACAGCACGACCTTCGAGCCGCCGCAGATTTTCGGCCCGAGCCAAAAAAAGAGGCTCTTCTCGCGGATCTGTGCATCCCTGAAGGGTAGGGCAGGCCATCCAAGCGCCTCCGGTGCGACCGGCTCGCGTTCCTTGCAGCTGGCCCTTCGGCGCCGGGATGCGCCTTCCTCGGCTTGGCTCCGGAAGGCCATCTTTCTCGCGGGCCTGCTCAAATTCTCGAGAGGAACCCAAAAAAGAAAGGGGCCCCGAGGGGCCCCAGGCAAGGGAAGGAAGGAAAAAAGAGAGGAAAGGTGGGGAGGAACGCCCGTCAGAAACGCACCACCAGGCCGATGCGCGCGTCGCCGATGTCCGTCTT
>JAJYCJ010000126.1 GCA_021778515.1 Acidobacteriota bacterium
TGAGGGATGCGGCCATGGCGGAGAAGATCCAGTTCGAGACGGCGCGGCGGATGCCCGATGCGGACGTGAAGCAGGTCCGCAACGCGGCGGAGGACAAGGGGGTCATCCAGGAGGTGGACTCGGTGCTCGCGGCCGCCGTGGACGGCAACGCCACCGACATCCACTTCGAGCCGCAGCAGGAGGGGCTGAGCGTCCGGACGAGAGTGGGCGGCCTCATGAGCACGGTCAAGGAGATGCCCGAGCGCACCAAGGGCAACGTCATCAACCGCCTCAAGGTCCTCTCGGGAATGGACATCACCAAGACCAAGATTCCCCAATCCGGGTTCTTCCGGATGACGGCGGGCGAGCGGAAGGTGGAGCTCTACGTCTACGTCCTGCCGACCCTGTACGGCGAATCCCTCGTGGTGAAGATCCAGTACAAGCAGAGCGCCACCATGAAGCTGGAGCAGCTCGGCATGAGCCCGTCGGTTCTTACGAGCTACCGCAGGTCCCTGGCCCGGAACTCGGGGCTCTACCTGGTCACGGGCCCTCCGGCATCGGGCAAGCGCACCACCCTCTACGCCTCCATTCTGGAGGTCCTGAAGCCCGACCTTCTGGCCATGGGCTTCGATCCCGTCGTGAAATACGAGATACCGGGCATGATCCAGGGCAAGCCGGACGATCGCAGCGAATTCACCTTCGCCGAGGCCATCGACGCCCTCATGAAACAGGAGCCCGACCTGGCGTACATCGGCGACATCCTGAACCTGGACGAGGCCCGGGCCACCATCCAGGGCGCCTTCGCCAAGCGGCGGGTCTTTGCCCGAATGACCGCCAACGACGCCATCAACGCCCTCCAGAACCTGATCGACATGGGGATCCAGCCCTTCCTCGTGGCGGCCTCCGTGGCCGCGATCCTGAACCAGCGGCTGATCCGCAGGCTCTGCCCCTCGTGCAGGGAGGCGTACGCGGTGGACGAGGCCCTCAAGAAGGAGCTGGGCTTCCGCTTTCCGGAGAACGCCCGCTTCTACAAGCCCAAGGGCTGTCCCCAATGCGAGTTTCGGGGGTTCAACGGGCAGGTGGCGATCTTCGAGCTCTACCTGCCCAGCGAGGAGCTCAACAAGCTGGTCGTGGCCAAGGAGCCCGTCCAGTCGCTGCGGCAGCGCGCCCAGCGGGAGGGCCAGAGTTCGCTGAAGATGGACGGCGTCCTGAAGGCGCTCGGCGGCCTGTGCACGCTCGAAGAGGTTCTGAACGCGCTGTAAGCCGGAAGGAGCCCATGCAGGAGAAGATCGTTCTGCGCATGAAGGACGGGAGCATGCGGAAGTGCTCCACCTACTCCCACTTCTCGGCGGCTTTCACCAAGATCAAGGTGGTGACCACGGAGGGCAAGGTCGAGAGCGTCGACCTCAGCGATCTGAAGGCCATCTTCTTCGTGTACGAGTTCGAGGGGAACCCCGGCTACAAGGCGGGCGGGGATTTCGAGGAGGCTTCCCCCAAGGCCGGAATGATCGTCCGCGTCTGCTTCCAGGACGGGGAGGTGATCCGGGGCCGGGTGCTCAACCTGGCGGAGGGTCGGAGCGGATTCTTCCTCTACCCGGCGGATCCCCTGGACAACAACAGGAAGGTGTTCGTGGTGCGCTCGCCCGGGACGCTGGTGGAGGTGGAGGGGTGAGCGGGCAGCTCGAGGATCTGCTCTCCAAACTGCGCGAGGCCATCGGCATCGCCCTGCCGCCCGAGACGGCGGATGCCGCCTCCCTGCCGTCCGGAGAGCGGGCCTTCGCCTGCATCGGTGAGGCGGTCCACACGGTCTCCCTGCTGGGGCTGGCCCTGCTGGCGCACAAGACCAGCTACGTTCAGGCTGTGGCCGAGTCGGCCGTGTCCGCGCTGTGCGATCCCTCCCTGGAGAACCATGCCCGGTTCCAGGGCCGGCTCTTCCCGGCTCATAGGGACATCTTCGGCCAGGTTTTCCCCGTGCAGTACATGGGCAAAGACATCCTCCCCCTCTACATGCGGAAGTACCTTCAGGTGCTGGAGGACCTGGTGCAGGTGTCCAGGATGCCGGCTCAGAGCAGGGCCGGGAAGGACGTGGAGCAGATCCTGGCGGACGCGCTCACCTTTCTCGTGAACAACTGGGCCGGCTCCCTGGCCATCCTCAGGCCCTCGTCCAAGGCCCCGGAGGGGCCGGCGGTGGAGCTCTTCGGGGGTTCTCCGGGCCTTCCCGAGAAGATCAGGACCCTCTCGCACCAGATCAAGCCCGGCATCTACCTGCTCTCTGAGAGCAACCAGCCGGTGGCCCTCTATCCCTTCGTGCACCTGGAGGAGGGGAGGGCCTTCCTGTTCCGGATGCTCACCTCGGACGGCGCCTTCTACCGCCAGCAGGGCAAGGACGGCATCACCCTCCTCTTCAGCACGCCCCTCCTGATGGACCTCGGGGACGTGCTGTTCCGGATGGGCGCTTATGACCGCGCCATCCACCTCTTCCGGCTGATGGAGAACGAGAACCGAGACGCCATCATCATGGTCTCGGCGCTCAACCACTGCCTCAACGCCAAGACCTTCTCGGCCAGGCAGGAGTTCGGCAAGGCGGCGCCTGAGTGGGAGCTGGCGCTGGCGGTGCGGCCGGACCTCTCCGTGCTCTACCACGAAGCCGCGCGGGACTACATGAGCGAACGGCGATACTCCAACGCCGCGCAGGTCCTCAACCGCCTTCTCGAGCGCTACCCCGTGAACGATGAGGCCTACGTGGCGCTCGGTGACGTCTACTCGGCCAAAGGGGACTACGGCCGCGCCCAGCGGGCGTACGAAAAGGCCGTGGTCATCAATCCTCACCACCGGCAGGCCCAGGAGAAGAGGCAGCAGGTCCAGGGGCGGCTCGAAGGGAAACCGGTGCAGGAGGCGGAAAAGCCGGACGCCCTGGCCGAGGAGGTCCTGGTCAACCTCACCCAGCGGGTCCTGACCCGCCCCCCCGAGCCCCTGCTCGGACGGGAATCGGCCCTGGGCGAGCTCATGGAGATCCTCGCGTGCCGGGACAAGCACAATGCCCTCCTGGTCGGAGAGGCGGGGGTTGGGAAGACGGCCCTGGTGGAGGAGCTGGCCCGGCGCCTGACGCAGGAGGGCTGCCCCGAAACGCTCCAGGGCCGCTCGGTCTCCTCCTTGAACCTGGGCGCCCTGATCTCCGGGGCGCGCTACCGGGGCCAGTTCGAAGAGCGCGTCCTGGAGATGGTGCGCAAGGTCCGGGAGAAGGGCCACATCCTTCTCGTCGAGAACCTCCACCAGCTCGTTTCCACCGGCTCTTCGAGGGGGGCCTCCCTGGACTCCGCCAGCCTCCTCAAGCCGGCCCTGCTGGCGGGGGACATCCAGGTCATCGGCACCACCGATGAAGAGTCCTTCTCGAACATCCTGGAAAAGGATCCCTCCTTCCTCAAGCATTTCCATCTCCTCAGGCTGGAGGAGCTGGGGATGGACCAGGTCAAGCAGGTGGTGCAGTCCCGCATCCCCGTCTACGAGGACTTTCACGGCGTGGCCTTCCCGGAGGGGCTGGTGGAGAACAGCCTGGAGATGGTCCGGCTGTCCATCACCGGCCGGGCCTTGCCCGAGAGCGTCCTGGACCTCATGGACAGGGCCGCCGCCAGGGTGGCCCTCGAGGCGGCCAACCGCCGCCGGAAGGACCGGACGGTGGAGCGCCACGATCTCCTGCGGACCCTCTCCGAGATGTCCGGCGTGGCCTACGAGAGGCTCCAGCTCCTGGACCGCCGGCACCTGGCCGCCATGGAGCGGCTTCTCGGCGAGCAGGTGGTGGGGCAGGAGGAGGCGGTGGCGAGCGTGAGCCGCCTGCTGCGCACCGCCAAGCTCGGGCTGGACCTCAATCCGCACCGGCCCGACGGAGTCTTCCTCTTCGTGGGGCCGACGGGCGTGGGAAAGACCGAGCTGGCCCGCAGCATGGCGCGCCTCCTGTTCGGCGACGAGGAGAAGCTGATCCGCATCGACATGAGCGAGTACATGGAGCGCATCTCCACCTCCCGCCTCATCGGCACGGCGCCCGGCTACGTGGGCTACTACGACCAGAACCAGCTCACCGACCAGGTCCGGAAGAACCCGTACTGCGTGGTGCTCTTCGACGAGGTGGAGAAGGCCGACCCGCAGGTGCTCAACCTCTTCCTCCAGATTTTCGACGCGGGGCGCCTGACGGACGGCAGGGGGCGGACGGTCCATTTCCACCACGCGACGATCATCATGACCAGCAACGTGGGGACGCACCTCTTCTCCAGGGCCAAGGTGGGCTACGCGGAGGGGGTGGAGAGGCTGGTGGACGAGGAGGCGATCCTGAAGGAGGTCCGCGGCCACTTCACGCCCGAGTTCCTGAACCGCGTGGACGAGGTGGTCGTCTTCAAGAGCCTCACCCGGGAGACCCTCGCCCGGATCGTGGAGCTCCAGCTGGCCGATCTAAGGCAGCGCCTCCAGAATCAGGGCAAGCGGCTCGTGCTGGAACCGGCGGCCCGCGACCTGCTCGCGCGGGAGGGCTACTCCTTCGAGTATGGCGCCCGGAACCTGGGCCGCACCATCCGGCGATTCATCTCCGAGCCCATGGCCGAGCTGGCGCTCCTCCCCGGCTGGGAGAGCGCGGAGGGCATCCGAGCGCGGTGCTCGGAGGGGAGGATCTCGCTGGACCTCCTCCTGCCCGAAAGGGCCCTGCCCGTGGAGGCCTCCCTTCCCGAGCCCGAAGCGGAGGCCGAAAAGCTCAAGGAATAGCGTGCTCGCGGAAGGGGTGGCTTCGACCCGGCCGGGAAGGCGCGCGGGGAGGGATGATGACTGTTGCCCGCCGGGTCCCGGGGGAGGCTCCCCGGATCCTCCTTCTCAATCCCATGTCGCAGCGGCTCGGGTGGGAGCGCCGGTTCCAGATACCCCCCATGGCCCTCCTCCAGGTGGCCGCCTGCACGCCCGACCCGTGGAAGGTCTCCCTCTGGGACGAGACCCACGGCTCGGCCCGGGTGGAGGGGGGGTGGGACCTCGTGGGAATCACGGCCATGACCCACCAGGCCGACCGGGCGTACGAGCTGGCGGGGCGGTTCCGCGCCGCGGGGGTTCCGGTGGTGCTGGGCGGGATCCATCCGACGGTCCTGCCTCAGGAGGCGGCCCTTCACGCCGACTCGGTGGTGGTGGGGGAGGCCGAGCCCGTCTGGGCCAGCCTCCTCGACGACCTGACGCGGGGCCGGCTGGCCCCGCTCTACGAATCTCCGGAGCCCCAGGGCGACGTGCTGGATATCCCCGGCCCGCGCCGGGATATCCTGGACGGCCGGCCATACCTGACGCGCCAGGTTCTCCAGGCCAGCCGCGGCTGCCCCTACGACTGCCCCTTCTGCACCGTGACCCCGCACTTCGGCCGGCGCTTCCGCTATCGACCGGCGGAGGAGATCCTCGATGAGGTGCGGCGCCTTCCGGGAGAGTTCCTTCTCTTCCTGGATGACAACCTGCTGGGTGACCCCCGCCGCGCCATCCCCATCCTCGAAGGCCTCGTGCCCATGGGCAAACGCTGGGTAACCCAAACCACCCTCCACTTTGCCGAAGATCTGGAGCTCCTCGCCCTCATGCGGCGCTCGGGCTGCATGGGAGTGTTTGTCGGGGTCGAGGGGCTGAGCGGCGACCTCGCCGGCCTGCCCAAGCTCAGGGCCCGCCTGCCGATGGCCGAGCTCGTGACCCGGGTCCAGGATGCGGGGATCCTGGTGGAGGTCTCCATGATCTTCGGCTTGGATGATCACGGACCGGAGGTGTTCGAGGAGGCGGTCGGATTCGTGAAGAAGTGCGCCCCCAGCGGCGCCACCTTCCACATCCTCACCCCCTACCCAGGGACGCAGCTCTTCCGGCAGTTCGAGGAGGAGGGCCGCCTGCTGCACAAGGAGTGGCCCCGCTACAACCACAGCCAGGTGGTGTACCTGCCCCGAAGGATGAGCCCCGATGAGCTCTACGCCGGATGGGTCGGGGCCAGGAGGGAGGCGTACTCCTGGCCCTCGATCCTCTCCAGGGTGGGCAGGAACCCCCACCACCGTTTGGCCAACTTGGCTTACAACGTCTTTCGGCGTGCCCCGAGTGCGCGGCTGAGCACCGTCCGGCCTTCCTGATCTCGAAGGCCACCGCGGCTTTGAGCGAAGAGGAGGAGGTCATGAACCGACGCCCATGGGCCGTCCTGGCGGCCCTTCTCGTCCTGGCAGGGCTCCGTGCCACTGGGCCCGCGGCCCAGATCGCCATGCTGGAGGCTTCCGCCCTGGGACTCGGGAGCTGCGCCGTGGGGGCGTTCGACGATGCCGCCGTGGCCAGGCAGCTGGGATTGGCCTCCGGCGAGACCCCCCTCCTGATGGTGCCCGTGGGGCGACCAGGCTCGGACCTCCCGGGGACGGGGCACGCCGGGCTGTGACAGGCAGGGGAGGTCCTGCTACAATGAGATGGAGCGACGGAAGCTGAGGGTATCCGAGGGGCCGGAGCAAGAGGGTGCCCGTGTTCGCGGGACGCGCTCCCAAGGGAGGATGCGCAGCCCGTGACCCAATTCTGCGGTGGAGAATGCGAATGGTGGTGAAGGGCTCTTCGCGGCGAGCAATGAGGCGCCCGCGCTTCCATCGCGGAATCGGGACATGAGGATCGGGGTGATCCCTCCCGTCCCCATGGAGCCATTCGTGGCCTCGCACCACGAGGTGGTCAACCTGTGGAGCGCCTTCTTCCTGGAGCAGGATCGCGCGTCGTGGATGGACACGGCCCGGCTGGCCGGATTCCCGGAGAATTACTCTCCGTGGGCCATGGGCCTGTACGGGCTGGTCTGC
This sequence comes from Acidobacteriota bacterium, assembly GCA_021778515.1. Taxonomy (GTDB): domain Bacteria; phylum Acidobacteriota; class UBA4820; order UBA4820; family DSQY01; genus DTPS01. Next base: position 6,789 of record JAJYCJ010000126.1, read on the forward strand.
GAGCGGGGCATCGAAGCCGTTTTCTACCCCGAAACGGGCGTGCCCCGCGAGGTCGTCAAGGTCCTGCACCTCCTCAGGGAACAGGAGATCCGGCTGGTTCCCTTCAGCTTTCCCCTGTTGCGCAACCAGCAGCGGCTCAGGGAAGAACTCGATAAGCTCTCCAAGCGCCTCGATGTGGACCAAGGGGTGCTCGAGACGGTGATGGAGACCTGGCAGCAGGTCCGCACCGTCCTGCGCCGCTTCGACGGGCTCCAACAGCGGACCGGCGCCTTCTCCTCGAGAGACTACAGCGCCATGCTTGCGAGGAGCATGGACCCCCGCGGAGATCTGGAGGGACTCCGCAGGGAGATCGAGCGGGGCATCCTGGACTACCGGGACCTGAACCGGGAGCGCTGGATCCGCCTGGGCATTCTCGGCCTCACCCCCTATCGCGGCGGCTTCTACGGCCTGCTGGAGCAGTCCAGGGCCGTCGTCATCTACGACGAATGGGGTGTCGAAAACAATCCCATGTCCGCCTCCACCGACCTGAGCGTGCTCTACCATCAATGTTCCCTGCCTTACGGGCTGAAACGGAGGCTGGAGCGGGCCCAGCGCGAGGCGGCCACGCGGAGGCTCCACGGGGTCATCCTTGGGGTGGAGTACCTCTCCGACTCCCTGCGCGACGAGGGCTTCTTCAAGGCCAATCTCGGCCTGCCCGTCCACACCGTCGAAAACCGCGGGGGAGAGATCCTTTCCCCCCC
>JAJYCJ010000127.1 GCA_021778515.1 Acidobacteriota bacterium
CGGGTCCACCTGCGGCGCTTTCCCACCAAGGGGCCGCGCGTCCTGCAGGGTCCCGGCGAGAATGCCGGGGTGGTGGACATCGGGGACGGCTGGGCCGTCTGCTTCAAGATGGAGTCGCACAACCACCCGAGCTACATCGAGCCCTACCAGGGCGCGGCCACCGGCGTGGGAGGGATCCTCCGCGACGTCTTCACGATGGGCGCCCGCCCCATCGCCAACCTGAACGGACTCTTCTTCGGCCGGCCGGACCATCCCAAGACCGCCCACCTCATGAAGGGCGTGGTGGCGGGCATCGGGGATTACGGCAACTGCATCGGAGTGCCCACCGTGGGTGGTCAGGTGACATTCAATCCCTGCTACGACGGCAACATCCTGGTGAACGCCTTCACCCTCGGGCTCCTGCGGGCCGACAAGATCTTCCGGGGTTATGCCTCCGGGGTGGGCAACCCGGTCCTCTACGTCGGCTCGAAGACGGGCCGCGACGGCATCCACGGGGCCACCATGGCCAGCGCCGAATTCTCGGAGGCGACAGAGGAGAAGCGGCCCACCGTGCAGGTGGGAGACCCCTTCACGGAGAAGCTCCTGCTGGAGGCCTGCCTGGAGCTCATGGCCGAGGACGTGATCGTGGGAATCCAGGACATGGGCGCGGCGGGTCTGACCTCCTCGAGCTTCGAGATGGCGGGCCGAGCGGGCTCCGGCATACGCCTGGACTTGGACCGCGTGCCGATGCGGGAAACGGGCATGACGCCCTACGAGATCCTCCTCTCCGAGTCACAGGAGCGCATGCTCATCGTGGCCGAGCGCGGGCGCGAAGCGCGCGTGCGGGAGATCTTCCACCGGTGGGGGCTGGACGCCGTCTCCATCGGCGAGGTGACGGACACGGGCCGGGCGGAGATCTTCTGGCACGGGGAGCGCGTCGTGGACATGCCCGTGGGGCCGGTGAGCGACCAGGCGCCGGCCTACGAGCGGCCCATGCGGGAACCCGCGGGCCTGCAATCCCGCGCGGCGCTGGACACCGCCTCCCTGCCGCCCGTGGCCCCGGCCGCGGCCCTGCTGGCGCTGATGGGCCATCCCGACCTCTGCTCCCGCCGATGGGTCACCACCCAGTACGACCAGACCGTCCGAACCAACACGGTACTGGGCCCGGGGGCGGACGCCGCCCTGGTTCGCATCAAGGGGACCACCAAGGCCGTGGCCATGAGCCTGGACGTGAACCCCCGCTACTGCAAGCTCGACCCGTTCGAGGGGGGCCGGCTGGCCGTGGCCGAGGCAGCCCGCAACGTGGCCTGCGTGGGGGCCAAGCCGCTGGCGCTCACGGACTGCCTCAACTTCGGGAACCCGGAAAAGCCCGAGGTGATGTGGGAGTTCGCCCGCAGCGTGGACGGCATCACCGAGGCGGCGGAGGCCTTGGAGACGCCCGTCGTTTCGGGCAACGTCTCCTTCTACAACGAGACCAACGGCGTGGGCATCCATCCCACCCCGACGATCGGCATGGTGGGACTGCTGGAAGAGGTGGACGCCCGCCTGGACCCGGCCTTCAAGGAGCCCGGGGACGCGATCGTTCTCCTGGGTGAGACCTTCGGACACATGGGAGGATCGGCCGCGCTCTGGGCGCTCTTCGGGCTGGAGGCCGGTTCCCCGCCGCCCCTGGATCTGTCCGGGGAGCGGAACCTCATCGCCCTGCTCCAGGAGCTGGCGGCCCGTGGGCTGGCGCGCTCCGCCCACGACTGCTCGGAGGGCGGGCTCCTGGTCACCGTGGCGGAATGCGGCCTGGCGAACGGGAGCACCCTGGGCGCCGATCTCTCCCTCGCGACACGGGGATTGAGCCCCCTGGCGCTCCTCTTTGGTGAGGATGCTTCACGCGCGGTGGTGACCGCGCCCCGCGGCGGCGAGCAAAGAGTCCTGGAAGCCTCGGCCCGACTGGGCGTTCCCGCGGCGGTGATCGGGGCCGTGCAAGGGGAGCGGCTCGTCGTGCGGCTGGACGGAGATCCCGCCGTGGATCTCTTGATGGCGCAACTGAGAGCCGCGTGGGAAAATGGGCTGAGGCCCGTCGTGGGGTGACGGCGGAGATGCCGGCATGCGGGGATGGCGGGTACCGACCGCGTCTCCTCATCCCGGCCTCCCGATGAGCTGAGCGCCGGATCGCACCGCCCCGGCCCTCGTCGGCGTCTTCGGAGGTCTCCATGTGCGGGATTTTTGGGATCTACCGGCATTCGGAGGCGGCCAACCTCGCCGTGCACGGCCTGTACGCCCTCCAGCACAGGGGCCAGGAGTCCGCGGGGGTGGCGACCTGCGATGGCAGTCACCTCCACCTCGTCAAGGGCATGGGGCTCGTCTCGGAGGTGTTTGGAAACCGGGACCTCTCGGACCTGCCGGGGGACTCCTCCATCGGCCACGTCCGCTACTCCACCTCGGGAAGCTCCCACGTCCGGAACGCGGGCCCGATCCTGGCGACCACCCAGCACGGGGAGATGGCCCTGGCCCACAACGGGAACCTGGTGAACGGGTTGGGCCTCCACGAGGAGCTGGAGAAGCAGGGAGCCATCTTCGCCACCACCACCGACTCCGAGGTGATCCTCCACCTCTTCGCCCGATCGAGCCAGCCCGATCCGGTGGATGCCCTGGTCGACAGCCTCCTGCGCCTCAAGGGGGCCTTCAGCCTGGTCATGCTCATGGGCAACAGCTTGGTGGCCGTGCGTGATCCGTGGGGCTTCCGGCCCTTGGTCCTCGGCGACCTGGCGGGCTCACCCGTGCTGGCCTCCGAGACCTGCGCGCTGGACCTGCTCAAGGCCGAATACGTGCGGGAGATCCGGCCCGGCGAGGTGCTGATCGTGTCCGAGAAAGGGGTGCGCTCCCTCTTTCCCTTCCCCAAGATCGCCCAGGTGCCCTGCATCTTCGAGTACGTCTACTTCGCCCGTCCCGATTCGGATCTGTTCGGGCGGGTGGTCTTTCCGGTTCGCGTCGCCATGGGGCGCAAGCTCGCCCAGGAGAGGCCGGTGGAGGCGGACGCCGTGGTGCCCGTGCCGGATTCGGGGGTCCCGGCGGCGATCGGTTACTCGGAAGAGAGCGGCATTCCGCTGCTGTGGGGGCTCATACGGAACCACTACGTGGGCCGGACCTTCATCGCGCCGCGGCAGTCGGTGCGGGACATGTCGGCCAGGCTGAAGCTCAATCCCGTCCGCTATCTCCTGCAGGGCAAGCGCGTCGTCCTCGTGGACGACTCCCTGGTTCGCGGCACCACCTCCCGCAAGATCGTCCGCCTGGTCCGCGATGCCGGGGCCTCCGAGGTGCACCTTCGCCTCTCGAGCCCGCCCATCGTGAATCCGTGCGTCTACGGGATCGACACGCCGGAGCGCTCCGAGCTGGTGGCCGCAAACATGGACCTGGCTTCGATCTGCGCCTTCGTGGAGGCGGACTCCATCGGCTACCTGAGCCCCGAGGGGATGCACGAGGCCGCCGGGCTGCAGCTGGGCCAAGCCTGCCACGCCTGCATGGGCGGGGAATACCCGGTCCGCTGGACCGAGCCGAAGGGCGCCCAGCGGCTGCTCTTCGACAAGACCCACCGGTAGGCAAGGACCGAGTGCTGAATGCCGAGCGCTGAGCGGGAGGCCCCAGGGTCGCATCGGCTCCGACCTCCCCGATATCCCCATTACAATCTTGCCCCCCGGCCTGAGCATTCCGCCCGCAACGCCATCGGCTCTTGCGCTCTTGGCGGCGGCTCCCTTGCTTTCCAAATGCTCTCCTCTCGCCTCCCTTTCCTTGCGCCCCGCAGGGAAGCCGACTTACAATGGGCGCAGTCCAAGGTCGGGGACGATCACCCATGAGGGAGGGAGAGCCGATGCCCTGGCTCAAGTTCAAGACGAAGAAGTTTCTCTACGATCTGGTGCCCGTTCTCTTCGCCCTGGTCGTGGCCATTCTCTACTTCCTGTCCGTGGTGCCCAATACGCGGCCCTTCTGGCAGAAGTACGTCCTGACCGTCCTGGGCCTGCTCATTCTCGACCGCATCATCATCACCTGGTACGCCCGTCACAAGATCATGCCCTCCATCATCGCCTACAAGCGTGGAAAGCGCGCGGGCCGGGTCTTCACCCGGGCCGAGCTGGAGGAGTTCTACCGGGACTTCGCCGCGCACGTGCCCAAGTCGCAGATCATGACGAGCGTGTCCTGGGTGATCGCGGCCACGGCCTTGGCGACCATCAGCTACCTCTGGATCCAGCGGAGCTGGATCGTCTTCTTCGGCATCCTCTTCACGGGCATCATCGCGGCCGCCATCTCGCTGAGCTTCGCCTACTTCCTCCTCAAGAGCCAGATCCGCCCCCTGATCGAGGAGGTGGCGGCATCGCTGGACCGCCTGCCCGACGTGTCGGACGCGAGGCTCAGCTTCATTCTCAAGATCGGCGCCTCGGTCATCGGAATCGCCCTGGTGGCCTTCCTCTCCTTCGGCGTCATGATCTACTCCCGGTTGAACATGGAGCTGGACCGGTTCGCCCTCCAGTCGGGGGCGAAGGCGGCGCAGGAGCTGGCGCAGCGGCTTCAGCAGAGCCCCGAGGCGCAGTGGGGGGACGTGCTGAAGGCCACCGCCAATCCGCTCTGGGTCGTCGTGCCGGTGGATGCCAGCGGGCGCGTGCTCGATGCCCAGGCCAGCGGCTCCTACTCCCGCCGGGCCGTGGAGAGCGCCATCCAGCAGGTCACCGGCGCGCCCGCGGATCACGAATTCCTCACCACCTACGGCCGGGTCCGCCTGATACCGGCGGGTTCCCAGCGGTATCTGGCGCTGCTGGCCAACGAGGGCTACCTCAGCGACGTGGTCAAGAATCTCAGCCTCATGGGAATCATCTTCCTCATTGCGACCCTGGTGGTCTTCAGCGGCTACATCCTCTGGCTGGGCAGGGACACGGCCCGGACTCTCAACCAGACGGCCGCCTTCAACAAGCGGCTGGCCGCGGGCGACCTGACCCGCATACCCGCCATCTGGTCCGACGATGAGCTCGGAGTCATGGCCGACGACCTGCGCTCCACCTTCCAGGGGCTGGGCAAACTGGTCCGCGAGGTGGCCGGCGCTTCGGCCGCCGTGGACGAGGAGGTGGCCCAGACCCTCGGCGTGACGGAGGGGCTGCGCCAGCACGTGACGAGCCAGACCGCGTCGGCGGAGCGGACCACGCAATCCATGAAGGTCATGGAGGAGGGGATGCAGCGCGTCTCCACCGCCATGACCCAGGTGGCCAACTCCACTCAGGAGGTCTCCTCGGCCATCCTCCAGATGCAGGCGAGCGTGGAGGAGATCGCCAGGAACGCCGACGTGCTGATCCACTCGGTGGAGAAGACCGCCTCCTCGTCCAACGAGATCCTCGCCACGGCCGAGGAGGTGAAGGGCGGCACGGACCAGCTCTACACCGGAAGCCAGGAGGCGGTCTCCTTCCTCAACGAACTGGACGCCTCGCTGGAGGAGACGCGCATGAACGCCGCCTCCCTCTCCGAGACGGCGGGGCGCGTGACCCGCGACGCCGAGGCCGGCTTCACGGCGGTGGCGGCGGTGGAGGAGCAGATTCTCCGGACGCGAAAGGCCAGCGAGCAGGGCCGGTCCACCCTCGAGGAGCTCCTGCACTCCATCGAGAGAATCGGACGCATCGTGGACCTGATCCAGGACGTGACGGAGCAGACCAACCTCCTCTCCCTCAACGCCTCCATCATCGCCGCGGGCGCCGGCGAATACGGGAAGCCCTTCGCCGTGGTGGCCACGCAGATCCGGGAGCTGTCCGCCCGAACGGCGGGCAACGCCAAGGAGATCCGGACGGTGATCCGGTCCCTCACGGAGAGCGGAGGAGAGATGGCGGGTTCCATGGACCGGACCTTCCAGGTGGTGGAGGGCAGCGCCGAGCTCTCCCGGATGGCGGGCAAGGCCTTAAGGACCATCCTGGACTCGGCCTCTTCACAGGAGGAGAACTCCCGGCGCATCGCCTCCGCCACGGAGGAGCTGGCCCACGGCGGCCAATCGGCCAACCGGGCCATGCACCAGATTTTCGAGATGATCCAGGGAATCGCCCGCGCGACCCAGGAACAGGCGCAGTCCACGCGCTACCTGAACGAGGAGGCCGAGAAGGTCCGAGAGGTGGCGCGCCAGCTGAGGAATGCCACGGACGAGCAGGCCAAGGGCAGCCGGGTGATCAGCGAGGCCGTGACCCGCATCATGGACGACAGCCGCCAGACCAATCTGGCCGTGCAGCTCCAGACCCAGGAGGTCTCGGGCATCTACGACGCCATGACCCAGGTGGCCGACACGGCCCAGGCCATAGAACGGGCCTTCAGCCAACTCATGGAGGCCTTCTCCCGCCTCCAGAAGAGCTCGGCGCTCCTGCGGCAGGAGGTCCAGAGCTTCAAGATGGTCTAGGGCCGGCCGTAAGGCATGCCCCGGACCCCCGCGGTGGCGGGCGCGTCCGCCTCAGATACCCAAGGAACGTGGAGCGAAGGTGCCATGGAAGATGAGCGAGGACTTACCTACAAGAACAGCGGCGTGGACATCGACGCCCAGGACCGGGCGCTGGCGAGGGTGAGGGCCATTGCGCGCTCCACTTTCACCCCGGGCGTCCTCTCGGAGATCGGCCTCTTCGGCGGGCTCTTCGCCCTGGAGCCGAACCGGGAGGATGGCCCCGTCCTGGTGGCCTCCGCGGACGGCGTGGGGACCAAGCTCAAGGTGGCCCAGATGGCGGGCCGCTACGACACCGTGGGGCAGGACCTGGTCAACCACTGCGTCAACGACATCCTGGTGCAGGGGGCGAGGCCGCTCTTCTTTCTGGACTATTTCGCCGCCGGCAAGCTCATCCCCGAACGCCTGGCCTCGGTCGTCGAGGGCCTGGGAACGGCCTGCCGGGAGAACGGCTGCGCGCTCATCGGCGGGGAGACGGCCGAGATGCCGGGCCTCTACGGCGGCGAGGACTTCGATCTTGCCGGCTTCATCGTGGGCGTGGTCGAGAGGAGCGAGCTTCTCCCGCGCGACGTCCGGCCCGGCAACGTCCTTCTGGGCCTGACCTCCACGGGGCTGCACACCAACGGCTACTCCCTGGCGCGCAGGCTCTTCTTCGAACGGCAGGGGATGAGGGCGGATTCGCGGGTCGAGGAGCTGGGCTCCACGGTGGGGGAGGCCCTGCTCGCCGTGCACCGCTCTTACCTGCGGGCGCTGTCGGGACTGCTGGCGAGGGGCCGGGGCGTGACGGCCCTGGCCCACATCACGGGCGGGGGAATCCCCGACAACCTGCCCCGGGTTCTCCCCGAGGGAGTCCAGGCCCTGATCCGACCGGAGGCGTGGGAGGAGCCGCCCCTCTTCCGTTACATCCGCCGCGAGGGGGCCGTGCCGGAGGAGGAGATGCGCCGGACCTTCAACCTGGGCGTGGGAATGGTGCTCTGCGTGGAGGCCGGATCGGCGGGAAGCGTGAGGGCCGCACTGGAGTCCCGCGGGGAGAAGGTCTTCACCATCGGGGAGCTGAAGGAGGGGCCGCGCGGCGTG
>JAJYCJ010000001.1 GCA_021778515.1 Acidobacteriota bacterium
GTTGACCCCCATGCTCAGGATGGAGGTGAGGGCCAGGGGCGTATAGAAGTGCCAGATGTAGCGGTAGCTGAGCGGCTCCGGGCCCCCACCGACGGACGTCGCCCCCTTCATCGCCCGGAGGGGCCGCCGCGCCATCAGCCGGCTGGAGACCGCCTCCACCACCACCCCCGCCGACAAGGAGGCGGCGCCCACCACGGCGCCGGGCGCGTGCAACCCGAGGGAGAGCAGGAGGGCGACGCCCCCCATGGAGGCCACGCGAAGAATGGTGCCGTAGGCCACCCGTCGGGCGAGGCCGTTCCGGACGAGGATGCCCTGATAGAAGCGGCGGTATCCGATGGACGCGGGCCAGGGCAGGAGGAGCAGGCACGCCAGGTGGGTCACCCCCACGAGGGTCCCGGGAAGTCCCATCAGCCCGCCGGCCACCCACTCGAAAAGCGGAGGCCAAAGGCTGAGGGCCATGATGGCCGTCAGGGCCGCGTTCAGGGAGAAGACGAAATTCCTCAGCTTCAGGTAGGAGGCCCAGTCCTCGGCGAGCGCCGTGGAGGTGCTCATGACCAGGAGGATGGGCGATTCCACGAGGAGGGCCACGGCGTAGGCCACGCCGTACGCGGCCAGGTTGAGGGTGGGAGCCGGTAGCCGGGCGATGACCGCGGCGAGGAAGGGTCCCTCCACCGACATCATCAGCCACGTACCCGCCAGAGGCGCCCAAAAGGCCAGAATGCGCCGCTGCGTCAGACTGGATTCGCCGGCCACGGTCCCCTCCCCGGCGCGGCGTCCCCCGCCCGGGGATGTCGCGGACCTCACGTTAGCCCGTCCGCGACTCCCGGGGCAAGACTGGTCGGGGCCGCCTCCCTCTGAGAGAGGTCCGCCCGACGGCTGGCACCTCGGCAGGCACCCTTGGGGGATGATCGGATCGGACCGGTTTGGGTCAGCTCTCTACGGCTTCGTCCTTCTTGAGCTTTCTCTGGTACGCGCTCTTGCCTTCGGTATAGGCCTCTTTGATGGCCTCCCTCTGAAGGTCGGCGATCTCCTTGGCGTGGTCCAGCTCCTCCGCCGCCTTCTCCTTGGCCCGCCTGAGGCCCTCGGCTAACTTCTTTCTCGTCTCGGTTCCCGAGGCGGGGGCCAGGAGGAGGGCGGCGACTCCGCCCGCCACCGCGCCCACCAGAAACGCCACCAGAACGTTAGATGTCTCTTTCTTCATCGGAATCCTCCTTGTCATCGTGCCGATCTTGACTAGAGCCCAAGAGAAGGCTCTCCAGGGTCTTGCGCAATCCAGTGACGAGGGCCGCGAGATACCGCACGGGGGCCAGGACCGTGGCCACTTGGGCCACCGTGTCCTGGGCCACCTCGCGCACGGAGCCCGACACCGCGGCCAAGTCCTTCACTACACCCTCGCTGCCCTCCACCACGCGGCGAGCCGCCGCCAGCGTGACGTCGGCGCTCTCCAGGACCCGCTCAAGCCTGGGCGTGATCCCTTCGGCCCGCGAGGCCAGCCTGCGCCAGTCGTCGAGGAGGAGGGAGAGCTTCCGGAGCACGGCCAGAAAATAGACGAGCGCCCCGAGGCACACGAGCCCGAGGATGAAGAGAAACGCATCCCGCAACGAGAAAGTGATGGTCATGGCGCTCACGTGCTTTCCCCCGTTCAGAAAGGGCCGCGGCCCCGTCCGGGCCCGGCCGAAAGTCATGCTCTACCAACTCATGCTTTTATGATAGCTCCCCGCGAGGGATCGTGCAAACGGGCCCCCTCATACTGGCTCGGGCCTCCAACGCTGGGAGGTGGAAAGCAGAGGCGCCGGAGAGCAGGCGTATCCCAACTACTCCCAAGCCTCGACCTCCAAATCGCCTTGGTGTCTTGGTGTCTTCGTGGTGCGCCTCTCTTCCATTCTCCTTTTCCTTCGGATCGGAGCTTGGATTGACACCCCCGCGGGAGCGCCCTTACCATGAGGCCCATGCGAACCCCGTCTCGCTGGCTGCTCGTCGTGCTCGGCCTCGTCGCGCTCGCCGTGGTCCTGCGCCTGACCCTCTTCCGTCCCGGTCCCGTTCCCGTCCGGGCCGCCCGCGCCGAGCCCGGGGCGGTGGAGGAGATCGTCACCAACACCCGCGCCGGGACGGTGAAGGTGCGCGAGCGCTCCAAGCTCTCCCCGCAGATCGGCGGAAGGGTCGTCGCGCTTCCCTACCCGAAAGGGGCCAGGGTGCCCGCGGGAGGTCTGCTGCTCAAGCTCGACGACTCGATCCAGCAGGCCCAGCTCCGTTTGAGCGAGGACCAGCTCAGGACCGCGGGGGCCAAGGCCCAGGAGGCCTGCCTCGCCGCCGACCTCGCCGAGAAGGAGTACGTCCGCGGCCGGGCCCTGGAGCAGGCGGGCATCGCCAGCCGGCAGTCCCTGGATACGCTGGAGAGCACCCGCGACCAGAGCGGCGCCGCCTGCAAGGCCGCCCGCGCCACGCTCCAGCAGGCCCATTCCCAGATCCAGCTCGCGCGGGCCGAGCTCGGCCAGACGGAGATTCGCGCCCCCTTCGACGGCATCCTGGCCGACTGCAGCACGCACGTGGGCGAATGGATCACGCCCGCCCCTCCGGGCGTCCCCATCCCGCCCGTGCTGGATTTCTTCTCCCCGGCCTCGGCCTACGTGAGCGCCCCCATCGACGAGGTGGATTCGGTGCGCCTCCATCCCGGCCAGGAGGTGCGCATCACCGTGGAATCAAGACCCGGCGTGCACTTCGGGGGCAAGCTCACGAGGGTCGCCCCGTACGTGACCGACATCCTGGAGCAGAACCGGACCGTGGAGGTCGAGGCCTCCTTCGACGATCCGGCGGCCGCCGCGGATATTCTTCCGGGGACCTCCGCCGACGTGGAGATCGTCCTCTCCCGCCGCGAGGGCGTGCTGCGCGTACCCACCTCCTCCATCGCCGAGGGGAACAAGGTCCTCGTGGTGGTCTCCGGTCGCCTGGAGGAGCGGACGATCGAGACGGGGCTGAAGAACTGGCGGTACACCCAGGTCGTCTCCGGGCTGAAGCCGGGCGACCTGGTGGTGACGGCGCGGGACTCCACCGCGGTCAAGGCTGGCGCCCGCGTTGCCGCGCGGGTGGAGCCGTGATCCTCCTGGAGGAGGTCTGGCGCACCTTCCAGGTGGGCGAGGCGGAGGTCGGCGCGCTCAAGGGGATCTCCCTCGCCATCCGCCGGGGCGACCACGTGGCGCTGGTGGGCCCCTCGGGCTCCGGCAAGTCCACCCTCCTCCACATCCTGGGCTGTCTCGACCGGCCCACCCGAGGCCGCTACCTATTCGAGGAGAGGGACACGGGCTCGCTGAGCGAGCTGGAGCGCTCCGCTCTCCGCCAGAGCAGAATCGGCTTCGTCTTCCAGTTCTTCCACCTCCTCTCCCGTCTCACGGCGGCGGGCAACGTGGAGCTGCCCATGATGTTCGCCGGGGTCGCACCCGAAGAGCGGCGGACGAGGGCGCAGGAGGCCCTCCGTTCGGTGGGGCTGGCCCACCGGGCGAAGCACAGGCCCGACCAGCTCTCCGGCGGCGAGCGCCAGCGCGTGGCCATCGCAAGGGCCGTGGTCATGGGACCCTCGCTCCTCCTCGCCGACGAGCCGACGGGCAACCTCGACCGCGCCTCGTCCCGGGAGGTCATGGAGCTGCTGGAGCGCATGAACGCCGACGGCCTGACCCTGGTGGTGGTGACCCACGACCCGGACATCGCCAGGCGGGCCCGGCGGGTGATCCGGCTGTCCGACGGCACCATGGAGGAGGAGGCGCCGTGAGGGCGCCGGACCTGCTCCGCTTCGCGGCGGGCGCGCTCTCCGGCCACAGGCTACGGACCCTCCTGTCCGTGGCCGGCGTGGGCGTCGGCGTGGCCGCGGTGGTCTCCCTCACGGCCCTGGGAGAGGGCGCCAGGCAGTACGTCGTCAACGAGTTCACCTCCCTCGGCTCCAACCTCCTGATCGTCATGCCCGGCAGGGTCGAGACCACCGGCTCCATACCCTTCGGAGGCGTCACCCACGATCTCACTCTGGAGGATTTCCAGGCCCTGGTGGGCCGGATCTACCTCATCCGCTCGGCGGCTCCGCTCGCGGTGGGCAGCGAGACCCTCCGCCACGGAGACCTCGGCCGCACCATCCCCATCCTCGGGACCACGGCCTCCTACGCCGAGGTGCGCCACCTGGAGATGGCCTCGGGCTCCTTCCTTCCGCGGAGGGACCCGGAGGAGGCGGGCAACGAGATCGTGCTTGGGACCAAGGTCGCCCGCGAGCTGTTCGGCGGCGAGAACCCCCTGGGCAAGCTGGTGCGGATGGGGGTGTGGCGGTTCCGCGTGGTGGGGGTGGCGGCGCCGAAGGGGCGCTCCCTCCTCGGCTTCGATATGGACGACGCCGCCTTCGTCCCCGTGCGCACGGTCATGCAGGCCTTCGACCGGCGCACCCTCTTCCGCATCCTCCTCGAGGTCCGTTCGAGGGGCGAAATGGAGCAGGCCAAACGCGAGGTGGTGCGGCTCCTCGCCGAGCGCCACCACACACAGGACGTGACGGTCATCACCCAGGACGCAGTCCTCTCGGCCTTCTCGGCCATCCTGAACGCGCTCACCCTGGCGCTGGCCGGCATCGCGGCCATCTCCCTGGCCGTGGCGGGGGTGGGGATCATGAACGTCATGCTCGTCTCGGTCTCCGAGCGGAGGGCCGAGGTGGGGCTCCTGAAGGCGCTGGGGGCCACGGACGGGCAGGTCCTCGCGGCCTTCCTGGCGGAGGCATCGCTTCTGACGGGCGCCGGGGGTTTGGCGGGTCTGGGGGCCGGGCTCGCCGCGGTGAAGATTCTGACGGCCGTCTACCCGGCCTTTCCCGCCTCACCGCCGGCCTGGGCCGTCGGCGCCTCCCTGGCCGTCTCCGTCCTGGTGGGGCTGACCTTCGGCCTCTGGCCCGCCTACCGAGCCACCCGCCTGGACCCCGTGAACGCCCTGATGCGGAGGTAGCGTGCGGTTCCTCGACCTGGCCAGGTTCGTCGCGGGCGCCCTCACCGGCCACCGGCTCCGGTCGGCCCTATCCGCCCTGGGGGTGGCCATCGGAGTCGCCGCCGTGGTCCTGCTGACCTCGCTGGGTGAGGGGACGCGGCAGTACATCGTCTCGCAGTTCTCCCAGTTCGGGACCTCGCTCATCGGCATCTCTCCGGGGAAGGTCAAGACCTTCGGCGTCCCGGGGGTCTTCGGCGGCACGACCCACCAGCTCACGCTCTACGACGCCGACTCCCTCGAACACCTGCCCGGCATCCAGAAGGTGGTCCCGGTGGTCTTCGGCCAGGCCCGCGTGGAGGCAGGGGGCCTGGGCCGGGACGTCTACATCTACGGGGTGACGCACGACGCCAGCGCCGCATGGAAGTTCCCCGTGGCCGAGGGGAGCTTCCTCCCCGAGATGGATCCAGACCGGCGGGCCTCCCTCTGCGTGCTGGGCCCCAAACTTGCCCGCGAGATCTTCCAGGGGACTTCGCCCCTGGGAAAGAGGGTCCGCATCGGCGGAGCGGGATTTCTCGTGGTCGGCGTGATGGAGCCGAAGGGGCAGTTCGTGGGCTTCGACCTGGACGACTCGGCCTACATCCCCGTGGCCTCCGCCATGGACCTCTTCAACCTCACGGAGCTCAACGAAATAGACGTTCTCGCGGCCTCCACCGGGGCCATCCCCGGGGTGGTGGAGGAGGTCCGCTCCGTGCTCACGGCGCGCCACCGCGGGAACGACGACTTCACCATCACCACCCAGACGGAGATGCTGGACGTCTTCGGCCGCGTCATGGACATCATCACCGCCGCCGTCTCGGCCATCGCCGGGATCTCCTTGCTCGTGGGGGCCATCGGCATCCTCACCATCATGTGGATTTCGGTGAACGAGCGCACCGCCGAGATCGGGCTCCTGAGGGCCCTCGGGCTGACGCGCCAGGGCGTGGAGAGGCTCTTCCTGCTGGAGTCGGCCCTCCTGGCGGGCGCGGGCGGGCTGCTGGGGCTCCTTTGCGGCCTCGGCCTCGGAGCGATCCTGACCGCCGCGTTGCCCGGCCTCCCCTTCAAGACCTCCGCGGGGGCCGCCGTCGCGGCGGTGGCCATGAGCCTCCTCGTCGGCCTGGCCAGCGGGTGGTTCCCCGCCAGGCGGGCCTCCGGCCTTGATCCCGTGGAGGCCCTGAGGGCGGAGTGAGGGCGGCGGCCCGCGCGGCGACCGCCCTCCGGCGCCGGGCCCGCGTCCCATCCGGCAACCTTCGCGGCGGACGCTGCGTAGACCCATCCCGGGAAGCGGTTCCAGAGGGGAGCCGGGTTCCCCGATCCGTCCCTAACCGATTCGGATGCGAGGTGATCCATGCGAAGAGCCTCAATCGCCCTGGCCCTGCTGGCGGTGTGCGTCCTGGCCCTGGGCCAGGCGCCCCCGAAGCATCCCGTCACGCCCGAGGACATCGTGAAGATGACGCAGTACCGCGGCGGGACCATCTCCCCCGATGGAGCGCGGTTTCTCTACATCACGGCCCGCACGGACTACCCCGCCTCCGACAAGACGGTGAGTCACATCTACCTCGTCCCCACCGCCGGTGGCGCCTCGCGGCAGATGACCGCCAGCGAGGCGGGCGAGTCCTCGCCGGCCTGGGCGCCCGACAGCCGGTCCTTCGCCTTCGTCTCCCGGCGCAATGGCTCCCCGCAGATCTTCCTCATGCCCGTGGACGGTGGTGAGGGGATCCAGGTGGGCAAGCTCAAGGTGGCCCCCGCCTCGCCCTTGCGCTTCTCGCCCGACGGCAAAAAGATCGCCTTCCTGGCCGTTCCAGAGCCCACGGCGGAGCAGAAGGACCGCGATGAGAAGACCGGCGGCGCCGAGGTCATGGAGGCCCCGCGCGACATGACCCAGCTCTTCACGCTGGGCGTGCCCGGCGGCACGCTGGCCCAGGTCACCCCCGGCAGCTACAACGTGGCCGAGTTCGACTGGGCCCCGGACGGCCGCTCTTTCGCCCTCGTCACCGCCGCGAGCCAGCTCCTCTACGACAACATGACCGAGGCCTCCGTGCGCGTGGTCAACCTCAAGGGCGAGACCCTCGCCCGCCTTTCGCCGAAGGCGGGCCCCATCCAGGGTGCAGCGATCTTCTCCCCCGACGGCACGCGGGTGGCCTGGCGCTACGCCACCGAGGGGCTGAGCGACATGAACGGCGTGGCGGTGGCCTCGGCGGACGGCAAGAGCTTCACCAACGCCGCCGCGAAGGTGGACTACGGCTTCTTCCAGATCGCCTGGATGGCCGGCGGCAGGAGCCTCATGGCCCTCACCATGGAGGGCACGCGCTCCTGCCTGCGCCGCCTGGACCTGGCCTCGGGCGAGGCCCGCCTCGTCTACGCCCCCGCGGGCGTGATCTGGGGCTTCCAGATGGACCGCGCGCGCCGCCGCCTCGTCTTCGCCTTCACCGACCCCCGGACCCCGCGCGACCCCTGGAGCATGAACACCGACGGCACCGACCCCGTCCAGCTCGCCGACGTCAACCCTCAGGTGAAGGACTGGATCCTGCCCAGGACCGAGCGCTTCTTCTACGAGTCGGCGAAGGGCGTGAAGATCGAGGCGCTCTTCGACCCGGCGGCCATCCCTCCCAAGGCAGGCATCGCCCCACTCATGGTCATGCCCCACGGCGGCCCCGACTGGATGGACCAGGAGGGCTTCGACCCCTGGGTGGCCTACTTCGCCGGCCAGGGCTACGGCGTCCTGCGCGTGAACTTCAGGGGCAGCCTCGGCTACGGCATGGCCTTCTACGCCTCCAACCGCGGCAAGGAGGGCTTCGTGGACTACGACGACATCATGGCCGGCGTGGACACCCTCATCGCCCGCAAAATGGCCGACCCGCAGAAGCTCGTCATCGGCGGCTGGTCGTACGGCGGCTGCATGACCGAGTGGGCCATCTGCCGGACCGACCGCTTCAAGGCCGCCGTCGTGGGCGCGGGCGTGTCCGACTACATTTCCAACTACGCCCAGTCCGACGTCAACCACGGCCTGGCCGGCGAGTGGGAGTTCCTCGGCAATCCCTACGACGACCCCGAGGCCTACACGAAGGACTCGGCCGTATTCCACATCCGGTCCGTGAAGACCCCCGTCCTCATCCTCCACGGCACCGCCGACGAGCGCGTCCCCTACGCCCAGGGCCTCGAGCTCTACCGCGCGCTCAAGACCACGGGCAAGCAGGTGGAGATGGTCTCCTACCCTGGAGAGGGCCACGGCTTCCGCAAACCCGCCCACGATATCGACCGCCTCAACCGCTGGCTCGCCTTCTACAATAAGGCCCTGGGAATCGGCCCGAAGACGCCTGAGAAGCCGACCCCAGGTGGGGAGGAGGCATCCCCGCCGAACCCCAGGTAGGGGCACGAGTTCCCCGTTGCAGATTGGAAGGTTGGAAGGTTGAAAGGATGCGGACGCCCAAGCGTGACGCAGCTGAAGGTCCGTTGGCGGCGGCGCACCCCTGGAGGGCGACATTCTCGCCCCCCCGGGTGCTTTGCTCACCCCCCCGGCGGGGAGGGCCTAGAGGGGTGACATTTCTCGCCGGACGCGGTAAGGTTCCAACGTTGGGGTGCGGGGTCCCGGGGGTCCGGTGCCGTTGGTGCGCAAGCCCCGAGAAGGAGCGCGTCGCGCCATGGCCGAACCCATGAAGATCTCCCAGAATTGCGTGGTGACCATCGACTACACCCTCACCGACGACGCCGGCGCCGTCATCGACAGCAGCTCGGACGGCGAGCCCCTCACCTACCTCCACGGCCACTCCCAGATCATCCCCGGCCTCGAAAAGGCGCTCGAGGGGAAGGTCAAGGGCGAGAAGCACAAGATGCACGTCCCGGCCGCCGAAGGTTACGGCGACCACGATCCCGAGAAGGTCTTCACCGAGCCGCGCGACCGCTTCGACTTCGAGGTGGAGCCCGGCCAGATCCTGCAGGCCCACAGCGAGGACGGCGAGACCCTCACCTTCCAGGTCGTCGAGGTCAGCGACCAGGGGGTGAAGCTCGACGGAAACCATCCCCTGGCCGGCAAGAACCTCAACTTCGACGTGACCGTCATCGAGGTCCGCGCCGCCGCCGCCGAGGAGCTGGAGCACGGCCACGCCCACTCGGGCGACGGCCACCACCACTGAGGGAGCCCGCGATGAGCGCCCCGCCTCTGCGCATCCCCTTCTACCAGGTGGACGCCTTCACGAGCCGCCTCTTCGGGGGCAACCCGGCGGGCGTCTGCCTGCTCGAGAACTGGCTCCCAGCGGAGGTCATGCAGGCCGTCGCCGCCGAGAACAACCTCTCGGAGACGGCCTTCCTCGTGAAGGAGGGCGACGGCTGGGGCCTGCGCTGGTTCACCCCCGAGGTGGAGGTGGACCTGTGCGGCCACGCCACCCTGGCGAGCGGATTCGTGCTGCTGAAGGCCCTGGGCGTGGCGGCGGGTACGGTCCGCTTCTCCACGCAGAGCGGCCCCCTCGCCGTGAACGAGGAGGGGAATCTCCTCTCCATGGACTTCCCCTCCCGGCCGGGCGAGCCCTGCCAGGCGCCCCCGAGCCTCCCGGAGGGGCTCGGCATCGCCGCCGCGGAGGTGAGGCGCTCGCGGGACTACCTGGTGGTGGTGGAGAGCGAGGAGCAGGTCCGCGCTCTGCGCCCGGACATGGGCCGACTGGCCGGTCTGGATGCCCTCGGAGTTATCGTGACGGCCCCGGGACGCACCTGCGACTTCGTCTCGCGCTTCTTCGCCCCCGGCGCGGGCGTCCCGGAGGACCCGGTCACCGGCTCGGCTCACTGCACCCTCGTCCCCTACTGGTCGCACCGCCTGGGGAAGAAGCGGCTGCACGCCCTCCAGGTCTCCGCCCGAGGCGGCGAGCTCTTCTGTGAAGACCGAGGCGACAGGGTCTCCATCGCAGGAACCGCCGCCCTCTACCTCCAGGGCCACATCCTGCTCTGAAGCCGAAGGGCGCCGGGGGTTGACCAATTGCGCTCCGCAGAGCGCTCCTACAGCTGTGGGACCCCGTGCCGGAAGCGAGCGGGATTGTAGGAACAGCCCCTCCCTACAAGATGAAGTCCGTGGAGATGAAGTTGGAGCGGTGGTCCCGCACGATATCCTCCACGATGGCCTTGTTAGGCTCCGTGGTCTTGGCCGCCACGATGGTTCGGATGGAGAAGACCCGCAGCGCGTCCGACACGGAGAGCGTCCCCTCCGCCGAATCCTTCCGGCCGCAGAACGGGAAGGTGTCCGGCCCCCTTTGGCACTGGCTGTTGATGTTCACCCGGCAGACCTGGTTCACCAGCGGGTCCACCAGCCTCCCGATGACCTCCGGGTCGCTGCCGAACAGGCTGACCTGCTGGCCGTAGTTCGAGTCGATGACGTAGCGGATGGGCCTCTCGATGTCGTCGAAGGAGGCCACCGGGATGATCGGCCCGAACTGCTCCTCGTGATAGACGCGCATGGTCTCGTTCACCGGATAGAGCACGGCGGGATGGAAGAAGGTGCCCGCCACGGCGCCGCCTCCCGGGTTCATCACCTTGGCCCCCTTGGCTTCGGCGTCCTCCACCAGCTCGCGGAGGTAGCGCGTCTTGTCCAGCTCGGGCATGGGCGTCACCCTGACCCCCTCCTCCCAGGGCATGCCCATCCTGAGGTCCGTCACGGCGCGGGAGAGCTTGTCCAGGAAGACGCCCGCGATCTCCGAGTGCACCCAGAGCATCTTGAGGGCCGTGCAGCGCTGGCCGTTGTAGGAGAGGGCGCCGAGCACGCACTCGGGAACGGTGAGATCCAGGTCGGCGTCCCTGAGGATGATGGCGGCGTTCTTCGCCTCCAGCCCCAGCACGCTCCGGAGCCGGTGGGGCTTGGGATGCTGCTTCTTCAGCAGGTCCGCCGCCCTGCTGGAGCCTATGAAGGCCAGCACGTCCACCTTCCCCGTGCCCATCAGGGGATGGACCACCTGCTGTCCACGCCCGAAGACCGTGTTCACGACGCCCCGGGGGAAGGAATCGCGGAAGGCCTCCAGCAGCGGGAAGTGCAGCAGGACTCCCAGGCGCGGCGGCTTGAAGATCACCGCATTCCCCATGATGAGGGCCGGGATGAGCGTGGTGAAGGTCTCGTTGAGCGGGTAGTTGTGGGGTCCCATGCAGAGCACGACGCCCAGGGGACCGCGTCGGATCTGGCCGATGATCCCCTTCTGGATCACGAAGCGGGAGGAGACCCGGTCCAGCTCCTTAAGGGCGTCCACCGTGTCGCGGATGTACTCGACCGTGCGGTCGAACTCGTTGGCGGCGTCCGCGTGGGTCTTGCCGATCTCCCACATGAGGAGCTTCACCACCTCGTCCCGCTTCTCGCGCATGCGGAAGGTGAAATCCTCCACGTACTTGATGCGCTGGCGCACGGACATGGTGGGCCAGAGGCCCCGCCCGTGGTCGTAGGCGCGCACGGCCGCCTCCAGCGCCTCCAGCGAGGTCGGTTCGTCCATGAGCGGGTAGCGCCCCAGCAGCTTCTGGTCCAGCGCCTCGCCGTCCCGGGTGCAGACCGGCGAGAGGACGTCCCGCATCGGGCCCTCCCAGCGGCGAAGCTCGCCGTCCACCAGGTACCGGTCGCACACTACGGGGCCATCCAGGCTGAACTCCGCGGGCACCTCGCCAGCGGCCGGAAACATCCGCCGGATTTTTTCTTCGAATTCCATGACCGTGGACCTCCTTTCAGGTTGTCCGTTCCCTTCCCTGTCGTCCTCCACCATAGGTCATCGCCGCGCCCGCTTCCACACCCGGCCCCGCGCACAACCCCTCCTCTTCCTCCAAAGCCCTTCCCGCACGGCCCGCCGCGCCGCGGTTCCGATCCCACGGGAACGGGCCGGGGGGGCAGCCATCCTGTCACCAGATCGTTACAGGCTGTCTCTTGAAAGATCCAAACCAATGGGGCACCCGCTTCCCAGGAGAGCGGGGCCTGACGGAATCCAAGATCACGTTCTTCCTGTAAAGTTATGATCATTTTCCCCCACGTTCCGGACCCGTGCCGGCTTGGCAGGGCTCTTGCTGGTTGGTTGTTATTTCGTGTCGGCGGAGGTGTGCAGTGGTGCCCAGGCGGAAGGCCCAGGACTCGAAAGCCCGCGATGAAGGCGGCTTCGCCCGCCTGGCCATGGAGCGCTCCCCGCTCTCCGCCATGGTGCTCGACGAAGAGGGACTCATCCTCTACGCCTCCCCCGGCGCGGCACGCCTATTCGGGCGCCCGGTGGATGAGCTGCCGGGCCGGCGCTTCACCGATTTCCTACCGCCGGAGGACATCCTGGAGTGGATCCGCGTGACCGCGGAGGGCATCCCCGGCAGGTGCATCCGCCACCGGATCGTGGCGGCGGACCGCAAGCTGGTGGAGCTGGAGTCCACCCTCGCGGAAGCCGGCCCAGGCCAGGCAACCGCGCACGTCCTGGTCTTTTCGAGGGAGGCCCGGCCCTTGGCCGCGGCGCCCGGCGAGGGTCCGCAATGGCTCCTGAGCGCCATTGAGCAGTTGGAAGAGTCTGTCCTGATCACCGACCTCGATGGCACCATCGAATACGTCAACGCCGCCTTCGAGCGGGTGACGGGCTACACGCGGCAGGAGGTCATCGGCAAGACCCCGAGGATCCTGAAGTCGGGCCACCACGACGAGGCCCTGTACGACCAGCTCTGGCGGGCTCTGTTGACCGGCGATTCCTTCCGTGGGGTGATCATCAACCGGCGGAAGGACGGCACGCTCTACCACGAGGAGAAGACCATCTCCCCGGTGCGGGACCGCTCGGGGGCCGTCCACCACTTCTTGGCCACGGGAGTGGACGTCACCCAGAGGCGGATCGCGGAGGAGCGGCTTGTTCAGGGGGCGGAGAGCTTCGCCCTCTCCATCCGGGGCGCCAACGACGGGCTCTGGGACTGGGATTTCCGCACCAACAAGCTCTCCCTCTCGCGCCGGTGGAAGGCCATGCTCGGCTACGACGACGACGACCTGGGCGACCGGCCCGACCATTGGTTCCGCCTGGTCCACCCCGACGATCTGGCCGAGCTGAAGAAGCGCATGCGCGCCCACGTGGAGGGCCGGGAAGCCCATTTCGAGTGCGAACACCGGATGCTCTGCAAGAGCGGGGAATACCGCTGGGTCCTCACCCGGGGCATGGCGGTCAGGGACGGCCGGGGCAAGACCTTCCGCATGGCCGGCTCGCAGACCGAGATCACCACCCGCAAGCTGGCCGAGGAGCAGCTCCAGCACGACGCCCTCCACGATCCCCTCACCGGTCTGCCCAACCGCATCCTCTTCCTGGACCGGCTGGGGCTGGCCATGGCGAGAGCCCAGCGCTACGCGGAGTACCGGTTCGGCATCCTTTTCGTGGACCTGGACCGGTTCAAGCTCATCAACGACAGCATGGGCCACCTCTCGGGCGACGAACTCCTGATGGAGGTCTCCAACCGCCTGGTCCGCTGCCTGCGGTCCTCGGACACGGTGGCGCGGCTGGGAGGCGACGAGTTCGCCGTGCTCCTGGACAACATTCCCAACGTGGAGACGGCGGTGCGCTTCGCCGAGCGGATACAGGAGCAGATCGCCGAGCCCTGCCGGCTGAGCGGGCGCGAGGTGTACAGCAGCGGGAGCATCGGCGTCGCCTTCTGGGCGCCCCACTACGAGAGGCCCGACGAGATGATCCGGGACGCGGACACGGCCATGTACGAGGCCAAGCGCCAGGGGCGGGGCTGCCACGCGGTCTTCGACCACGCCATGCGCACGAAGGTTCTGCGGCTGCTCGAGATGGAGACGGACCTCCGCCAGGCGGTGGCGGACAAGCGCCTGGCCATGTTCTACCAGCCCATCGTGAACCTGGGGTCGGGGAAACTCGTCGGCTTCGAGGCGCTCCTGAGGTGGCGGCACCCGGAGCACGGGGTGGTGACGCCGGGCGATTTCCTGGAGGTGGCCGAGGAGAACGGCCTGATCCTGCCCATCGGGCAGTTCACCATCCGGGAGGCGTCGCGGCACCTGCGGCTGTTGCAGGACCTGCGCCGCGGAGAGCCGCCCCTGGTCATGTGCATCAACCTCTCCACTTCGCAGTTCGCCCAGCGGGACCTTGCGGAGCAGCTCCGCCAGGCCGCCTCGGAATTCCGGCTCGATCCGAGCTGGCTGCGGCTGGAGATCACCGAGAGCACGCTCCTTCACCACAGCGACGTGGCGGACGCCACCCTCTCCCAGCTCAAGGCGCACAACCTGCGTCTCTGCGTCGACGACTTCGGGACGGGCTACGCCTCGCTGAGCAACCTTCGCCGGTACCCCATCGATGCGGTAAAAATCGACCACTCCTTCGTGGGAACCATCTGCGAGGATGAGGGAAACCGCGACTTCGTCCGGACCACCATCGCCTTGGCGCAGACGCTCAAGTTGCAGGCGGTGGCCGTAGGCATCGAGAGGCCGGACCAGATCGAGATGCTGCGCTCCATGGGATGCCCGTACGGGCAGGGCTACTACTTCGCCCGGCCCATGGAGGAGGAGGACTCCGTGGCCTTCCTGCAGTCGTTTCCCGGCGCCCCTCACTAGAGCACAAGCACTCGCACGCCAGGGGCGAGCCGCACTCCGCCCCGGCCTGCCGCTCTCACATCGGCGCCCCCTCGGGGCTCACGAGTGCCGGCTCCGGAAATCCGGCCGCCCTGAGCTGCGGCAGAACCGCCGCCCTGTCGCCCACCAGCACCACCAGCAGCTTGCTCCAGTCGAAGAGCCCCGAGGACGCAATCGCATTGACTCCGGAGAGATGCGCGCGGTCCAGTGCCGCGATCTCCCGTCCCACCGAATCCAGGGGGCGGCCCTCCGCGATGATCTCCCCGAGCGTGTCCGAAAGGCCCGAAGCGGTGGCCGCCGAGCTCACGAGGTCGAAGCGGACCGTCCGGGTGGCCTTCGCGAGCTCATCGGCGGTGACGTTGCCCGAGGCGATGGCGTCGAACTCGCGCTTGAACTCCGCCAGCGCCGCCCCCGTCACGGCGGTCTGAACCGACGACGAGGCTCCCAGCATGAATTGGTCGGCCTCCCGCCACAGGCTGCTGCGAGCGCCGTAGGAGTAGCCGTGCTTTTCACGGATGTTCTGCATGAGGCGGCTCGTGAAGGCGCCTCCGAAGAGGGTGTTGAGGCTGTCCCTCAGCGCCTCCCCATCGGGCCCGCCGGTAGCCTCCACCGGGCGCATCACGTAGAGGACCGTTTGGGGTGCCCCGGGGCGGTCCACCAGCACAAGCCTCCCGGGCGCCGGCTGGATCAGCGGTTCCAGAGGAGGCGGGAGGTTCTCGGCGGGAGGCCGCCAGCCGCCGAGGCGCCGGTCGAGGGCGGCCTTCAGCGCTTCACACTCGAAGTCTCCGACGAAGACGAGGCTCGCGCCGGCGGGACGGAGCAGGCGCGGCAGGCACTCTCTCACGTCTTTCAGCTCGATGGCCTGTACACTCGCCGCGTAGCCAGCCCGCGGACGCCCGCGGGGGTCGTCCCGGCCGAAGATCATGGCCCGCGACGCCATGACGGCCACGACCTCGGGCCGTTCCACCCTGGATCGGATGCCGGCCAGGGCGAGCTCCTTCTCCCGCGAGAAGTCCTTCTCCGAGAGCGTGGGCCGGAGCACCGCGTCGGCGAAGAGATCGAGCGTGGGAGCGAGCTGGGAGGAGAGCCCGTCGACCCTCACGGTGAAGGCGTGCCAGCTGCTCCCCGCTTCGATGGACGCCCCGAGCGAGGCGGCGGCCTCGGCAAAGCCCTCGGCGTCCAGGGAGCCCGCGCCGTCGGTCAGGAGCGATGCGGTGAGGGCGGCGAGGCCGGCCTTCTCCTTGGTAACGAGCCTCTCCCCGCCGTCCACCACGAGCACTCCCGAGAAGAGGCCGGTCCCGGGGCGGCTCACCACGTAGAGCTTCATCCCGTTGGCGAGGGTCATGGCTTCTGGCACCGGGGGATGCACCGGGGCGGGCGGGAAATCGGCCGGGCGCCGGGAGAGGTCCGCGCCGGGGCTCGCCGCCCCCCCGGGCAGGATGCGCAGGTCCAGCCTGCCCTCCCCGAGCACCTTGCTGGCCCAGCTCTTCAGTGAATCGGCGCTCGCGGAGGTGGTGGCGGCGAGGTCGCGCCGGAAGCCGTCGGGATCGCCGAAGGCGTGGTAGTAGGCGTTGAGCATGTCCGCCCGCTCCTGCAGGTCTTCCACCCTCCGCAGAAAGTGCGACTGAGCCGAGGCCTTCACCCGCTTCAGCTCGGCCTCGCTCGGTCCCTCCCGTTTGTAGCGATCGATCTCCTCCAGGATGGTCCTCTTGATCCTCTCCAGGTCGGCCCCTTCGGCGGCCCGCACCTGCACCGTGAACTCGGAGCCGAGATCCCTGGAGTGCTGGTAGACCGCCACGCTCTGGGCGGTCCGGTCCTGAAGGACCAGCCTCTGGTACAGCCGGCCGGCGTTGTCGGCCGAGAGGATGGCGGCCGTCAGGTTCATCTCGGCGTCGCCTGGATCGAAGGCCCTGGGCGAGGGCCAGACCAGCCAGAGCATGGGGTAGCGGACCTTGTCCGTGGCCATGCGGCGGATCTCCCGGTCCAGCACCACGGGGGCCGCCGAGCGGTGCTCGGGAAGCGGCTGGGCCGGCACCGCGCCGAAGGTCTCGGCGACGATCTTCTTCACGGCCGCCCGATCGAAGTCTCCGGCCACGACCAGGCTGGCGTTTCCCGGGACGTAATAGGCGGCGAAGAAGTCCTTGACGTCTTTCAAGGTGGCCGCCTCCAGGTCCTCGTGGCTCCCGATGACCGGGTGGTGGTAGGGGTGACCCTCTGGGTAGAGGGCCTCAGGGATCATGAGCCACGCCTTGGCGTACGGCTGGTTCTCGTAGCTCTGCCTGCGTTCGTTGCGGACCACGCTGCGCTGGAGGTCCAGCTTCTCCTGGGTCATGGCCTTGCCCAGGCCCTCCATGCGGTCCGCGTCCAGCCAGAGAAGAGTCGGAAGAAGGGTGCTCGGGCCCCAGCTGTAGTAATTGGTGCGGTCCTCGGCGGTGGAGGCGTTGTTGGCCCCGCCTCCGCCCTCCATGATCCGGTCGAACTGGCCCTGCGGCACCCGATCGGTGCCCATGAACATGAGGTGCTCGAAGAGGTGGGCGAAGCCCGTCCGGCCCTCCGCCTCGTCCTTGGCCCCCACGGCGTACCAGAGGTTGACGGCCACCTGAGGCAGCCGGTGATCCTCATGGAGGATGACCGTGAGGCCGTTGGGCAGCGTGTAGGTCTCCGCCGGAACGTCCTGGGACCGAACCGGCAGGGCGATCCCCAGCACCACCATCACCAAGCCCGCGCAGAACAAGCCAAGGCGCTTGTGCATCTTCCCCTCCTCCCCTATCGGCATGATGGGCATTCCCCCGTTTCCCGGGCCCCGAACCGGGACCAACCACCCCAGATGGCACGGCTACCCGGCGAGGGGCCGACCGCCTGGTTGAAGGCTTCATACGGGACCGCGGCCTGCGGGGTTTATCCCCCCGATTCCCGCAGGCCCGATTTCTCGTTCGGCCGGCCGATCCTCCGGCGGCTGCAGAGCGATGCCCAGGGCATCCAGCTTGCGCGCCATCCCCTCCGGGGTGTTGAGCGTGTGGACCGCGGTTCCGTCCTCCCGCTCGTAGGCGATGAGGCCTCCGCCCTCCAAGAACGCCACGGCCACCCCGTCGCGCAGGCCGGGCACGGTGACGCGAAGGACCCCCACACCCTCTCCCGCCAGCTCCTCCACCGTCAGCCTGCGGGGCCCTCCCGCGAGCACGAAGCGCCCAGGGCAGTGGCGGATGGGCCGCCAGGGCCACGACGCCAGGAGTTCCCGAACGCTCCGACCCGGCTCTCTGACCTCGGCCACGGGCCCGTCACTCCTTCAGTACCACCAGCCGGTGGCTCACCCGCCCACCCTCCACCGTCAGGACGGCCGCCGAGACGGGCAGGGAAAAGCGGCGAGGGCCGGCGCTCCCGGGGTTGAGGTGGAGGACACCGCGCCGCACCTCGGCCGATGGGCGGTGCGAGTGGCCGGAGACGATCACCCCCACGCCCGCGGCGGCAGGGTCCAGGTCCAGATCACCGATGTCGTGGATCAGGTAGATCAGCACACCCTCGACCTCGACGGCGTCGGTGAGGGGAAGGCCCTCGGCCCACTCTCCCCCGTCCACGTTGCCGCGGACGGCCCGCACCGGCGCCATCGCCCCGAGCCCTTCCAGCACCGCGGGCGAGCCGACGTCCCCGGCGTGCAGGATGAGGCGGCTCCCCCGCATGGCCTCCAGGGCCTCCGGCCTCAGCAGGCCGTGGGTGTCGGAGAGGACTCCGATCCTGATCTTGCTTCCCATGAACACCGCCTCGCCTTGGAGTTCATCCCTTCCCCGTTCTTCAGGGGCCGGGTGGTCCGAGGCAGATTGTATCAGCACCACCGGCCGCGCGGCGCCCGAGGTTGTTCGGAAGGAGTCGAATAGTCCCGGCGCAAACGGGGTTAAAAGGTAGAGAGCGGGCCATCGTCCTGCCGCCCGAGGAGGAGTTCCCTGGACCCGATCGAAGCGCTGCTCAACCGTCTCATCGACTACGCCGGCCTCTTTCCGCCCGCCGGATTGACCATGGCCGATGCCGTGTCGAACTACGCGGCCTACCTCCGCGGCCCTCATGCCTGGATGCTGGGCCGGTTCGTCGTTCCCGCGGCCCGCCTGCGGGAGCTGGAGGCCGCAGTGGCGGGACTGACGTCCGCTGAAAGCGCCGCTGTGTGGCGGTTGTGCGTGCTGGCCTCCCCGCCGTGGGAGGATGCATCCCGGAGAATTGGCGCCCTGGGCCCCGAGGAAGGTCAGCCACTCCGCCTTCTCGCGGTGGAGGCCGTGGACATAAGGGTGGAGCGGCCCGGAGGAGGTAATGACGGCGAGGGAGGCCTTTGCGCTAACGCCGGAGTTCTACGTGGAACCTCCCCTCCACGCTTCGCCGGAGCCTTTCCTGACGGCCATGGCGGCGGCCGGGGTGCGCGCCAAGATCCGCACCGGTGGAGTCTCTCCCGACCAGATCTCCGGAGCCGAGTCCCTCGTCTGGTTCATGACGGCGGCCCGATCCGCCGGCGTCTCCTTCAAAGCCACGGCTGGCCTGCATCATGCGCTCCGCTCCGTGCGGCCCCTCACTTACGGACCCGACGCCCCCACGGGATTGGTGCACGGCTTCCTCAACCTGTTCCTGGCCGCCGCGCTCATCCGAAGCCTCGACGCGGGAGCCGCGGAGGCCCTCCGCCTCATCGAGGAGCGGTCCTCCTCCGTCCTCCGCCTGGATTCCCGGGGAGTCTCCTGGTCAGGCCGCCGATTGGGTTCCGAGGAGCTCGCTCTTGGCCGGACCTTTGCCCTGTCCTTCGGCTCCTGCTCCTTCCTGGAGCCGGTGGCTGACCTGAAGGAGATGCGATGGCTGTGATTCGGATTGACGAGACCCACCGTCCTGATCTGCGCTCCTTCGTGGCGTCGGCCAATGAGGCCGGCTCCGACTTCCCAATCCAGAACCTTCCCTTCGGGGTCTTCAGGCGCCGGGGCTCGACCGGCGCCCCCAGGATCGGGGTCGCCATCGGGAACGAGATCCTGGACCTGTCCGCCTGCGCCGCCCTCGGGCTCCTCGATCCCGCGGGGCCCGCCGTGGCGGCCGCCTGCCTCGCGCCCGCCCTCAATCCCCTCATGGCCCTCGGCCGGGAAGCCTGGCGCGGCCTCCGCCTCGCGCTCAGCCACCTCCTCGCCGAGGATTCACCCGCCGTCCGCAGGGATCCCGGGCTGAGGGAGCGGATCCTCCTGCCCATGACCGAGGCGGATCTCCTCCTGCCTGCCCAGGTGGGCGACTACACCGACTTCTACGCCTCCCTGCACCATGCAACCAACGTGGGCAGTATGTTCCGGCCCGACAACCCCCTCCTGCCCAACTACAAACACGTACCCATCGGCTATCACGGCCGGGCCTCCTCGCTGGTGCCGAGCGGGACGCCCGTGCCCCGCCCCTCGGGACAAATCCTGCCGGAGGGCGCCTCCTCCCCCCGGTTCGAGCCCACGAGGCAGATGGATTACGAATGCGAGGTGGGTGCCTTCGTCGGAGCGGGCAACGTGCTGGGCCACCCCATCCCGCTCGCGGAGGCCGAGGAGCACCTCTTCGGCCTCTGTCTGGTGAACGACTGGTCCGCCCGGGACGTGCAGAGATGGGAGTATCAGCCCCTCGGGCCCTTCCTCGCCAAGAGCTTCGCCACGAGTCTCTCTCCCTGGGTTGTGACTTTCGACGCCCTGGCCCCCTTCAGGGCTCCGCCTTCCGCGCGGGGGGAAGGCGATCCCCCTCTTCTTCCTTACCTGGACGCCGAGGAGGACCGGCTGAACGGCGCCATCGACCTGACCGTGGAGGTCCACCTGAGCACGCGGCGGATGAGGGAGTCGGGAGCGGCACCCGTCAGGCTCAGCCGAGGCCGGTTCAGGGAGTTGTATTGGACCATGGCGCAGATGCTGGCCCACCACGCGAGCAACGGGTGCAACCTGAGGCCTGGCGACCTCCTGGCCAGCGGCACCCTTTCCGGCCCGGAACGGGAGAACCGCGGCTGCCTTCTGGAGCTGACCTGGCGGGGACGGGAGCCCGTCCCGCTTCCCACGGGGGAGAGCCGCACCTTCCTGGAGGACGGCGACGCGGTGACCTTGCGGGGCGCCTGCGAACGGGAGGGTTTCGCGCGCATCGGCTTCGGCGAGTGCACGGGTACGATCGTCGCCGGTCAGACCCGTTGAGCCGGGAGCGGTCTCAGCCCCCCGGGGTTGCGCCGATGGGCTGGTCGTGTGTGACGGGGACGAAGGTGAAGGACAGGACCTCGCGCTCCTCCGCCAACGTGCTGAAGGTCAGGATGGCGTCCACGTATCCCTTCTCGAAGGTGCAGAGCACGTGGATGCGCCAATGCTCGCCCTCCAGGTCAGCGGCCGTATAGCGGCGGCCCTGGAACCGGCCGTATTTCCGCGTGAGATCGCCCCACCGCCGCTTGAGCTGCTCCACCGTGGCATCGCCGCGCTGATTGGCGGGAAGGCACTGGGCCGCCCTGAAGAAATCCCCCGCCGCAAGAAGGTCCACAAAGTTGAGGGCCGCGTCGTAGGGCGCGTCCCCGAAGACGCCCGGAGCGGGCGGGAGCTGACTCGCCGCCGGAAGAGCAATCAAAAGCAGAATACCGAGACACCACCACCACCTCACGTTCGGACTCCTTCTCTCGTTTCAACGTAATCCCCGGTGGGGCGTGCGGCAAGGGCCAGGAAAGGAAAAGGCCGCCCGCGCGGTTCAGCGGGCGGCCAAGGCATTCGTGAGCGGTATCAGCCGTTGCGGCGAATGAACTCTTCCATGAAGGAGACGAGGGTCTCGATCTGCAGCACGGTGACGGCGTTGTACATGGAGACGCGGATCCCGCCCAGGTCGCGGTAGCCCTTGAGGCCCACCATGCCGTTCTGCTTGGCCTCGGCGATGAACTTCGCCGTGAGCTCCTCGGTGGGGAGGAAGAAGTCCACGTTCATGGCGGAGCGGTCCTCCTTGACGGTGACCCACGGCCTGTAGAAGCCCGAGTGCTGGTCGATGCACCCGTAGAGGAGCTCGGCCTTCTTGAGGTTGTTCTTGTGGATGACGCCGAGTCCGCCGATCTGCTTGTTGTAGCTGAGGACGTTGCGCAGGATGTAGATGGAGAAGCAGGGGGGGGTGTTGTAGAGGCTGTTCTTCTCGGCGTGGATCTTGTAGCGCAGCATGGTGGGCAGCTTGTCGCTGCACATCTCCAGAAAATCGTCCCGGATGAGCGCCAGCACCAGGCCGGAGGGACCGAGGTTCTTCTGGGCTCCGGCGTAGATGAAGCCGAAGGGCTTCACGTCGAAGGGGCGCCACATGAAGTCGCTGGACATGTCGGCTACGAGCGGGATGTTCCCGGTCTGCGGGAAGGTCTTCCACTGGGTGCCGTAGATGGTGTTGTTTGAGCAGATGTGGACGTAGGCCGCGTGGGAGTTGACCTTGATCTCCTCGGGACGCGGCAGGCGGCAGAACCTCTCGCTCTCCGTGGAGGCGATGCAGCGGGCGTCCTCGCCGGCCACGATGACCGCCTCCTTGTAGGCCTTCTTGGCCCAAGAGCCCGTCACGATGTAGTCCGCCTTGCGCCCCGAGTGGAGGATGTTCATGGGCAGCATGGCGAACTGCATGTTGCCCCCGCCCTGGAGGAAGAGAACCTTGTAGTTGTCGGGGACGTTGAGGAGCTCCTTCACGAGGGCGATGGCCTCGTTGTGCACCGCGTCGTACTCCTTGGCGCGGTGGGAGATCTCCATCACCGACATGCCCGTGCCTTCGAAGTCCAGCATCTCCGCCTGAGCCCGCTCGAGGGCCGGGAGCGGCAGGCCCGCAGGACCAGCGTAGAAGTTGATCACCCGTTTGGCCATGCATCTCTCCTTCGGGAAGTCGAAACCGGTCGGCCGCGGGGCGAGGTTTTTTCAGCTCGCCGCCGTGCCGTTGCCTCGTCTGTTCACCTTCTCTTTTCCAGAATCTCCACGACGATGTCGCCGATCCTCAGCAGGTTCTCTTTCGACGAAGCCCCGATGTGGGGCGTCATGAGCACGTTCGGGGCGGAGAGGAGCGGGCTGGAGGGATCGGGCGGATCCGAAGCCCAGACGTCCGTGCCGTACGCGCGCACCTTGCCCGACCGGAGGGCTTCGGCCAGGTCCTCCTCGACCATGACCTTGCCGCGGCTCGTGTTGATGAGGATCACCCCGTCCTTCATCTTGGCGAAGGCCGCCTTGTTCAACATGCCGCGGGTCTGATCCGTCAGCGGGGTGTGGATGCTGAGGTAGTCGGCCTCCTTCAACACGTCGTCCACGGAGGGCTTGAGCTGGGCGAAGTCGTGGTTCAGCACGAAGGGGTCGTAGGCGATGACCTTCATGCCGAAGGCCTTCGCGCGCTTGGCCACCTCCGTACCGATGAGTCCGATCCCCAGCAGGCCCAGGGTCTTCTCGAAGAGCTCGGTGCGCTTGAGCTCCTTCTTGAGCCACTTCCCCTCCTTCATGGAGGTGTGGGCCTCCACGAGGCGGTTGGGGATGGCGAGCATGAGGGCCATGGCGAGCTCGGCCACCGCCACGGAGGAGGCCTGGGGCGTGTTCCTGACCTCGATCCCCTTCGCCTTGCAGGCCTCCTTGTCGATGTTGTCGGTGCCCACCCCGCCCCGAATCACGAGCTTCAGGTTGGGGGCGCCATCGACCACCTCTCGCGTGACCTTGGTCTTGCTGCGGACGAGCAGGACTTCGGCTTCGCCGAGCCTCCCCACGTCCTCGTACACCTCGCCGAAAGCGGCGAGCCGCTTGGGCAGGGACGCGTCGAAGGCGTCCGCGATCAGGATCTTCATTGGGATTCCTCCTCTCGAAAGGGAGAATGACCGAAGGGGAAGAGCCGATCCACCGCCTGGCCCTGACTCTCTTGGCCCCCTCTCCTCCCTGAGTCCTCAGTCTTCAATCAACCTCACCAGCAGGCCCGACCGCAGCTTGGGCTCGAACCACGTGGATTTGGGCGGCATGACCTGACCGGCGTCCGCCACGGCCATGAGCTGGGTCAGGGAGGTCGGATAGAGGGAGAAGGCCACCGCCCATCCCTGCCCCACCCTCTTTTCCAGCTCGGCGGTCCCGCGGATGCCGCCCACGAAATCGATGCGCTTGTCGGTCCGGGGATCGGCGATGCCGAGAACCGGGCCGAGCAGGTTGTCTTGAAGGATGGAGACGTCCAGCCCCCTCACGGGGTCTTCGGCGGGGAAGGTCCCCGGCTTGGCCGTCAGCCGGTGCCACTTACCACCGAGAAACATGCCGAACTGCCGGGGCGCCGACGGTTTGGGGGCAGGCGCCGGAGCCACCTCGAAGGCCGCCCGAACCTTTTCGAGGAACGCCTCGGGAGTGAGGCCCTTCAAATCCTTTACCACCCGGTTGTAGTCCATGATCTGGAGCTGATCGTGGGGGAAGACCACGGCCATGAAGGATTCGAAGGGCTCTTCCCCGGTGTGGGTGGCGCTCTTGGCCCTCAGGGCCTGCCCCGTGCGGACCGCGGCCGCGGTCCGGTGGTGGCCGTCGGCGACGTAGAGGGCGGGAAGCTCACCGAAGAGCCGCGTGAGGTCGGCCATATCGTCCTGATCGGCAACCACCCAGACCGTGTGGCCGATGCCGTCCTCCGTCACGATGTCGTAGACGGGATCGCAGGAGCGGACCTTCTCCACGATCTCATCGATTTCCGTGCGGGCCCTGTAGGCCAGGAAGACGGGTTCCGCGTTGGCGTTCTGTTCGGAGACGTGGCGGGTGCGGTCGTCCTCCTTGTCCTTGCGCGTGAATTCGTGACGCTTGATGAGGCCCTCCTCGTACTCCTTCACCGAACAGAGGCACACCAGGCCCGCCTGAACGTGCGAGCCCATGCGCTGCTGATAGACGTAATAGCAGGGCTGCGCCTCCTTGAGGAGGACGCCGTCCGCGATGTAACGCTGCAGGTTCTCTCTGCCCTTGGCGTAGACCCTGTCGTCGTAAAGCGGCACGGAGGGGTCCAGGTCGATCTCGGGTTTTCCCACGTGCAGGAAGGTGTACGGGTTTCCCTTCGCCAGCTCCCTGGCCTCTTCGGAACTGATGACGTCGTAAGGAAAGCTCGCCACCCGCGCGGCGAGGCCGGCCTCAGGACGATAGGCGCGAAACGGCTTGATCTTCGACATGTTGCCCCCTTCTCGAGATGAGACTGTTACCGGATGCCCTCGCCGCCTCCCCGCCCCCGTGAGGTGGCCTAAAGTTCAGCATAGTCCAAGGAAGGGACGCATTCAACACGGCTGGGGCCGCTTCGGCCTCTCCTTATCCCCAAATTCCGCGATTGAAATACGGGTGGCTTCGGCCAGGTTTCGGACACACGGGGGAAAGGCATTGTCTCTTGGACGGGGAGGGTCATGGGCTTCCTCCTGCGATTCGCAGGCCAAGCCTGACGAATCGTCGTGTTGCCCTCCGGGGCCCCGCCCCACGGGCAAAGCCCGTTGGGGCCCCACCCCACCCTTGGGGCTTCCTCGCCCGGCCTGGGCCGGGTTCGGAGGCCACCCAAATCCCTTCGCGGGTGAAGACCGTCTTTCACGGGAACTACCCTCCATCTGCCTTTCGGAGCCACTCCCATGTCCAATCGCGGGATTTGGGTTTTTGTTGCGGGCGCCCCGACAGAAACCGCAGCCGGCCATCCGAACCTTTCAGCGCACGGCACCGGTCGAGAGACGCGGGCGTGGTGGCCCGCTGGGCCATTTGGCTCATTCGGGAGGCACCGCGGCGGATGGGCCTGTTCCACTGCCCTTCCGAGGGGGTGCTATAATGCCGCCTCGCGGGCATCCGTCCGCGGTTCCTGGAGGAGCAGCTCATGTCCATGCTTGCCGTGAGAAGGTCCGTGGCCAACGCCATCCCTGGCCGGCTGGTTCGGGTGTTCGCCTCCCCTTACGTATCGGGGGATTCGATGGAAAAGGGACTGCGCGCGGCCGACGAGCTTCACCAAATGAAGGGGATCGAATCCACGATGGACGTGTTGGGCGAGGCCGAAAAAACCGAGGCCAAGGTCCGTCACGCCGTCGATCTCTACCTGAAGACGCTGGACGCCCTGAAGGAGAGGCCCCACTGCACCATTTCGGTCAAGCCGGGCCATTTCGGGTACTACGTGAACTCCGATCTTTGCCGGCGCAACATCGAGGAGATGGCCGCCGCATGCCAGAAGGCGGGCCGTGGCCTGACCATCGACATGGAGGACACGGACCTCACCGACTTCACCCTCCAGCTCTACAGGGAGCTCAAGCCCAAGTACCCCGTTCTGGGGACG
Organism: Acidobacteriota bacterium; assembly: GCA_021778515.1. Classification (GTDB taxonomy): domain Bacteria; phylum Acidobacteriota; class UBA4820; order UBA4820; family DSQY01; genus DTPS01. The sequence continues at coordinate 25,769 of JAJYCJ010000001.1, forward strand.
GTCCTCCAGGCCCGCCTCCACCGCACCCTCGACGACATCGACAGCCTCGATGGCATGCAGGCCCATGTCCGCGCCTGCATCGGCATCTACAATGTCCCCGAACCGCTGGCGACCCAGAACCGTCGGGAGATGAAAGAAAATCTCCTCCGGATGATCCGCAAGCTGTTCGAGCGCGGCCACTACGTCTGCATCGCCACCCACGACGTGGAGTACATCGGCAAGGCCAGGGCCATCATCGCCGAGATGAAAATCCCCAGGGAGCGGTACGAATTTCAGATGCTCCTCGGCGTTCCGCGGGAAAAGATCCAGCGCGAGCTCGTGGCCGCCGGAGAAAAGGTGCGCCTCTACCTTCCCTTCGCCGTGGACTGGGACGACGCCATCGCCTACCTCAGGCGGCGCATGGTGGAAAGCCCGTCCATGACCGCCCTGGTCCTGAAGAATATCATCAAGCGGGGCTGAGGGGATCCCCACCGGCGAGGCCTCGGCGGCCTCTCCCGCGGCCGTGAGCGCCCCCCTCGTCCTCATGGTGGAGGGCGCTTACGCCGACACTTGACGTTTGAGCAGCAAGGACTTATCTTACTTAAAGATGAATCGGTGGTAACGGACCTCGGGGAAGGTGGGCTTTGCCCGGCGGACCCCGTGGAGAGTGTACAGACGAGCGGGACGGGTGAGATTCAGTGCGGAAAAGCCCGTATCGTTCGCTGACCCTCCCTTACATCCATTTCCCCTCTTCACTCTAAGGGCCCAATCGGGCCCGCTTCTTTTGGCGGTAGGCGGTTCCGGCGTGATAGACTTCGGTCGTGCGGGGCCAGCATCCGCACACCCCATGGGCACGGGCGCACGAAGCGCCCTCCACGAAAGGAGTCCAGCCATGGCCCACGACCTCGCTCCCAAAGAGATCATCGCCGAGAAGCTCGACCAGGCGGCGCGGAAGATTAAGGAGCAAGCCATCGACCTGTGGGTGACCTTCGTCCAGGAGACGAGCGCCGGGGTGGAGCGAGTCTTCTCCTATGTTTCTCCCGGCCACCTGACCTGGGAGAGCGTGATCGCCGTAACCCCCGGGGGGGAACGGTTCGTCATCTGCGGGAAGTTCGACCAGCAGGACTTCGAGGAGTCAGGCCTTTTCACCGAGGTCTACACCTACGTGGAGGATTTCAAGGAGCCCTTTGGGCGCCTCCTCCAGCGGGTGAAGCCCGGCAGGGTCGCCCTCAACTTCTCGTTCAACGACCCCACGGCGGACGGCATCAGCCACGGCAAGTTCGTCTTTCTTCAGGGGCTCCTCAAGGAAATGGTTCCAACCGCGCAGGTGGTCTCGGCCGAGGCGGTGGTCCTCTCGCTCATCTCCAGCAAGAGCCCCATCGAGCGCTCCGCCATCCAGGAGGGGGTGGATCTCACCGTCAAGATCTTCGGAGAGATCGACGCCTTCCTCAGGCCGGGCCTGACGGAGAAAGAGATCTACGGCTTCATCCAGGAGCGCATCCTATCCTACGGCGTCACCCCGAGCTTCCAGACCCTCGTCTTCACGGGCGACCGAGGGGCCGGATCGGGCCACGGCAGCGCGACCGAGAACCCGGTGCAGCCGGGCGATCTGGTGCACGTCGATATGGGCGTCTTCGTGCGAGGGTACGCCTCTGACATGCAGCGCACCTGGTATGTGCTCAAGCCAGGTGAGGACCGCGCACCCGAGCCGGCCCAGAAGGGCTTCGACACCATCGTCCTCTCCATCGAGGCCTCGGGCAGGGCCCTCAAGCCGGGAGCCAAGGGCATCGAACTGGACACCATCGCCCGCAAGGTGGTGACCGACGCCGGCTATCCCGAATATCCCCACGCCCTCGGCCACCAGATCGGCCGGCACGTCCACGACGGTGGAGCGCTCCTGGGCCCCGCCTGGGCCCGCTACCGGAACACCCCCTTCCTGGTTCTGGAGGCGGGGCAGATCTTCACCCTGGAACCCTCGCTGACCGTTCCGGGCTTTGGAGCGGTAGGTATCGAGGAGGATGCGATCGTCACGCGGGATGGTGCGCGTTACATGGCACCGCCCCAGCGCAAGCTCTGGATGGTGAGAGGGAAGTAGCGTTTTGCCGGACTGGAGCGGTCCTGCAGCCGCCCCGTTCCCGAGGAGGAATCCGCCATGAGGCCGAGAGCCGTCCTTCTGCTGGTCGCCGCCCTTTCCTCGCTGCTCTTGGCGGCCTGCGGCCCCAGCAAGGCGGAGGTGGCCGCGCGCGAGGCCGCCCGAAAGGCGGCGGACCTGGCCGCCTTTCAGGCGCGCGTCAAGGCCATGGAGGAGGCGTCCAAGCCCCCCGTCCTCACGGCCCGAGACACCGTGGTCAAAGGCCCCAAGGGGCTTCAATTCGTGGACATGAAGATGGGGACGGGCAGGGAGGCTGCGGACGGGTGTACCGTCACGGTCGATTTCATCGGGTGGGCGGACGGCGTCAAGATCGACAGCTCATCGGACAGGGGCAAGCCCTTCTCCTTCGTGCTCGGCTCCGGCGCCGTCATTCCGGGTTGGAACGTCGGCATCCAGGGCATGCGCGAGGGGGGCACCCGCCTCCTGATCATCCCGCCCGGGTTGGCCTACGGGAAGCAGGGCAAACCGGGTTTCGTGGGGCCCGACAAGACCCTCTGGTACAGGATCGAACTGCTGAAGGTCTACCCACCGCTGTGAGCCCGCCTGCAATAGGGCATCGGCGGGCGGCGTTTTTCCGGGTGTGTTGAATCGAGGCGACCGACCAGTCCGGGCGGCGAGCAATGGCGCCAGCGCCGGGCGGGATGCCTTCTCTGGGAGGGTCTCATGGATACCGTCAAGCGGATCTTGGAAGAAAAGGGCACGGAGGTTTTCTCCGTCTCTCCGGAGACCACGGTCATGGACGCCGCCCGCCTGATGTCGGAGCACCGCATCGGGGCCGTGTTGGTCATGGCTGCGGGCCACGTCCGCGGGATCTTCAGCGAGAGGGACCTCCTGCAGCGGGTCCTGTTGAGGGGAAGCAATTCCGAGTCCCTGCCCGTGAGCGAGGTGATGTCCACGGACATGGTGTACGTGACGCCCGACACGCCGGTTCGCGAGGCCATGGCCGTCATGACCGAGCGCCGCTGCCGTCACCTTCCCGTGATGGAGGAGGGGCGCCTCTGCGGCATGGTCTCCATCGGGGACTGCACCCGCTGGGTCTCACACGATCAGGATTTCACCATCCGCCACCTGACGGACTACATCGCCAACAAGTATCCGGCGTAGGGTGGAAGTGAGGAGGGAGAGACGCCGGAGGGCCGGCCACCGCCCCTGAGCTTGGGTTTCTTTCGTACCCCTTGCACATGCTGCTCTTCTGTCTCCCTGTTTCCCTGTCTCCCCGTCCCCCTGTCTCCATCTTTTCCCTATCCCTTCAGCACCGCCAGCGGCCGCATCTTGGCCACCACCCTTGCAAGGCCTGAGGCCGTCACCGCCTCGATGACGGCTTCGATGTCCTTGTAGGCCTGCGGGGCCTCCTCCTTGATCGTGCGACGGTTCTCGCAGAGGAGAGTGATCCCCTCCATGGCCGCCCGGAACTCGTCGTCGGAGATCAGGCCCGGCCTGACGATCCTGCCGCCGCGGCGGTTCACCTTGCCGGCCGCCGCCGTTCGGCTCATCCGCCTCCCCGCACCGTGGTTGGCCGAGCAGAGCGCCCGCTCGTTCTCGGGAACGCCGGTGAGGATGTAGGAGGAGGACCCCATGGAGCCGGGGATGAGGACGGGCTGGCCCGTGTCCTCGAAGGGGCTCCCGGCCATGCGGTCCGAGGTGAAAGCCCTGGTGGCGCCCTTTCTGTGGACCCAGAGCAGTCGCCCGCCGTGGCGCTCCAGCTTGGCCATGTTGTGGGGCACGTCGTAGAGGAGCGTCAGGGCCGTGCCGGGGTAGTGGTAGAGCACGTTCTTGCACACCAGCGCCGCCATGAGGTGCCGATTGGCGAAGGCCAGGTTGGCTCCCGCGTGCATGGCGCCGAGGTAGGCGCGTCCCTCCCTGGAGTCCACGGGCATGTAGCAGAGCTCGCGCGAGGGGTGGGGCTCTGTGTAGGTGCGGGAGCGGGCCAGCGCCATGAATTCCTCCCCCACCTGGTGGCCGAAGCCCCTGCTGCCCGAGTGGATCATGATCACCAGCTGACCATCAAAGAGCCCCCATGACGCGGCGCGCAGAGGGTCTTCGATACCGACCACCTCCTGGAGCTCGATGAAGTGGTTGCCGCCTCCCAGCGTGCCGAGCTGATATTGGCCGCGCTCGATGGCGCGTGCCGAGAGGACGGCTGGATCGCCCGGCATGGAGCCCCCCTCCTCGATGTGGCTCCAGGTCTCCGGTTCCTGCACGGGGTTAAGGTAGTCCCACACGGGATGGTCCCGCCGATGGATGTCACCAAGGGCCGGAACACCTCGGGCGAGCACCGCCATGAACTCCTCCCCGCTGAGGGGGACGTTGCGCTTCCCCTCGCCCAGCGGGATGTCGCGGCGTATGGATCCCGCGAGGAGGGCCGCGTCCGTGTCAATCGCCCGGCGGCCCGTGGTCAGCAGCCGCATGCCGCAGTTGATGTCGTACCCGACGGCGGCGGGGATGATGACGTCCGAGGTCGCCACCACGCTTCCGATGGGGACGCCATACCCCACGTGGATGTCCGGTGTCGCGATGACCCGCTCGACGCTCGGGATGCGACAGGCGTCCCTGAGCTGCCTGAGGGCGCCGGCCTCCACCGGAAGGCCGGGGTGGGTGAAGAGGGTCGCGCCGACCCTCATGCCGCCTTCCCGCGAAAGCTCCCGCACAAAGCCAGCCACGGCGGCCCTCCCTGACCAAAACGTAGGATTGCTGGGATTGCGCCGCAAGTCCATCGCAAAGCCTCCAGACCCCCTCTTTCCTCGGTCACCCTCCTGCCGGGAGCCTTTTCCTCCTCCCGAAGGAAAGCGGCCGCCCTTGGGCGGCCGCCGTTGTCATCCCGAAATCCCGTCCCCAGAGGGAGGGAGGAAGGACGCGCTGCTCCCCTCAGTAGCTGTGGGCGTCCAGCCTCACCCTGCCCCTGAAGACCCAGTAGATGCTGGCGGTGTAGGCCAGCACCAGGGGCACTCCGATGCACGCGATGATCAGCATGATGCCGAGCGTCTTCTGCGAGGAGGCCGCGTTGTAGAGCGTGAGGCTGTTGGCGGGGTTGGGCCTGGAGAAGACGATGTTCGGAAAGAGCCCCACGCCGAAGAGCGCCATGAGGGCCGCCATGGAGGCGCAGGAGGAGAGGAAGGCCCGCAGGTCCCGGCCGTGGTAGATCTCGCGGGGGATGTTGGCGATGGCCAGCATGTTGAGGACCGGCAGCAGGAAGAAGATGGGGTGGGCCTTGATGGTCTCGGTCATGTGGGGCACGTAGAGCAGCGTCGTGAAGGTCGTGAGGGCGTAGCAGATGATGAAGAAGATGATCGCGTTGTTCACCCAGCCGCGCACCTTGTTGTGCATGGCCCCCTCCGTCTTCAGGACCATGTAGATCGAGCCGTGCATCATGAAGAGGGCGAGCGTCGTCACGCCCACGAGCAGGGGGTAGGGGTGGAGCAGCCCGAGAAAGGTGCCGGCGAATTCATAGTGGGCGTCCAGCGGTACGCCCCAGGCGATGTTGCCCAGGGCGGCGCCGAGCAGGAGGCTCGACAGGATGCTGGATGCCGAAAAGCTGACGTCCCACATCTGGCGCCACCACGCGTGCTCCTGTTTGCTCCGGAACTCGATGGCCACGGCCCTGAAGATCAGCCCCACCAGGAGGAGCACCAACGCCAGATAGAAGCCCGAGAAGACGGTGGCATAGACCATGGGGAAGGCCGCGAAGAGGGCGCCGCCGCCCGTGACCAGCCAGACCTCGTTGCCGTCCCAGACGGGGCCGATGGCGTTGATCATGGTGCGGCGCTCCTCGTCCGTGCGGGTCAGGAGGTGGAGCGCGCCCACGCCGAGGTCGAAGCCGTCCAGCATGGCGTAGCCCGTGAGCAGGACCCCCACCAGCAGAAACCAGATCACGTTCAGGTCGATGTTCATGCCCTGTGTCCCTCCCCGATCACGTCCGCGTCCACCGGACCTTTCTTGATCTTCTGGTCCAGGAGATAGATGAACAGCGCGAAGAGCAGGATGTAGACGAAGGTGAAGAGGATGAGGGAGGCCAGCGTCTCCCCCGCAGTCACCACGGGCGACAGGGCGTCCTTCGTCCGGAGGAGCCCGTAGACGATCCACGGCTGGCGCCCCACCTCCGCCGATACCCAGCCGAGCTGGTTCGCCAGTTCCGGGAGCACCACGGCCACCACCAGGATCTTGAGGAACCAGCCCTTCTCGAAGAGGGTCTTTCGCCACCAGAAAAAGACCCCGAGCACGCTGATGAGAATGAGCGCCATGCCGATGCCCACCATGGCGTGGTAGGTCTGGAAGACGATGTTGACGGGAGGGCGGTCCTCCGGCTTGAAGGCGTCGAGCCCCGTCACCGGCTTGCTGGCATCGCCGTAGACCAGCCAGCTCAACATGCCGGGCAGGGCCACCGAGAAGTCCACCTTCTGGCCCGATTCGTTGACCCAGCCGAAGAGGCTGAGGGGGGCGCGGGGTTCGGCCGCCGGAAAGATCCCCTCGTAGGCCGCCAGCTTGGCCGGCTGATATCGGGCCACGAGCCTCGCGCTGGTATCGCCGGTCACGAGCTGCAGCAGCGAGGCCACGATCGCCACCACCAGGGCGATTTTCATGGAGGCCTTGGCGAAATCCGTATGGCGCTTCTTCAACAGGTAGAAGGCGCTCACGCTGATGACGAGGAAGGCGCCCGTCTGAAAGGCCGCCACGAGCACGTGGCTCAACCGGTCCACGGTGGAGGGGTTGAAGACGACCTGCCAGAAATCGGTCACCTCCGCCCTTGTCCCGACGGCCGTCTGGACGATGTGGAATCCCGCCGGCGTCTGTTGCCAGGAGTTGGCCACGATGATCCAGAGGGCGCTGAAGATGGAGCCGAGCGACACCATCACGGTGGAGAAGAAGTGCATCCTCGGACTCACCCGGTCCCATCCGAAGAGGAGGATCGCCAGGAACCCCGATTCCAGGAAGAAGGCGAAGATTCCCTCCGCCGCCAGGGCGCTCCCGAAGACGTCGCCCACGTACCGGGAGTAAGCGGCCCAGTTCGTGCCGAACTGGAACTCCATCACGATGCCGGAGGCCACGCCGATGGCGAAGATCAGGCCGAAGACGCGGACCCAGAAGCGGGTCATCGCGTGGTAGACCGGACTGCGCGTCTTCAGGTACATCCCCTCCATGACCACCAGGATCAGCCCCAGGCCGATGGTGAGCGGAGGGAAGATGTAATGAAACGAGATCGTCCAGGCGAATTGGAGACGTCCCAGGGTCAAGACATCCATCCAGACCTCCTATGTGATCTTCTGATCCTTCCCCGATCGGGCTGACCCGCCCTTCTCCGCGAGTTTCCGCCCACTCCTCGTTGGGCCGTGCTTTCCTCCGCCTCGCTGATTTCGGATGCTGGCTGCCAGGGCATCGAATCGGACGCCGTCCAGGTACTGGGACAGGTGCTGGGTCGCGCCGGCCCAGGACGCCTGCACGGGGCAGAGTTCGGCCAGCGGGCATGCACCAGCCTGCGTCAGGCAGGTGTTCATGGCGATGGGACCTTCCATCGCCTCGATCACCTCCCTGAGCGACACCCGCGACGGCGGCCTGGCCAGCGTCACCCCGCCCTTGTTGCCCCGCACGGTGATGAGGAGGCCCGCCGCCGAAAGCCGGCTCACGATGCGGCGGATGAAGGCGGGGGGGATGAGCCGGCTGGCGGCGATTTCGCGCGCCGTCACGCGGGTCCCCTCCTCCAGCGAAGCCAGGTGCAGCACGATACGCGCCGCGTAGTCCGTCTGCCGACCGATGACGATCATGAATCCCCCATGGTGCGAGATAGTAATGTTCCGCCTGGAGTCTCATTTGTCAAGTCCCCGGCGGGTGGAGCGTGGAGGGTGGGGCAGGCCGCCCGGGACGGTTCCACTCCCGCGCCGTGAGGTCCGCCTTCGGGAGAGAGCCTGAGGAAGGCGCGAGAGAGATCAGGCCAGCGTTTTCGGTTGATGATCAGGTCGCTTTCGGGCGGGAGGAGAGCCCAGCAGGAAGTGCGAAGGGAGGAATGGGAGCGCGCCGGGCGGGAGGCGGCGGCGGGCGGCTCGCGATCCGGGAGGATCCACAGCCGTTCCGCCGTGTTAGACTGCGCCCTGCCCGGCCGACGGTCGGGCGTCTTTTTGGGAGTCTGCCCCATGAACACTCGCCCCCTCCTGCTGGCGCTCTGCCTCCTCTTCCTGCCGATCGCCTCCATCCCGCTTCGCTCCGCCGCCGTGCCGCAGGACCGTCTCCCCGCGGCGATCCGCGGCCAGCTTGACGGGGCTTACCCGGGCTGGCGTCCGGCCACGGTTTCGGAGGAGGTCCGGGCCTTCTTCAAGGACGTGCGCCCCGACGCGGAGCCCTGGTGGATCGCCGGGGATTTCACGGGTTCCGGCCGGGAGGATTTCGCCGTGCAGATCGTAGTCCCGCTCGAGGGTCACGAGCGGCGCATCGTGGCCGCCTTTCTGGCGGACGGCGGGGAGGGGTACAGGCGCGTGGAACTGGAGAACGGGCAACCGGACCCGCGCGTCTATCTGTGGCTGCTGAAGCGGGGCCACGAGGACGTGGTGGCGCAGACGGGCAAGGCCATCACCTTCCCCCGCGACTCCGTCGGGGTGGAGAGCTCCGGCCCGAGCGTGGCCTACCTGTTCGAGCACGGCTCCTTCAAGCGGATCTGGCTCGGCATCTGAGCGGACCGGCCGGCTTGCGCCTGGACGATGCCGGCGAAGTCCTTCGCCCTACTTCCCGGCCTCTTTCTCCCGCGGCACGATCTCCGAGAAGTCCGCCACCCGGTCGAAGAGCGCCACGAGGCGCTGGAGGAGCGCCAGCCGGTTCTGCTGGAGCGCGGTCTTCTTCGGGTCCTTGCCCTGGGGATCGCACATCACCAGCACGTCGTCGAAAAAGCGGTCCACCGCGGGGCGCACCGTGGCCAAGCGGCGCAGGGCGCCGGCATAGTCCCGCCTATCCAGGAGGCGGCCCGCCTCGTCCTTGACGGCTTCGTAGGCTGCATACAGCAGCCGCTCGCCCGCCCCCTCCTTTTGGTCCTCGGACAAAAAGAGTTCGGGGGCCAATTCGTAGCGAGGGATGCCTTTCAGGATGTTCCGGACGCGCTTGAAGGCCACCGAGAGGTGGTCGAAATCCTCCGCGAACTCGTTGCGGATCGTGTGCAGGGCCGCGATCTTCCGGTGCGCTTCGGCGGGGTCGCCCAGACCGAATGCCAGCAAGGCGTTGGCTTCGTCATAGCCGTAGCCATGAACCTCCCAAAGGAAGCGCAGCCGGCCAGCAAGAAAATCCATCAGCCCTTCGGGGACTCCGCCCATCTCCTGGAGAAACGAGGGCAGATCCAGGGGACGCGCCTTCTCCGTGAGGATTCGCAGCAGGGCGACGGCCGCCCTCCTAAGGGCGAAGGGGTCTTTGGATCCCGTCGGGGCCTGGCCGGCAGTAAACATCTCGGACAGGGTGTCGAGCCGGTCGGCCACCGCCACGCAATCGCCCAGGACGCCTCGGGGGAGGGCATCCTCCGTGAAGAGCGGTCGGTAGTGGTCGTAGATCGCCTCGGCCACCTCGGCGGGCTGCCCTTGGGCTGCCGCGTAGAGGCCGCCGGCGATTCCCTGGAGCGTCGTGAACTCCTTCTCCTGGACGAGCAGTGAGACGAGGTCGCACTTGCAGTGCAGCGCGGCCCAGGCGGCGCCCTCGGCATTGGCGCCCCACAGGTCTGCCAGCCTCTTGGCCGTCCGCTCCAGCCGCTCCGACTTGTCGTAGTAGCTCCCCGCCTTGGCCTGGAACACAACTCCCTTCAGCGCCTCCAGCCGCTCTTCGATGGGCACCTTCACGTCCTGCTCGTAAAAGAACCGGGCATCGGAGAGGCGGGAGCGGGAGACGTTTTCGAGGCCTCTCCGGATGAAGCCCCTGGGATCGTCGGGGCCGTCCGTGACGGACAGAAAATGCGGCAGCACCGAGTCCTCGGCCCCTCGCACCACGAAGAAATTCTGGTGCTCCCTCAGGCAGGTCACCAAAATCTCAGAGGGAAGAGCCAGATACTCGGCGGGTATGCCGCCCGCGAGAACGGCGGGGAACTCGCACAGGTAGACCAGCTTCTCCAGGAGCTCGGGGTCGCCGGGCACGTGGCCGCCGAGGGCGGTCGCGCGCTGGCCGAGCTCGTCCTCGATCTTCCGTTTTCGGTCGGCCGGATCGGCCAGGACGCGCTCCCGCCGAAGCGTCTGGAAGTAAGCCAGGGCCGACGCGATCTCGACCTCCGCCGCCCCGTGGATCCTGTGGCCGCGGCTGATCCGCCCCGCCGCCACGCCTTTGATGGAGAGGGTCACGACCTGGTCATCGAGGAGCGCCACGACCCATCGCACGGGACGGACGAAGGTCTGGCTCCCGTTCCCCCAGTGCATGGCCTTGGGGAGGTAGAGGGCATCCACGGCCGCGGGAACGATCTCCGAGAGAATCTCCTCGGTGGGCCTGCCCTTGACCGTGCGCTCGAAGCCCACGCAGGGTCCCTTGGGGCCCTGGACCTGCCGGCAGTCGTCCAGGTCCACCCCCTGCTTGCGGGCGAATCCCTCGGCGGCCTTGGTCCACTGCCCGCCGGCATCGCGGGCCACGGCCATGGCGGGGCCCACCACCGTCTCGCTGCGATCGTCCTGGCGGGCGGGCAAGCCCGGAAGAAGGAAGCCGATGCGGCGCGGCGCGGCGATCATTTTCCCGCCGGGGATCTCTGAGAAAGGGTCGTGATCCGGATCAGGATCCAGATCGGCTCCGTTCCACAGATGATGTTCTCTAAGTGCTTCGATGATGCTCTGTGCGAGCCTCCACGGAAGGTCTTGTCTATTACCACCCATTCCGGAACGAAAGGAGAGCATCCCCGCCGGGATCTCCTCGGTGCCGATCTCCAGGAGGAAGTCAGCCACGGGCCACCTCCTGTGCGGGCTCGAACTGCTTCATGTAGGCCGCGGCGCAGGCGCAGGCCAGGCGGCGCACCCGCTTGATGTAGTCGGCGCGGGCCGCCACCGAGATGGCCCCCCGCGCGTCCAGGATGTTGAAGGCGTGGCTGGCCTTCAGGCAGAAGTCGTAGGCAGGGAGGTAGAGCTCTTTCTCCACCAGGCGCCGGCTCTCGGCCTCGTACTGGTCGAACCAGGCGGCCGTCAGGTCGGTCCTGGCCTCCTCGAAGTCGTAGACGGAGAACTGGCGCTCCGCCTCCCTCCGCATGTCCCCGTAGCTGAAATGCTCGTTCCACGGGATCTCGTAGACGTTCCCGATGTCGTTGAGGAACATGCAGAGCCGCTCGATGCCGTAGGTGATCTCCACCGTGATGGGCTTGAGCTCGAAGCCTCCCGCCTGCTGGAAGTAGGTGAACTGCGTGATTTCGGTGCCGTCCAGCATGACCTGCCAGCCCACGCCCCAGGCGCCGAGCGTGGGGGCCTCCCAGTTGTCCTCCTCGAACTTCAGGTCGTGCTCCCCGAGCACGATGCCGAAGGACTCCAAGCTCCGCAGGTAGCGCTCCTGGATGTCGTCGGGGCTGGGCTTCATGATGACCTGGAACTGGTGGTGCTTCTCGACCCGCTGGGGATTCTCGCCGTAGCGCCCGTCCCGCGGCCGCCGGCACGGCTCCACGTAGGCGCTGGCGTAGGGCTGAGGCCCGAGCACGCGGAGGAAGGTCTCGGGGTTCATGGTCCCGGCCCCCTTCTCCAGGTCGTACGGCTCGGCGATGAGGCATCCCTCGCCGGCCCAGAAGTGCTTCATCCTCTCGATGAGTTCCTGCATGCTGACCATGGTCGTCTCCGCTTCCTTCCCGCGGTCCTGTCCCGTGGATCCCGCCGGCCACGGCTCAAGGCCCGGCCGCGCCCCCGAGGCTCTCGAGCGCCGGCCAGGTGGCCAACGGCCGTCCCAGATAGGCGGCGAGCGCCCAATATACCATACCCGACAGGGCTGAGAGGGCCTCCCGCGGGAACTCCCGCCGGGCCAGAGAAGCCAGGGGCGTCCGGAAGATCGCCTCCAGAAGGGAGGCCATGGGGCCCGTGAGAGCACGTGCCTCGGCCGGCCGCGGCCGTTGGCAGCCGGGGCAGCGCCACTCCCCAGCCCCCAGGTCCAGCAGGAGCGGGTAGCTCTGGGCGCCGCAGGTCACGCACCCCTCCGGCCTCGGGAAGACCCCGTGCAGCCGGAGAAGCCAGGCGGAGAAGTAGACCCAGGCCAGCAGGGGCGGCGCGCCAGCCCGCAGTCCCGCCAGCACGGCGCCCAGGAGCCGGTAGCTCTCCTCCTCCGCGGCATGGGCGGGCAGGGCGCGCTCCAGGGTCTCGCCCAACCCCATGAGCACGACCGCCTCGGGCCAGCGGCCGTGGAGGTCCAGCGATCCCTCCAGCAGCTCGGCCGACCTGAGGGCTCCCAGCTCGCGCCCCTCCTTCAGCACCACCTCCACACGTACCCGGCTCAGCGGTTCGAGAGCACCGCGGAAGGGGGACGTGGTTCGCCTGGCCCCCTTGGCCACCGCCCGCACGACCCCCTCCTCGCGCGTGAAGAGGGTGACGATCCAGGAGGACTCGGTGAGAGGATGCCGCAGGAGGACGAAGGCCTCGCAAGTCACAAAGGGCATGAGACGGTGCACTTACCCGGGCGCGTGCGATGGAGGCTGGGCTTCTCCCTGTTGGTTCAGGGCCAGTCCCACCAGGAAGAAGATGAGGGTCGCCACCTCGGCGTCCCCCACGTTGAATTCGAAGAAACCTCCCACGAGGATCGCTGTCAGGGCCGCCATGGCCCCATATCGCAAGACGGAGTCTGGCTGGGCAGCAATCCTGCGGAAAGCCGCTACCACGAAGGCGAAAAAGAGTATCAGCCCCAGAAGCCCCGACTGAATAGCGACCATAAGGTATATGTTGTGGGCGTGGCTCACGGTCTGAAACCCGATGTGGGTGGGGTAATGGATGAAGTGGGCATAGGGTGCCTTGTAGGGGCCGGCGGTCTCCTTGTAAATGCCGGGGCCCCATCCGATGAGGGGTTTGTCCTGCCACATGTGGAAGCCCGAAATCCACAAGTAGATACGTTCGGCAACGCTAGGGTTCCTCAGATTCCAGGCGTCGGCCAGGCGCTCTCGGACCCCAGGAGGCCCGGCCAGGAGCGTCACGACTCCTCCTACCAACACCGCCACCACCACCGCCAGCACCGCCTTTTTCCCCTTCTTCCAGAATAGAACAGCCAAGGCCGGCAAGGCCGCCACAAAGTAGGTGCGGGCCAGGCTGAAAAAGAGACCCAGCGTCGAGAACCCGGCGGCCAGCCACCAAAACCAGGAGATCCGGAGAGAGGGCAAGAGCGAACCCAAGATGGATATTCCCCTCCGCGCCGGGGGAACCGGGTCCTTCAAGCCCGAAGACGACCTGATCGGATCCTTCCACGCGGCTTCTCCTCCGGCTTCCACCGCTTCGGTTCCGTTTCCGTAAAGGGCCCTGGCTCCGAAGAGGCAGAGGCAGACCGTGATGACCCCGGCGTAAGTCAAATGGGTGCTGAAGTAGCCGTAGGCATTGACTTGGCCGAAGGGGACGCGCTGGGAAAGGAGATGATGGTGAAAGTCGGTTCCCAGGAAGAATTCCGCAGCGGCCATGGGCACCGTCAGGAGGGCACCGGCGGCCAGGAAATCGATGTAGCGGCGGAAGTGTCTGCGCACCGCCCACGGCAGAGAGGCCCCCACGAAAAGGGCCGACCAGGACCAGTGGTTGAGAACACCCACGAGGGCCTCGTGGCGCAGGGGGCTGAAGAGCGCCGAGAGAACGTTGGTCGCCAGGTAGGCGATCAAAAGCCACTCAGGCGTGGTCGGCCGCCACCGGCCGCGGACCATCCGCCAGAGAAAGAAGAGGCTTAGCCCTCCCTGCCCCGCGTTGATGGCCGCCAGACTTAGGCAGGAGGCGGCTCCGAGAAAATAGAAAAAGAAGAGCTCAAGGGCTATCACGAAAGGCCTCATAGCGGGTCACGACGAACTCCTTCATCTCGCGGACGTACCGGTCGGCGTTGAAGCGCGCGGCCTTGGCGGTCATGGCGCTGGTCTGGAAGAGGTGCTGCTTGCGATCAAACTCGGCCATGGCCTGGGCCAGCGACTCCGCCGAGGGTTCTTCAAAGAAGAGTCCGGTCGCGGCGCCGAAATCGGCTCCCTCGGGCGGGACCACGGTCTCCAGGGCGCCGCCCCTGGCGTAGGCGATCACCGGCGTCCCCGCCGCCTGCGCCTCCACGGGTGCGATGCCGAAATCCTCCTCGCCGCAGAAGAGCAGGGCCCTGGCTTGGGCCATCTCCTCGGCCACGGCCGCGTCCGGAAGGCGACCCAGGAAGGACACGGTGGGGCCGGCCAGCCGCTTCAGCCGCTCCATCTCGGGCCCGTCGCCCACCACGCGGAGCGGCAGCCCCAGCCGCGTGCAGGCCACGACGGCGAGATCCGTCCTCTTGTACGGCACCATGCGCCCCACGACGAGGAAGGACTCACTCCGCCTCTCCGCGGGAGAGAAGCGCTCCACCTCCACGGGCGGGTAGATCACCGTCGCCTCCTTGTCGTAGATGCGCCGGATGCGGCGCGCCACGTTCCGCGAGTTCGCCGCATAGGCGTCCACCCTCCGGCCCGCCAGTGCGTCCCACTGGCGGATGTAGTGGAGCACGGCCCGGGCGGCCCACGACCGGGCACCTGTCGTTAGACCGCTCAGACGGAGGTATGGTTTATACAGATCCCAGGCGTAGCGCATAGGCGTGTGGCAATAGCAGAGATGGAGGGCGTCGGAGCGCACCAGGGCCCCGTGGGCCACGCTGTGCGAGAAGGAGAGGACCACCTCCGCCTCGTCCAGATCGAGCTGCTCGACGGCGAACGGGAAGAGGGCCAGGAAGGTCCGATACCGCTTCCGGAAGAGGGGCCGGTTCAGGAAGGTGGTGTGGATGATGCGGTCCCCGATGACCGAATTCTCGAACTGTCCGGGGTCATAGAAGAGCGTGTGGACCGGGGCCGCCGGGAAAAGGGTGCAGAGGAGTTCCAGGCAGCGCTCGGCCCCGCCGTAATCCACCAGCCAGTCCTGGACGAAGGCGATCTTCGGCTCAGTCAAGGGCGAACTCCACGATCTCTCGGAGGCGGCGCTCCGGGTTGAAGAGCGTCTCCACCCGTCCCCGGCCCGCCTCTCCCATCCGCGCCCGGAGCACCGGGTCCGCCAGCAGGGGCTCCACGGCACCGCGAAGGGCCACGGCGTCCTTCTCCGCGTGGAAGCCGGTGACCCCGTGCTCCACGATCTCCGGCAGTCCGCCGCTCCGCGTGACCACCACCGGGAGGGTGCGGGCCATCCCCTCCACGGCCACCAGACCGAAGGGTTCCTCCCAGAGGGACGGTACCACCAAGACGTCCAGGGCGTCCAGAAAGGCCATGGATTCGACCATCCGCCCGGTGATGACCACCCTCGACGGGTCGGTGGCGGCCGCCGCCGCCCGCACCCGCGTCTCCTCGGCGGGGTCCTCGAAATCGGCCGCCCCGGCCACGAGCAGCTTGAGGCGGGGATAGGCCGGCAGCAGGGGAAGGAGGGCCTCCAGGAAGAGGCGCTGGCCCTTGGTCCGCGAGATACGCCCCAGGACGCCCACCGCCAGATCGTGCGGCAAGAGCCCGAAGCCCTGCCTGGCCGCGGCCCGCTCCGGGGGCTCCTTCAGGAACCGCGGGCTCACCCAGTAGAAGATGGTCCTGCCCTTGTCTCCGCAGAGGGCCCGAAAGGGGGCGGCCACCGCCGAGGAGCAGAAGACCACGTGGCGCACCTCGGGCCGCCCAAAGCACCAGTTCAGCAACCGGTGCTCCAGCCCCCGCTCGAAGATGAGGTGGAGGCCGCAGGTCACGGGCGTCCGGGTGTGCCGCGCGGCCAGCACGGCGGGGAGGAAGGTCCTGGGCGCGTTGGCGTAGATCAGGTCGGCCGCGTCAGCTTCCAGAAATCGCCGCAGCACCTTCGCCGCCCGTCGGGCATGGATCGGATAGGCGAGCTTTTGTGAGATCGGCTTTCGGCCGGGTGTCATGTCGGGAATGGGAAGGGGCCGCACGGGAAATCCCGCCGATTCCAGGCTCTCCGACGCAGTGCCCCGCCCCGGAAGAAACACCGTGACCCGATGGCCGCCCTGGCGGAAGGCCTCGGCCAGGTCCATCAGGATGCGCTGCCCGCCGCCGAGACCTGCATACTGGTCCAGCAAGACCACGTGAGCCATGGGTCCTAGGATACCCTGGCGGCAGGGCTCAGAACAAGCACCCTGGGCGCCCCGATCCCGCGATGGCGCGCAGAAGGCGGTGGTGGGCGGAGGTGCAGGAGAACGGCAGATTCGGCGCCCGGGAGGCACTCGACCTCTTCCATTCGAACGGAGCATGGCGCCCCCCCGGCCGCCGGGGGAACCAATCGGCCTCTTGCCGGTCTGACGATCCAGGTCAGGAGAAAGGAGGTGGCCCATGTTCGAAACCGTCGTGGAGAGACCGAAGGGAGCCGTGACGAGGGGCATGAAGGCACTGCCCGCGGCGGTCATGGTCCACATGGCGCTGGCGGCCGCGCTTCTGCTCGCCGCCCTCCTGGCGCCCATCCACCTTCAGCCGCCGCCCTTCCAGTTGACGGGAGTCATCATCCCCGTGACGCTCGCGCCCGTGGGGAGCGCCAAGGCGCCTCCCGAGCGGCCGGCGATCCGCAAACCGGTCACCGAACCCCATGGGCTCACCGCCCCCGCCGAAGTCCCCAAGGGATTGTCCAAGGGCCTTGCCCCGGCGGATGAGGCCCCCGTCCAGGCCGGACAGGGCATCCCCGGTGGAGTGCCCGTCGAGTTTCTGGGCCAGGGCGGCCCTCCCGCCACGGCGCAACCTCAAGCCCCCAAGATCCTGCCCGCCTGGGCCGTTACGGCGCCGCACCTGATCCGCCAGGTGCAGCCCCTCTACCCCGAAGCCGCGCGGGCCATGGGCTTGACGGGCAAGGTCCTGTTGCAAATCGTCGTGAACCAGGATGGACGGGTGGTGAGCGTGGAGGTCATGCAGACGAGCAACCCCATCTTCATCGATCCCGCCGTCGCCGCCGTGAAGCAGTGGCGCTACAGCCGGCCCATCGACGCCGGAGGCCAGTCCGTCGCCTGCTACGTCACCGTGCTGGTGAGCTTCACGATGGGCTGACGCCTGCCCTCCTCTGGATCCAGGCAGGGCCGGGGATTCTGGCGGCGGTTCTTCCTCAGTGGGCCAGGAGCGGGTCGAGACCGCAGGCGAGCATGACGGCGAGGGCGAAGAGGTTGATCTGCATGAAGGCCCGACCGGGCGAGAAGCCCTCCCCTGCCGCGAGCAGTTTGCGCGAGGCCCACGCCAGCCAGGCGGCGCAGAGCACGAGCGCCACGACCGATGGGAGGGAGCGGACAACGCCGAAGAGGGGCAGGAGCAGGCTCGAAAAGGCGGTGGCCATCATCCAGACGCACGTGATCCGCGAGAGCTGCCCCGGAGAAAACACCTGGGTGAGGGTGGGAAAGCCGGCCTGCTCGTACTGATCGCCGTACTTGAGCAACAGGAGCCAGAAGTGCGGGATCTGCCAGACGAAAAAGAAGAAGCTGAGCGCCAACAGACCGCCGTCCTCCAGGCGCCCGCCGCCGGCCACCCAGCCGATGGCCGGGGGGATGGCTCCGATGATGGAACCCGGAACCACCGCGAAGGCGGTGACCCTCTTGAGGGGCGTGTAGAGAAGATTGTAGGAGGCCACGGCGGCGGCTCCCAGGAGCGCGCAGAGAGCGCCGACTCCCAGCAGCAGGACCGCCTCGCCCCCCACCAGCAGAAGGAGCGAGACCAGGAGTCCGCCCGAGGGCGTGATCAGGCCCGCCGGGATGGGCCTCCTCCGCGTGCGCGCCATGAGTGCGTCGGTCTTCCACTCCTGCACCTCGTTGAGCGCCCCCGCTCCGCAGGAGAGCAGGAGGGTCCCCGCGAGGGCCACGAACATCTCCCAGTGGAGGGAGCGGGCCGCCAGCAGGTACCCCGTGGCCGCCGAGAAGGTGGAGAGGACGGCGATGTTGAACTTGGTCAGGACGCGGAGCAGGCCAAGGGAGCCCCGGACGTCCCGCGTCCGGCTGCTGGGCTGGCCCAGGCCCATCGCATCCGAAGGCCGAGCGGCATCCCTTCTGGGCGCCGCGGGAAGCGCCACCTCCCGGCTCCAGATCGCTGCCCTCGTCCTCACGTCGGCCATCGTGGCTCCCGCTACTTCAGGGTCTTGATATAGGCGATGAGGTCGTTCACGTCCTGGGGCGTCAGGTCTTTCTGCACCGGCATGACGCTGGCGGGATAGCTCTGCACGATATCCGCGTTGGGGTCGAGGATGGACCGCTTCAGGTAGTCGTCATCGGCCTTGACGGTGCGCGTCTTGCCGTTGGTTGTCACGGTCACCTCGGAGTCGTAGAGCCCCTTCCAGGTGGGGCCCACGATCCTGATCCCGGTGATGCTGTGGCAACCGATGCAGCCCTTGGTCTTGTACAGGAGCTCGCCGTGGGCCGGACCTGTGGCGGCCTCCTGGGTGCTGTACCACTCCTTGAACTTGTCACCCGGCATGATGACCACGTTGGCCATCATCAGGGGGTGCCCCTGGCCGCAGTAGCTGGAACAGAGCAGGTCGTAGGTGCCCAGCTCGGTGGGGTCGAACCAGGCGAAGTTGTGCTTGCCCGGCACCACGTCCTCCTTCACGCCGAAGGCCGGAATGAAGAAGCCGTGGATCACGTCCAGCGAGTGGAGGTCGCAGCGCACGGGGGTGTCGATGGGGAGCCGCAGCTCGCTGCTCACCTTGCCGTTCGGGTACTTGAACGACCAGGACCACTGACGCCCCGTCACCTCCACCTGCATGGCGTCGCGGGGCACCTCCCGCATCTGCTCCCAGCGCGTCCATCCGAAGTAGAACATGGAGAGGAACAGGAGGGTGGGGATGATGGTCCAGGTGGCCTCCAGGGCCACGTTGCCGTGGATGTCCTTGGGCTTGGGGTTCCTGCTCCGGCTGTAGCGGACGACGAAATAGATCATCGTCGCCGTGATGCCCACCAGGAAAAGGGCGGAGAGAGCTACGATGTAGATGAAGACGTGAGTGACGCTCTCGGTCAGGCTCGTGCTGGCTGGATTCATGGACCGCTACCTCAAAGCCACGTCGAGAAAGGTCAGTCCGAGGAAGATGATGATGATGCACAGCGTCACCATCAGCATGATCCTGAAGAGGGTCTTCTCGTACTTCAGGTGCATGAAGAAGAAGACCACGAGAGCCGCCTTGAGCGGGCTGATGATGAAGGCCGCCAAGGAGTTCCATCGCCCCCCGCCCATGTGGAGCAGGGAGATGGAGGAGAGCAGGAGCGTGAGCCCCACCAGGGCCGCCCACACCAGGGTGTAGGTGGTGTAGCTGACGACGTGGATCTCTTCGGTCGCTTCGTGAGCCACGGCCATCCCCCCTTACGCCGCCAAATAGAAGAGCGGAAGCAGGAAGATCCAGATGATGTCCACGAGGTGCCAGTAAAGCGCGGCGTTCTCCAGGAAGACGAAGTGCTCCTGGGTGACCTTTCCGCGCGCCATCAGAATGAGCGCGGCGGTGAGCACGGCGATGCCGGCGATGACGTGCAGGCCGTGCAGTCCCGTCATGACATAGTAGAGCGAGAAGAAGAGCTGTTCCCCCGGCTTGCCCTGGAGCAGATGGGAATGCGGGAAGTAGCCTTGGCGGATGTGGCCGCTCCACTCCACGGCCTTGACAATCATGAAGGCCACGCCGGTCAGAATGGTCGTCCCCACGAGCCCCATGGCCAGCTTCCTTCTGCCCCGCTGGAGGGCCGTGATGGAGCTGGCCACGGCGAAGCTGCCCGTGAGCAGGACCAGCGTGTTGGCCACCCCCAGGATGGCGTCCATGTGGCTGCCGCCCGCGCTGAAGGCTCGCGGATGATCGGCCCTGTACATGGCGTACAGGACGAACAGCCCGCCGAAGAGCATGCACTCCGAGAGGAGGAAGAGCCACATGCCGAGCTTGGCGCCCTCGTAGTCCCTGTGTTCCTCGTGGGCGTGTTCGGCCCGCCCCGCTTCCGCAGCCACGTCGCTCATGATGCGAACGCTCCTTCGAAGTCATAGGCCTTTTCGGGGATCGTGGGGGGTTCCAGGAAGTTCTCGGTGGGCGGAGGCGAGGGGATCTGCCATTCGAGCGTCACGCCGCCCCACGGGTTGTCGCCGGCCTTTTCGCCCTTGAACACGGACACGATCAGGTTGGTGAAGACCACCAGGATACCCGCGATCATGATCCAGGAGCCCACCGTGGCGATCACCTGGGGCGTCTGAAACCGCGGGAGGTAGAAGGCATAGCGGCGGGGCATTCCCATGACGCCGAGCACGAACATGGTGAAGTAGAGGAGGTTGAAGCCCGTGAACAGGAGGGCCCAGCCGATGTACGCCGCGCTCCGGTTGTACATCCGGCCGAACATCTTGGGCAGCCAGTAGTGCAGGGCGCCGAAAAAGGCGAAGGCCGCCCCGCCGAAGATCACGTAATGGAAGTGGGCCACCACGAAGTAGGTATCGTGGAGCATGACGTTCAAGGCCAGGGCGCCGAGAATCAACCCGGTGAGGCCGCCCACGGAAAAGAGAAAGATGAAGCTCAGGGCGTAGAGCATGGGCGGTTCGAGCGCGATGGAGCCCTTGTAGAGCGTCGCCGTCCAGTTGAAGACCTTGATGGCGCTGGGCACGGCGACCAGGAAGGTGAGGAGCGAGAAGACCGTGGCCGCCGCGTCGCTGAGGCCCGAGGTGAACATGTGGTGGGCCCAGACCAGGGAGCCCAGGAGCGCGATGCCCATGGAGGACCACACGATGGCGCCGTAGCCGAAGATGGTCCTGTGCGCGAAGGTGGGGATCATCTCCGAGATGAGGCCCATGGCGGGCAGGATCATGATGTAGACAGCGGGGTGGGAGTACATCCAGAACAGGTGCTGGTAGAGGAGCGGGTCGCCTCCCATGGCCGGGTTGAAGATCCCCACGTGAAAGATCCTCTCCACGAAGATCAGCAGCATGGTGATGCCGAGGACCGGCGTAGCCAGGACCTGCACCCACGAGGTGGCGTAGAGCGCCCACGGGAAGAGGGGCATCTTGAACCAGCCCATGCCCGGCGCCCGCATCCTGTGCATGGTCGTGATGAAGTTGATTCCCGTGAGGATCGAGGAGAACCCCAGCACGAAGACGCCGAAGACCGCCATGGGGATGTCGGCGTGCGTCCTCAGGCTGTAGGGGGCGTAGAAGGTCCAGCCCGTGTCCGGCAGGCCGCTCCCGAAGAGGGAGGCGAGGGCGATGACGGCCCCGGTCACGTAGAGCCACCAGGAGAGCAGGTTGAGCCTCGGGAAGGCCACGTCCTTGGCGCCGATCATGATGGGCATGAAGAAGTTGCCCAGGGATCCGGGGACGGCCGGAATGATGAAGAGGAAGATCATGATCACGCCGTGCAGCGTGAACAGGGCGTTGTAGTAGTCCGCGTTCTTGAAGAGCTCGCCGTGGGGCGAGAGCATCTGCAAGCGCATGAGGAAGCCCAGCGACATCCCCACGAAGAAGAAGAACAGCGTGGAGACCAGGTAGAGGATTCCGATCCGCTTGTGGTCGGTGGAAAAGATCCAGCCGAAGATGCCGCTGAACCGGCCGTGATCCTCAAGGTAGCTCGCCGCGCCCGCGCGCGGCGGCGCTTCGGAAGTCGTCATGTTCAGGACCTCGCCTCTCCATGCTTGGCCTTGCGGTTGGGGTTCGTGAACACCAGGAACGCCACGAAAGCGAGCGCTGACAAGATGACCGCCACGCCCGAGAGGGCCATGACCCTCGAAACGAGCACGCTGCCCTTGGGCCGGATGCTGAAGCAGGAGAGGAGCTCGCCCACGATCCTGCCGCCCGTCTTCTCCTTGGCCGCGTCGGCGAGGGCCATCTGGAGGGCCGAGGGCACGTAACTGACGCCGTAGAGGTACTGGACCACCTTGCCCTTCGGGCTGAGCACGATGAGGGTGGCGGGGTGGATGTACATGTCCTCGTCCTTCTGGTAGCTGAAGCCCACCGCGTCGGTGACCTTGTCGATGTCGGCCTTGTCGCCGGAGAGGAAGAGCCAGTCCTGCGGCTGGATGGGCCTTTTGACGAGGGCCATGTAGTTGCGCTTCTTGTCCGCCAGGATCTGCGGGGTGTCCGTGGGGTCGAAGCTGATGGAGATGATCTGGTAGTCCTTGCCGGGATCGAGGGGCATCCGGTTCACAACGCCCGCCACCCCCTCCAGCAGGCGCGGGCATATGCCGGCGCACCGAGAGTAGAAGAGGGCCAGGACCGTGGGCTTGGTCATGACCTGCCCGAGGGTGACCTCGCGGCCCTGCGAATCCGTGAACTTGGCGTCCAGGGGAACCTGGGCGCCCAGCTTCTCGGTCACGCCCTCGACGGTGATCTTGCCGGGGGTCTGGGCCATGACCGCGGCCGCCATCATGAGCCCGAGGCCCGCCGTCCATATCACCCGCAAGGCACCTCGGCCCGAACGCACCAATTTCCGTTCTTCTCTCTTCATGGTCCCAAATCACCCAGGAATCACGCGTACGTCTCGTATATTTGGGGGACGGGCCGCCGCCGCCGGCGCCTCTTCGGGAAGGTCCGTTCTTCCCGCCCTGCCGTCCGATTCAACTCCCCGCGCCTGCGCTTGCGGGCCCGTTCCACTCCCTCTCCAATGCTTCAGGAGCGGCTCCCTCACCCTCCGCGGGGCTCGCATGGATAGTGAAACAGCCGATGAACGAGATTATTCGCCCGCAGGGGGACAAAGGCGATCGCGCGCAGCCCCGCCCTCAAGTCCCCTCCCGGCGGGCCTGCGGCGGGGACCCCGCTCCCGTCGGGCCGGCCAGGCCCGCCAGCTCTTGCTGGAAGAGCTTCCACTGCCGGGCATCGAGCCCCGCCACGCCCGGGTCCAGGCCGTTGTTCGGCGGGTCCGCCACGGCCACGCGAACGAGGGCATCCAGATCGCTCTGCCAATCGGGGACCTGGGCCAGGACCCGCGCCGTGCGGCCCGGGTCCTTCACGAGCCGCCTGACGAGCCGCGCCCCCTGGCTGTCGTCTCCGGGAGGAGGCATGGGGATCGCGGGGGGCCGCTTGTAGTCGGCCGCCATGTGCTTCATGACCGTCGGGACCGCCACCTTGCTGGGCGTCTCGCTCCCCTTCGAGAGGTTGAACTCCTTGTCCAGCGCCGCGATCTGCTGCGGCGTATCCTGGCCGTGGTCGAAGTGGCCGAGGGACTGCACGTAGTGGGCGAGAGCGAATCGGTCCATGGGCGTCAGGGTGTCGTAGGAGGCCATGCCCGTCCCCGCCACCCCTTTCGAGAGGGTCCGGTAGATGTCGGCGATGGTGTAGCCGTTGGTCCAGCCGTTGGGGCTCGTAAAATTGCGCGGCTTCGGATTGAAGGCCACGGCGGCCGGCCCGTTTCCCTGGCCAGCCGGGCCGTGGCAGGCCACGCAGTTGGCCTGGAAGAGCTTCTCTCCCTGGGCCACCGCCTTGGGCGTGGATTGGAAAGCGTCGTCCAGATCTACCCCAGGCTTCTGGTTGCCTTTCACGGTGGGAAAGATCGTGGGGTCCGAGGGGACCGCCGTGGCCTCCCTCCACTCCTTCTGCTGCTTGGAGATGAGGCCGCCCTTGGGCAGGAGCATGAAACCGAGGATCGCATAGAGGCCGGCCAGCACGAGGACCAGCGCTACCACGGAAAGGGCCTGCTGCTGCTTCTTGTTCATCGGTCGCGCCTTTCGCTCAAAGCCTGAATTCCAGGCCCTCTTGCAGGAAGGGGTCGCCCACCGGTGTGTCCTCGCCCTTGGCCATGGCTGCACGGGCGGCGAGCAGGCCCAGCGGCAGGAAGAGGAGGGCGAAGGAGAGCTCGGGCCACCCCAGCCGGACCTTCGCACCCACCGCCGGGAAGATGAGCCAGTAGAGGTCGATCAGCATGAAGGCCAGAACCCAGAGGGAGACCCACCGCAGGCGCTTGGGATTGGTCTTGGCCTTCCGGCTCACGAGAGCGAGGAACGGGACGAAGAAGTGGCCGATGCCCAGGATGAGCGACAGCGCCAGCCAGCCCCCGGTGGTCCGCTGCTTGAACCAGAAGACCTCCTCCGGCATGTCCCCGTACCACATGAGCATGTACTGGGCGAAGGCGATGTAGCCCCAGAAGACCGTGAAGGCGAAGAGAAAGCCGCCCAGGTTGTAGAGATGGTCCTTCGTGATCCCGGGCAGTCGTCCGCGATTGTAAAGGTACAGCGTGCCCAGCGTGGTGGCGGCGAGTCCCGACAGGAAGGTCCCCGCGAAGAGGTAGACGCCGAAGATGTCGCTGTACCAGACGGGCTCCAGGCTGGAGATCCAGTCGAAGGCCACCGTGGTCAGCGTGAGGGCGAAGATGGCCAACACCAGGGGCGCGTAGCGCCGGAGGCGAACGGTGATCATGGGGTCCCTGCTTCGGTCCTGCTCGAAGGAGCGCTTCACCACGAGCCGGTAGGCGAGGAACCAGAGAGCCACGCAGGCCAGGGTCCGAATGATGAAAAACGGCGTATTGAGCCATGCCGACTTGAGGACCACCGCCGGCACCGACGCGCCCTCGGGCCTCGCCCACGGATAGAGCACGGGCAGGCACAGGAGGGCAGCCACCACCAGGGGCGTGACCCACAGGGCCAGGCTGGAGAGGCGTTCGGGCACGCGCCTGAGAGGCACGCTCCAGACGGACTGGACCTGGTGCTCCAGGGCCACGATGAAGAGGCAGCCCAGGCCCACGGCGATGCCGAAGACCATCCAGACGAGCCAGTTGGCCCAGAAGCGCGCCGGCCCCTCGACGAAGTAGGTGGCCGCCGCTCCCGACAGGCCCACGGCGGAAAGAAGGAGGAGGTTTCTGACCATGGTCCCGCTTCCGCTGCTCATTGCACGTCCTCCGGCTCTGCGTGCTGGGAGCGCTGCAAGGCCCTGACGTAATCCACGATGGCCCACCGGTCGTTGGCCGACAGGTCCGCGGCGTAGCTGGGCATGGCTCCCTTTCCCGCGGCAATGACGTAGTAGATGTAGCCGTCGGGCGCCTCGCGGTAGGTGGAGGCCTGGAGGTCGGCCGGCTTGGCCGTGTAGGCCGAGGTCAGCCACGGCTTGCCCGTCCCCAGGCGGTCGTGGCAGACGGCGCAGTGGTTGTTGAACAGGTCGCGCCCGGCCTGAAGGACGGCCGGCGTGACCGGGAGGGGGTTGATCAGCTCCTTCCCCGCCTCCTCCGGGCTCTTGGCCAGCAGCGGCATGTACCCTCGGGCCACGGTCCCGACGGGGGGGAGCTGCATGCCGTGGCCGTCCGCGAAGAAGGAGTCGGCCTTCTGCGCGTCGAGCCTGGGCTGCACCTCCATGTGGACCATGGGCGGAAGGGTCGGGTAGATCTTGATGGCCCAGGCGGTGCCGAAGCCCGTCACCACGCAGGCGGCGGTGATGCCGGAGAGGGTCTTGAGCCACCAGCCCAGGCCGGGAGGCGTCGAATCGGGAGCCGCCAGCACCTCCACCTCGGAGCCGCCCGTCTCCAGGAGCGCCGCGCTCGCCGCCTCCACGTCCAGCACCCCTGCCTCCGGCATGATGAGGAGGCCGAACCTGTCCTTGGTGGTCCCGCGGATGGCCTTGGAACCGAGGATGGGACTGCCGAAGAAGGGCAGCTTGTTGAAGAGGAAGAGCATGGCCAGCCCGGCGGTGAAGGTGGCGAAGAGCACCGTCACCTCGAACATGACCGGGACGAAGGCCTGCCAGGAGTTGAAGGGCTTGCCGCCGATCACCAGCGGGTAGTCCACGGCGCTCGTCCACCATTCGAAGAGGAAGCCGCTCACGGCCCCCAGAACGGCCATGATGAAGACCAGCGTGCCCAGCCGCGATTTCTTCAGGCCCAGCGCCGCTTCCATCCCGTGGACGGGGAAAGGCGTGTAGGCCTCCAGGCTGGAGAAACCCCTGGCCTTGATCCCGGGGATCGCATCCAGGAGGGCCTGCGCGGTGGGATAGAGGGCGAGGACTCCGAAGGGCGCCTCAGGCATGGCCCACCTCCGCTGCGTGTTCGGGCTGGGCGTGGGGCACGTCCATCTTCACCTCGCTCGTGGCGATGACCGGTAGCACGCGTGCGAACAGCAGCACCAGCGTGAAGAAGAGACCGAAGGAGCCCAGCAGGATTCCGAAGTCCACCAGGGTGGGGATGAACACCCCCCACGACGAGGGCAGGAAGCTGCGGTGGAGTGAGAGGACGATGATGGTGTACCGCTCGAACCACATGCCCACCGTGACGCACGACGAGACGAACAACATCACGGGGAAGGAGCGCCTGAACCGGGGCACCCAGAGGAGCTGGGGAATGATCACGTTGCAGGTGATGGTGATCCATCCCGCCCACCACTGGTCGCCGAAGACGTAGTTGTAGAAGGTGTACCGGATGTAGGTGTTGGAGCTGTACCAGGCCGTGAAGCCCTCCATCAGGTAGGAGTAGCCCATCAGGCAGGACATGGTGAGGATCATCTTGTTCATCATGTCCATGTGGGTCATGGTGATGAGGTTCTCCATGTGCATGGTCTTGCGCACCACGGAGAGCACCAGCACCACCATGGCGAAGCCCGCGAAGATGGCCCCCGCCACGAAGTAGGGCGGGAAGATGGTCATGTGCCAGCCCGGCACCAGGGAGACGGCGAAGTCGAAGGAGACCACGCTGTGCACGCTCAGCACGAGGCCGGTGGCGAGGCCCGCCAGCAGGAGGTAGGCCCTCTCGTAGTGGAGCCAATTCCTCGCGGAGCCCACCCAACCGAGGCTGAGGACCCGATAGATGCCCTTCCGGAGCCTGCTCGTGGTCCGCTCGCGCATGGAGGCCAGATCGGGCATGAGCCCCAGGTACCAGAAGAGCAGCGACACGCTGAAGTAGGTGCTGACGGCGAAGACGTCCCAGACCAGCGGGGAGCGGAAGTTGATCCAGAGGTCCCGCACGTTGGGATAGGGAAACAGCCAGTAGCCGAACCAGGGGCGGCCCACGTGGATCAGGGGGAAGATGCCCGCGCAGCAGAGGGCGAAGATGGTCATGGCCTCGGCCGCCCTGGATATGGCGTTGCGCCAGCGCTTCCTGAACATGAAGAGGATGGCTGAGATGAGGGTCCCGGCGTGGCCGATCCCCACCCAGAAGACGAAGTTGATGATGGGGAAGCCCCATGCCACGGGGACGTTGTTGCCCAGCGTCCCGATGCCCTCGTAAACCAGATAGCCGATGCACCCGAATCCCATGAGCATGATGAGGCTCGTGATGGTGATGGCGATGAACCATCCCCGGCCCGGCTTGGTCTCCGGCCACGCCAGCACCTGATCATCGAGGCTGCCGACGGTGACCGGCCCCTCCATCAGCGGCTGGTGGCGGATCGCTTCGGGAAGCAGAGCCTCAGGCATTCTTGTCCTCCCCTGGGACGGCGGGGTTCTTGAGCTCGGCCATGTAGGTGATGGCCGGCCGCGTGCCCAGCTCCTCCAGAACCTTGAAGCGGCGGTCGCTGCGGGAGAGGTGGGCCACCCGGCTGTCCTTGTCGTTGAGGTCGCCGAAGACGATGGCGCTCGCGGGACAGGCCGCCTGGCAGGCCGGCACGATCTCCCCGTCGCGGAGCGGGCGGTGCTCGTCCTGGGCCACGCGCCTGCCGTTGACGATGCGCTGCACGCAGAAGGTGCACTTCTCCATGACGCCCCGCGGCCTCACCGTGACCTCGGGATTGAAGGCCAGGTCCAGCGGGTCCTTGATGAAGCTCGTGTAGTCCAGGAAGTTGAAGCGGCGCACCTTGTAGGGGCAGTTGTTGGAGCAGTACCTCGTGCCGACGCAGCGGTTGTACACCATCTGGTTCAGGCCGTCGGGGCTGTGGGTCGTGGCCGCCACGGGACAGACGTTCTCGCAGGGGGCGTCGTCGCACTGCTGGCAGAGCATGGGCTGGTGGACCACCTTCGGGTTGCCCGCGTCCCCTTCGTAGTACTTGTCGATCCGGATCCACTGCATCTCCCGCCCCCTCGACACCTGCTCGGGGCCCACCACGGGGATGTTGTTCTCGGACTGGCAGGCGATGACGCAGCCGTTGCACCCCACGCAAGCCGACATGTCGATGGCCATGCCCCACTTCTCTCCCGTGTAGGGGTGGCCCTTGTAGAGGGTCACCTCCTGCTCGCCCTGGGGGTGTGCCGCCTCCTTCTTGTACTCGTCGAGGTCCCACAGCCTGACGATGTCGCGGCCCTCCAGGGAGAAGTGTTTTTGAGTCCTGCACAGCTCGCGATGGCCTCTGGTCGGGATCACGGCCGCATCCGTGCGAAGGAACGGGGAGCCCCCGGAGGCCATGAGGGGGAAGGCGTTGACGCCGATTCCCGATGCGACCCTGCCCTCCGTGCGCCCGTACCCCAGGGGAAGGGTGAGGACTCCTTGGGCCTGGCCCGGCTGGACCAGCGCGGGTACCTCCAGGCTCTTGCCGCCCACCTCGATGCGCAGCAGATCTCCGTCCTGCACGCTCAGCCTCTGGGCATCGGCCGCCGAGATCAGCGCGGCGCAGCCCCAGGTGAGGTCGGTGACGGGTTCGGGCAGCTCCTGGAGCCAGCCGATGTTGGCGTAGCGTCCATCCCACAGCTTCAGGTCGCGCACGAGCACGAGGTCCATGCCTTGGCCCGCGGGAACCTTCGCCCTGTCAATCGCTTCGACCAGGGCCGCGCTCTTGGGCTGGCGGGGCGCCCTGGGCTCCACATCCAGCCTGAGCACGCCATCGTGCACCGCCCCGTTCCAGTAGGCCTCGAAGGGCACTGGCGAGGCGGCCGGGTAGACCTCCCTCCGCCAGCGCCCCATGACGTAGAGCCTGTAGTCCGTCTCCACGGGTGCGCCTATGGCCTTGGCCCACCGCAGCAGGACCTCCTCCGCCTGACGGGTCTGGTAGAGCGGGCGGATGAGGGGCTGCTGGAGGCTCAGCAGATCCGTTCCCGCCTCGAAGTCCCCCCAGGACTCCATCCAGTGATTCACGGGAAGGACCACCTGGCAGGTCTTGGCCGTCTCGTCTTCCCGGAGGCCCAGCCGCACCCTGAGGGGCACGCGGGAGAGACCCTGGACGAAGGAGCCCGCGTCGGGCTGGTCGTAGGCCGGGTTCGCACCCCATACAATGGCCGCCGCGTACACACCGGAGGCGAGGTCCTTGGCGAGTACGGCCATGTCCTCAGGGGCCGCGAGCTGCACGGGCGCAGGCGCGAAGCCGGCGTCCACCGTGCTGCCCTCGGCGCCCAGCATGGCGTTGAGCAGCGAGACGGCGGCGTGCGCCTCGTAGGGAAGGCTCGGCCCGGCTGCCACGAGGGCCGCAGGACCCGCCTTGGCGAGGTCGTCCACCATGACCCCGAGGAGATGGAGGTCCAGCCCCTGCGCCCTGGCCACCTCCTTGAGCGCGAAGGGCGCCAGGGTGCTCGACGCCAATCCGTCCGGAAGGGCCAGATGGTGGCGCTCGTGGAGCTCCAGCGCCAGGGCGAAAGCCACCGCGGCCGCCGCGGAGGGACGCATGGGAAGGCGGTGGTCCGCCTTCGTACCCGTGAGCGTCAGCGTGCCCTCCAAGGCGTAGAGCCGGTTCATCGGCTCCGTCGGCGAGGAGAGCCGCCGGTTCGCGGCGAAGCCCCGGATGGCCGGGACGGCCTGGTCCATCGTGCCCAGCAGGTCCGCCTCCAGCGCCACGATCACCTTGGCCTTTTCCAGGTGGTAACGCGGGCAGAGGGCCTCGCCGAACACGGCCTGGGCCGCCGCGCGCCCCGCATGGTCCGCCGCGGGCTCCCACGCGACGTGCCGAAGCGTGGGCAGCACCGATTTCAGGTCGTTCAGGACCGCCCGCTGGCTCGGGGAGATCACCGCGGGCGTCACCAGGAGCAAGGCCTTGCCGCCCGAGGCGGCCGCCTTCAGGGCCGCAACCACTCGGCTGTCCACCGCGGCCCAGTCGGCGGGGTGTCCGTCCATCACGGGCTGCCTGAGCCGGTCCGGGTCGTAGAGGCCGATCACCTCCGCCATGATCCGCGGCGAGGTCTTGCCCTCGAAGAGGGGGTGCTCGTCGTTGCCGTCGATGTGGATGGGCCTGCCCTCGCGGGTCTTGACCAGCACGCCGTAGGGCACGAGCCCCTCCTGGACGGTGCTGGCGTAGTAGTTGGCCACGCCGGGGATCACCTCCGAAGGCTTCTTGGTGTAGGGAACGATGGTGTCGCCTTCGGGCGCTTGACAGGCGGCCGTGGCGGCGAGGGCCGCCGAGGCCCCCATGAGGCCCAGGAAGCGCCGCCTGGCCATGGGCTCCCTGGGCGGCTCCATGGGAGTGAGACCGTTCGGGCTCTCACTGCCATCCCATCCGCCCGGGGTCACCGCCGCGGCCTTTGGCGGGAGGACCTTCCAGAAGGCCCTCCGCTTTTCGTCCCTCTCCTCGTTAGCCACGGCGTTTCACCGAGTGGAGCGGGCCGGCCACCCTTCTCGATGGCAGCGGGCCCCTCTGAGCGGCTTCCTCGCCGGCACCGGCCGGTGCGGCCGGGCGGGGGTACTCCCCACCCCGCCCCCAGAACCTGCGCCCCAGGGCGAGGTTCCCCAGGAAGGCCGCGAGCATGCCCGCCAGGACCTTTCGACGACTCGTACCGGTCATGGACACTCTCCTCTGCATCCTTGCCTCGGCTCTCATCGGTGACAGGCGTTGCAGTTGGTGGGTCCGGCCTGGATCGGCGAGCCCGGCGGGAGATAGCGCCTCGGGTCCCGGTGGCAGGCCAGGCAGTGGCCCATCCGCATGTTCATGACGCGCCTCACCCGGTCCATGTCCTGCACGTCGCCGTGGCAGCTCTGGCATGCGATGCCTGAGTTCACGTGCGGCCGGTGGTCGAAATAGACGTGGTCGGGGAGCTCGTAGATCCGCTTCCAGAGCAGCGGCTTGTTCGATTCGTAGATGGCCGTGAGCTCTTTGATGTACACGTTGTTGGTCTTGGCATAGCGATGACAGTTCATGCAGGTCTGGACCGCCGGAACGGTGGCGTGCCGAGAGCGCGTCGCGTTCGTATGGCAGTAGAGGCAGGGGATCCTCATCTGTCCGGCGTGAAGGCGGTGAGAGAAGGGGATGGGCTGTTTCGGGGCATAGCCAAGGACGAATCGGTCCGGCTCCGCGACCCATCCCACCGTGATCATGGTGATGAGGACGGCCGTTGCGCCGATGGGAATCGCGAACCGGAACAGACGGTCTAGCGGATGCATAAACCTCCTCCCAATGGGGCCGCACAATTCTCTCTGCCTGGTTCCATCACGGCCTACTATCCCACAAGACTATCGTGAAATGGAATGTGAACGTGCCTCATCCATCCAAATCCTCTCGTGTAACCGGGCCCCGTTTTCGATTATTCCCCGCCGCCGCGGCCGTCCGTGAGGGGCCGATAGGGCCACGCGGTCCGTCGGCCACGGCAAGAAGAAAGCGCGCCTCGCGCGCGGGGTGGCTCGGCGTGCGGCCTGAGCCGGCGCCGGGGCCCGTCGTTACGGATAGAGCCGGTAGAGCATGCGCGGATAGGGAATGGTCTCCCGGACGTGGTTCAGGCCACAGAGCCAGGCCACCGTCCGCTCGAGGCCGATTCCGAAACCGCCGTGCTTCACGGTTCCGTACCTGCGGATGTCCAGGTACCACTGGAAGGCCTCTACCGGGAGGCCGTGCTCCTGGATGCGCGAGAGGAGCAGGTCGTGGTCGTGGATGCGCTCCGAGCCGCCGACGATCTCGCCGTAGCCCTCCGGGGCGAGCACGTCCACGCAGAGGGCGAGGCTCGGGTCTTCGGGATCGGGCTCCATGTAGAAGGCCTTCACCGACGCCGGGTAGCGGTGGACCATGATGGGCCGGTCGTACTGCTGGGTGAGGATGGTCTCGTCGTCGCCGCCGAAGTCGTCGCCGTACTTCAGGTCGCTGCCCAGCTCGTGGAGCTGCCGCACGGCGTCCTTGTACTGCACGCGAGGGAAGGGCTTCTGCACCTTCTCCAGCTTGCTTGTGTCCCGCTCCAGGATCTTCAACTCCTCGGGGCAGCGGTCCAGGATCCGCGAGACGACGCTGACGAGGAAGTCCTCCGAAAGGGCCATCACGTCGTCGAGGCCCGCGAAGGCCATCTCCGGTTCGAGCATCCAGAATTCCATGAGGTGCCGGCGCGTCTTGCTCTTCTCGGCCCGGAAGGTGGGGCCGAAACAGTAGACCTTCCCCAGCGCCATGCAGGCGGGCTCGAGGTAGAGCTGGCCGGACTGGCTGAGGTAGGCCTTCTCTCCGAAGTAGTCGGTCTCGAAGAGCGTGGTCGTCCCCTCGCAGGCCGCCGGCGTCAGGATGGGGCTGTCGATGAGGGTGAAGCCGCTCTCGTAGAAGTAGTCCCGGAAGGCCTGTTCGATCTCGGAGCGCACCCGCAGGATGGCCACCTGCCGGGAGGAGCGCAGCCACAGGTGCCGGTTCTCCATGAGGAAGCCCGTGCCGTGCTCCTTCTTGCCGATGGGGTACTCCTCGGCCATGTGGTGCAGAACCAGGCCGGAGAGGGAGAGCTCCACCCCGCCTGGCGCCCGCTGGTCGATCCGCACCGTTCCCTCCACCGTGACGGAGGACTCCAGGGTCGCGCGGTCCATGAGCTCGAAGACCTCGGGCGGAACATCCCGGACGAAGGCCACGCACTGGAGGTAGCCCGAGCCGTCCCGCAGGATGAGGAACCGGACCTTGCCGGAGGAGCGCTTGTTGTAGACCCAGCCGTCGAGGGTCACCTTCTCCCCGTCGTGGGCCGCCAGTTCCTTCACGGTGAGCTTGTGCAGCATGGGGGCATCTCCTGACCGAGGGCTGGAATTATAGACAATTCGGGGCTTCCGGGCAATAGGGGGCGGTCGAAATGGCGAAATCAGGGAACCGCGCCGGGCCCGGCCCACCATCCAGTCGCGGCTGCCTCTCGCCTCGCGCCACTCTTGCCCGGCTCAATTCAGCCGCTTCTGCTCCCTGCGGAACTGGAACTCGCACTGGCCGGCCCTGATGGTCGACCCGGCCTTGAGCTCCTTGAGAGTGACGCGCTCGCCGTCCAGGAAGGTTCCGTTGGTGGACTGGAGGTCGGCGAGGTAGTAGGTGCCCTCCTTGGGGACGATCCGGAAGTGCTGTCCCGAGAGGGTCTGGTCGGCGATGCAGAGCGTGTTCACCTTGTCGCGTCCCACGGAGACCACCTGGTCAGGCGGGAGCTGGAAGACGCGCGGGGGATTTTTGCCGCGATGCAGAACCAGCACCGGGACCTCGTCCAGGACGAGGGTGTGCTCCAGGGCGTCCGAGCTGGGCCCCTTCTGGAGCAGGGCCGGATCGAGTTCGGGCACGGACTCGGCGGCCACGGCCTGCGTCGCCGCGCCCAGGTTGGTGATGGAGAGCTTCTTGGCCAGGCACACGGGACATTCGGCCTCCCAGAGATTGAGCGGGCGTCCGCACTGCTCGCACGCCCGCGCCTCCTGGACCTTCGTCCGCTTCAACAGGACCACGACCCCGTAGGCCACGACGGCCAGCCCCGCGGCCAGCGCCAGGAAAAGGACCCACACCCATGCCCTGGAGGCCGGCGGCGGAGGAGGGGGGGGCTGGGGTTTGGCTTGAGGCGGCGCCGCCGGTTGGAGCTGCGGCGGAGCGGGCGGGCGCATGGGCGCCAGGGCGAGGCTGACCTTGGACCAATCGCTTGCGACGTCCCCGGGCGTCACGCCCGAGAAGGGGCCGGCGTATTCCCCCCCCGTGAGCGCGGCGATGCGCCTGAGCACCTTCAGGTCCTCCGCGCCCATCCCCACGGCAACCACGGCCACGTGCGCCCGAGCGGCGCGCGAGGCCGCATCCTCCAGGGTCACCGCCGAGTTTTCGTCCTTCCCGTCCGTGAAGAGGAGGACCACGCCCTCGCTGTTCTGCCCTTCCACGGCCTTGACCGCGGAAAAGAGGCAATCGTAGAGCAGGGTGTAGCGTCCCCCCTGTTCCAGCTTACCGATGGCCGATTTCAGGGCCTCGGGGTCGCGGGTGAAGGCCTGAACCTCCACGGGTGCGTCGTTGAACCCGTAGATGGCCACGGGCCCCTTCTCGGCCAGCGTGGGGGCGAGTCCCTCCAGCATGGACTTGGCCGCCTCGAACTGCGAGGGCGGTATGGACCGGCTGGTGTCCACCAGCACGGCCGTGGGCGAAGCCGACAGGACGACCGGCGCGAGGAGCACCGTCAGGACGATGGCAGCGGCGAATCGGCGCATGGCAGCCTCCTCCCCTTCGGAACACCCGGTTATTATAAGGACTGATGCGCCGGCGCCGCAATAGACGGGGCCGCCACGTTGCCCGGCCCATGTCGCTGTGGGAGAATCTCCCGAGGCGGCGTCAGCCACAGGGCCGCGGTGCATCCCGGAAAGGAGTCCATGCATGCTGAATCTGGAACCCAAGAAGGTGTGGGAACACTTCGAGAAGCTCAGCGCCATTCCTCGTCCCTCCAAGCACGAGAAGGCCGCCGGCGATTACGTGGTTTCGGTGGCGAAGGCCCGCGGAATGGAGTGGGAGCGGGACGAGGTCGGCAACATCGTGATCCGGGTCCCCGCCACGAAGGGCCGCGAGAAGGCCGCCATCACGATCCTTCAGGGCCACCTCGACATGGTGTGCGAGAAGAACTCGGGCACCGTGCACGATTTCTTGAAGGATCCCATCCGCCTGCGAGTCGAGGGAAAGGTCGTCAAGGCCGATGGCACGACCCTCGGGGCCGATAACGGAATCGGCGTGGCCATGAGCCTGGCCCTCCTGGATGAGCCCCAATCGGTCCACGGCCCCCTGGAACTGCTCTTCACGATCGACGAGGAGACGGGCCTGAACGGCGCCAACAACCTCAAGCCGGGCTTCGTGAAGGGGCTGCGGATGTTGAACCTCGACACGGAGGAGGACGCCCAGCTCTACGTCGGCTGCGCCGGGGGCATCGACACCCTCATGGACCTGCGGGTGGGGCGCCGGCGCCAGAAGAGCCGCCAGCCGGCCTTCAGGGTCTCTGTCACCGGTCTGCGCGGAGGCCATTCGGGCGGCGACATCCACGAGGGCCGCGGCAACGCGAACCGGATCCTCGTCCGCCTCCTCCAGGAGATGGACCGCCTGTCCCTCGGCTACGAGCTGGTGGCCTTCCAGGGCGGCTCCAAGCGCAACGCCATACCCCGGGAGGCCTTCGCGCTCCTGCACCTGAAGAAGGCGGTCGTGGCGGAGGCCTTCGACTCAGTGAAAGCGTTCCAGGACATGATCCGAGAGGAGCTCAGGGGGCTGGAGGACGGCGTGACGGTCACCCTGGAGGAGGCCCGAAGCGACATGGCTCCCCTCTCCCCCGGCAGCCAGAAGAAGACCGTGCGGCTTTTGGGAGCCGTGCCCCACGGCCTCATCGCCTACAGCCGTGAGATCCACGGCCTCGTGGAGACCTCCACCAATTTCGCCATCGTGACCACGACCCAGGGCAAGGTCCAGGTGGCGACCTCCCAGCGCTCCAGCGTGGCCTCGCAGCTCGCCTGGGCGGCCCAGTGGGTGGCCAATGTGGGACTCCTGGCGGGTGCCCGGATCGTCCAGTCCGACGGCTATCCGGGATGGAAGCCCGACCTGGACTCCCCCATCCTGAAGGCCGCGCAGAAGACCTTCCTGCGGGTCACCGGCGAGGAGCCTCAGCCCAAGGCGATCCACGCCGGGCTTGAGTGCGGCATCATCGGCGCCAAGTACCCCGGCATGGATATGGTCTCCCTCGGACCGGAAATCCGCAACGCGCACTCGCCCGACGAGGAGGTCCACATCGACTCGGTCAAGAGGACCTATTCCGTCCTCCTGGAGCTGCTGAAGGACCTGGCCTAGAGAGAACTTGGCTTGGGGATTTGGGGACTGGTGTATTGGGAAAGGTGGGAGTGGGAGGCGCCATGCGGCCTCCTGCTCTCCCCTACTCGAGAATCCCCATTCGAATCCCTGGCCCCATCAAGTAGAGTGGCCCCTCATACAACACGGGCGGGGAGATCTCTTCAGCTCCCCGCCCCTTTCTCGCGTTTTCCTCTGGCTCCCTACTGCCGGATGTTGACCCAGTCCTTCTCGATCTTGTCGAAGAGCGCCCCCTCGTCCTTGCCCAGCCGTGGCAGCCAGTAGGCGTAGAAGAGCTGGAAGTCGGGGTTGCTCATCTTCTTCAGGAAGGTGACGAACTCCTCGTGGCCCCCCATCGGGTCCCCCTGCTTCCGTTTGATCTGGGCCATGTAGAACCAGGCGTCCCTCATGGTGTAGGGAGTGTCCCCAAGGAAATCGCTCCCCTTGTCGCACCTTGCGATGGCCGATTCGAAGGACTTCGCCGCCTCGGCGTAATTTCCCTGGTCGTAGAGGATCCGGCCCGTCAGGTAGTCGGCGATCTTGTCCCCGTCGATCCCCTTCTGGGTGCGGATCCAGCGGATCCAGGCCATGGCCGGCGGGTAGTCGCGCATCAGGCGGTACATGGTCACCTCGCCGATCACGTCCGCCAGCGGTCGGGCGGTTCGCGAGCGGGCGGCGTCGAAGTAACGCAAGGCCTCCTTGTAGTTGCCCTCGTCCCAGTAGGTCTGGGCGATGGCGGCCGGCGGTTCGTCGGATTCCGGGCGCAGGGCCCACGCCCGCAGCAGGTAGAAACGGCGGGCCTCGGGAAGGGTGGTCAGCTTGCTGGGGAGCGGCTCGCAGCAGAACATCCCCCGCTGCAGGATCTGGATGGACTTCTCGTCGGTCAGCCGTGTGGCGCAGTCCATCTCCTTCTTGTAGTGCTCGGCCTTCGATTGGAAGGCTCCGCAGCAACCCCCGAGGGCGAGGAGCATGAGCGGCACAAGGATCCGAAAGGGTCTAGGCCTCACCTGAACCTCCATGCAGCCATTGTAGGGACCCGACCCGTCCCCGGCAAGCGTCTTCACCTCGGCCGGCCTCCCGTGCGGCGACGGCACCTCGCCCCGCGCCCCGGCGGCCGTCGCCTGGCGCGGGACGTTGTGCTAGGATGACGGGCCGAACCCGAAAGCCGGACGGCTCGGGAGGGCATGCGCCCAGGGGGATCGTTTCAATGGAACGCTATGACGTGGTCATTGTCGGGGCAGGATTCGCCGGGGCGGCCACGGCGTGGTGGCTCCGCCGGTTCGGCGTGGATAGCGTCCTCCTTCTCGAACAGGAGCAGGTCCCGGGCGCCCACGCCTCGGGAAAGAACGCGGGCATGGCCCGCCAGGCCGTCCCCGAACCCATCCAGTGCCTCCTGGCTGCCCGGAGCGTCTCCTTCTTCAAGGCGCCACCGGACGGCTTCACACAGACCCCCCTCTTCGCCGAGAACGGCGGCCTCTTCCTGGGTCCGGAACCGGACGATCCCAGGCTGGAGCAGCTCCGGCACAACGCCATGGCCTCAGGGGTCTTCACCTATTTCGGCGAGCGGCTGGAGGCCATCGAGAGGGCCCCCGTTCTCCAGGATGCGCCCTTTCATTCGGCTCTCATCTGCCCGACCGACGGCCTCGTGGACATCCACTCCCTGCTCTCGGCCTTTCTGCGGGGAAGCGCGTTGAGGACGGGCGTGCGGGTGCAAGGATTCGAGTCCTCGGGCGGAAGGCTTACGGCCGTGAAGACGGGCGCTGGCTCCATCCGGTGCGAGCACGTCGTCTTAGCGGCGGGTGCTTGGTCGCGCCAGCTCGGCGGCCTCGCCGGGGGGCTCCCCGTTCCCGTCACCCCCAGGCGGCGCCACCTCATCCACTCGGGCCCCATCCCATGGGCCGACCCCTTGTGGCCCTACGTCTGGTGCCTGAATCCCGAAGTCTACTTCCGGCCGGAGAGCGGCGGCTTTCTCCTCTCCCCCTGCGACGAGGCGGTCTTCCAGCCGGGATCGCCCCCAACCGATCCCGAGGCACCCCTCTGGCTCGCCTCCCGCCTCTCCGAGGCCGTTCCCCGCATGAGCTCCATCCCCGTGGCCCGGAGCTGGAGCGAGCTCCGCAGTTTCACGCCCGACGGCGAGTTCTGCATCGGTCCCGATCCGATGCGCCCCAACCTGTTCTGGGTCTGCGGCCTGGGCGGCCACGGCATGACCACCTCGGCCGCCGTGGGCGAGCTGGCCGCCCAGCTCATCACGGGTTCCGATCCCTTCCTCGATCCGGTCCCCATGGCGCCGGGGCGATTCGCCTGATCGGCGGGGGGAAGCGGTCGGGGGCTAGGGCTCTTCCCGAACGGGCGGTTGTTTCTGCGTCTGCTGGAGAAGGATGAGGCAGGATGGGGCTCCGCGTCCCATGGCCTCGCGGACTTCGGTGCTCCAGATGGTGCCCGGCAGGATGACCTCCAGCCACGAGGCCCAGACCTGCTGGCAGGCGACGCACGGCGTGTCGGGGCGCAGACCCGCCTTCGCCGCTCCCTCCTGGGGGAAGCATCGGGTGACGCGGACCTCCAGGCCCCACTCTCGAACGATCCACTGGGCCGCCATCCCCTCGTCGAGGAAAATGCGGTTGTAGCCGTCGAGGAGTTGGACGGCCTCCTCCACCGACGCCGCCGGAGGGCGGTCGAGGGCCTTCAGGTACTCCCGAATCTCGATCCTCCCGA
Organism: Acidobacteriota bacterium; assembly: GCA_021778515.1. Lineage (GTDB taxonomy): Bacteria > Acidobacteriota > UBA4820 > UBA4820 > DSQY01 > DTPS01. Next base: position 64,404 of record JAJYCJ010000001.1, read on the forward strand.
AGCTCGCCCTGACCCTCGCGTTGAGCTCCACGGCCTTGGGCAGCCCGCACGCCTGTGCGACCTTCAGGAACCATTGGCCGTCCCAGGCCAGCATGAGCCGCCCCAGAAGGCGTCGCGCCTCTTCCTCGGAGAGCTGGATTTCGGGCCTGCGTTCTTTCATGGTCCTCTCCCGCCGGGCATTTTACAGCGCTCGGGTGCCCGCGTGAAGCGCAGAAGGAGGGCGGAGCCAACCCTGCAGCGGACCTTCGCAGGTGTGTCCCCCATGGCTGAGAGCCTCGGGAGAGGGCCGCGCAGGCCAGAAGCCGTGCCTCAGAAGGTTTCCGCCCGGCCATGATTCCGATCCCGCGTTGACAGGGGATCGCCGCTGTGGCAAGGTCGGAGCAGAATTCTTCGCCGGTGCTGCCACGCGGCTTGGCGTGGCCCGCGAGGGAGGCTGCGGGAAGGGGAGAGGATGGACGATTCGGGGGTTCTGCTATTTCGCTGTACCTCGTGTGGAAGGGAATACCAGCTGGCCCTGGCCAAGGTGCCTCCCGGCGGGGCCTCCGGCCCATGCAAGACCTGCGGACAGATCATCGGGGTCCATCCCGACGGCTCCCTCGCGGGGGCACGGCGGATCTCCACGCCGGCCGCCCCTGAACAGCACGCCGGCGCAGGCCCGCCAACCGCCCGGCCGGCGGTCGATCCCGGGGCGGCCCCCTGCCCCCCGGCCTGGGAGATCCAGACCGAAGGTCAGAGCCTGGGACCTTTCGGGCCCGACGAGATGCGCGAGCTGATCGCCTCCGGGCGGCTCTCCAAGGAGCGCTTGGTCCGTTCGCCGGGGGGGGAGTGGGCCCCCGCCGGCTCCCTGCCTGCCCTGGCGGGGTTCTTTCCCGCCGAGGCGCCGCTGCAGCCCGAGGCGGACGAGGGGCCCATCGGGAGCGAGGGGGGTTGTTATGCCCATCCCTCGGCCCCGCCTGCCTTTCAATGCTCGCAGTGCATGCGCTACCTGTGTGAATCTTGCGTGGTTCAGAAGGCCCTGACCAATGTGAACCAACCGGTCAAGGTCTGCAGAGCCTGCGGGGGGACGGTCACGGCCCTTCTGCGGAAACCCCGATGGACTCCGTTCTACAGGGACATGCCCAGGGTCCTCACGGCCCCGCTGCGAGGCACCGACGGGCTTCTGGCGCTCGGTGTGATGGCCCTGCTCCAGGTGCTCAAGATCCCCTGCCGTATGGCGGGCATGGCCGGCCTGGCTGGGGTCCTCATCCTCACCGTCTTTCAAACGGCCTTTTACCTTCACCTGATCCGGGAGGTGGCGAACGGTTCCTACGACTTCCCGGAGTGGCCGGAGATGAGCCAGTTCCTGGACATGTTTTTCTCGTTCCTGAAGGTCCTCTTCGTGACCATCTACTCCCTGGTGCCAGCCTTCTGCCTCGTCCTGGTGCCCGGAGCCAGCGCCATGAATCTCCTGCTGGGGCCGCGGGGTATGGGACACGGGGCCGTGGCGGCTCCCGCCCTTGTCCTCGCCGGCGTCGTGATGCTCTGCTACGCCTTCTACCTGCCCATCTGCATCGCCATCGTGGCCGTCTTCGAGACGGTCCTGCCCGCCCTCAATCCCGTCCTGATTGTCAGAATTATCGCCAGGATCGGGATGCCCTACCTGGCCGCCGTGGCCCTTTTCATCTCCCTCATGGTGATCGCCCGGGGCGTCATAGCGGCGCTGGGACACCTCCCCATGGCCGGAGCGGTGAGCGAGGCCGTCCTCACGGTCTACGGAGAGCTCGTGAGCGCCTACATCCTGGGCAGGGTCATCTACGAAAACGAGGAGAGCATCGCCTGGCGGTGAGCCCATCGTTCGCCCGCGGGACCCGGCGGACTGGACCTCGTCGGGCCGCCGTCCGCCATCATCCAACAGGCGTCCGTGCGGCCCGCCCTCACACGTCGAAGTAGAGCGCCACCTCGTACGGGTGGGGCCTGTTTCTGACGCCGTAGTACTCCTCGTATTTGACCTTGATCCACTCGGCGATCTGCCCCTCGTCGAAGACGCCGCCGGCCAGGAGGAAATCGTGGTCCCGCTCGAGGGCGTCGAGGGCCTCCCGCAGAGTCGAGGGCAGGGGCTTGACGGAGGCCCTGCGCTTCTCGTCCCAGGCGAAGATGTTCTCGTCGAAGGGGCCGAAGCCCAGGGCGCCGGGATCCAGCTTTCGGCGGATCCCGTCGAGGCCGGCCATGAGCTGCGCCGCGAGGGCCAGGTAGACGTTGCACGTGGCATCCGGCGGGCGGAACTCGAACCGCACGGTCTCGGGCTGGTCCGCGTACTTGGGGACCCTGATCGCCGCGCTGCGGTTGCCCAGCGAGAAGAACGTGTTCACGGGCGCCTCGAAGCCCGGCACCAGCCGGCGGTAGGAGTTGGAGGAGGGGTTGGTGAGAGCCAGGACGGCCGGCCCGTGCAGCAAGAGCCCGGCGATGTAAGAGAGCGCCGTACCGCTGAGGTGGCCGTAACCGTCGGGGTCGTAGAAGAGGTTCCGGTCCCCGTCGAAGAGGTGCTGGTGGAAGTGCATCCCGCTGCCCGCCTCGCCATAGAGCGGCTTGGGCATGAAGGTGGCGGTCTGATTTCGCGCGTGGGCCACCATCTTGGTCACGTACTTCACCATCTGCGTGACGTCCCCGCTGCGCACCAGGCCCATCATCGGGGTCTCGATCTCGCACTGCCCGGGACCGCCCACCTCGTGGTGGTGGTACTTGATGGGGATGCCCATCTCCTCCAGCACCACCGACATTTCGCTCCTGAGGTTGAAGAGCTGGTCCTTGGGCGGAATGACATGGTAGCCGCCGTGCAGCGGGATGAGGTGGCCGTGCCCCCCCTTGGCGCTCTGCCAATCGGCCTCCCGGCTGTCCAGCCTGTAGGAGGCCTCGTTCACTCCGTTCTGGAAGGCGACGCTGTCGAACACGTAGAACTCGAACTCCGGGCCCCACAGGCTCCGCTCTCCCGCCCCGAACTCGCGGAGGGTCTCCTCGGCTCTCAGCGCTATGTTTCGGGGATCGCGCATGAAGGGCTGTTTGCTGTCCGCCTCGAAGGCCGAGCAGATGAAGCTCAGCGTGGGGAAGTCCCAGAAGGGATCGCGGAAGGCGGTGGCGAGATCGGGGATCAGGACCATGTCGCCGGACTTGACCGACTTGAGCCCCACGGAGGAGCCGTCGAAGCCGACGCCGTCCCTCATGAGGCGCTCGTCGAACTGGCTGGCGGGCACCGTGACGTGGTGCCAGCGGCCCGCCAGGTCGGTGAACTTCAGGTCCACCATCCTGTAGCCCTTTTCCCGGATGTGGCTCTTCGCTTCTTCGATTCCACCGAGCATGCCGCCCTCCTCATGAAGTGATGGCCGAGCGAATCGCAGCGTGAGCCCCGCCTGCAATCCCTCGTTGCGAACACCCGCGGCCCCATGAATCTCTGCCCTCGCACCATCCCGACCCGAAAAACCTCATCCGCCAATGTTTTCGGCCTCCACGCCACCCTGGAGAATTCATGCCATCTCCGCGGGCCCCGCACACCGAGCCACAAGGGGAAAAAGAAGGGGCCCTCGCGGGCCCCTCTCGTGTGTCAGGATCGCTGGGCTGGGCCTACGGCCACTGCCAGATGACGGTGAGCTCGCTGCCGTCCGGGTTTACGAAGCGGAATTGCGTGGGCACGTTCATGGGGACCACCGTCTGGAGCGAGTTTCCGCCGTTGAGGATCAGCTTGTAGGTGTTCTTCCAGGTGATGTTCCCCCACTGCATACCGTTGATGTACACCTGCACGCCGTACTGCAAATTGGTGCCGTGCACCACGATGCGGAAGGGGCTTCCCATCTTCTTGATCCAGGCGAGGGTGATGGGCTTGACGCCGATGGCGATGCTGCCGCTGCGCGTGCAGGTCAGGCCGGCCGCCGACACCGTCATGGTCCAGGTGTAGGTTCCGGCCTTGGCGTAGACGTGGGTCGGGTACTGGCTGGTTGAGGTGGACCCGTCTCCAAAGGCCCACGCATAGAGGATGGACCCGGGGCAGTTGCTCAGCGCGGCCGATCCGGCGAAGGCCACGGCCGTGCCCGCCGTGCCCGTGGTCTGCGCTACGGCCGAACAGGTGAGGATGCACTGCGGGGCCACGGTGATCACCAGGTGGCTGTCCGAGCAGACCTGCTGCTGGCTGTCGGTCACCGTGAAGATGGCGCGGTAGGTGCCGCCGGTCAGTTGGGAATAGGTGTGCGAAGGGTTCTGCGCGGTGGAGGTGGAGCCATCGCCGAAGTCCCACGCGTAGGCGTAGGGTGGATAGCCGCCGCCCACGGTTGCCGTGAAATTCACGCTCAGGGGAGCCGTTCCCGCGGTAAGAGAGGCGGAAGTCGAGCAGATGAGCGGGCCCACCACGGAGACGGTGCCGGTTTGCGTGCAGCTCTGGGGGCCGGCCGTCACCTTCAGGGTCCAGGTGTAGCTGCCGGGATTCACATAGACGTGCGTGGCCGTGGCCGTGGTGCCGTGGGTGCTGCCGTCTCCGAAGTTCCAGTCGTAGGTCAGCGTGGCCCCGCAGCCGCTGGTTCCCGATGCAGTGGCCGTGAAGGTCACCTGCATGGGGGCCGTTCCGGTCGCCGGATTCACGTCGGCCGAGCAGGTGATGGCACAGGCCGTGCCGGTGATCGTGATGGCGCCGCTCTGGGTGCAGTGGATTCCGCCCGAAGCCGTGGTGAGGGTCCAAGTGAAGGTCCCCGGCGCGGTGTAAATGTGGGTGGGAGCTTGCACCGTGCCGTGGGTGGAACCGTCACCGAAGTCCCAATCGTAGGTCACCGGGTTGGTGCACCCGGCGCTCGGTGTCGCCGTCCCGGTGAAGGCCACCGCCGTTCCGGTCGTTCCCGTGGCGGGCACCGTGGCGCTGCAGGTGAGGGAGCAGGTGCCGATGGTGATCACCCCGGACTGGGTGCAATACTGCCCACCGGCGTCCGTCGCTTTGAATACCCAGGTGTAGGTTCCGGCCGCCGTGTAAATGTGGGAGGCGCTGAGGGTCGTCCCGTGGGGAGAGGCGTCCCCGAAATCCCAATCGTAGGTCACCGTCGTGCAGCCGGTGGGTGACACATTGCCCGTCAGGGTTACGGGGAATCCCGCCACGCCCGCCGCCGGCACCGAGGCCTGGCAGGCCAACTGGCAGGTGGCCGGAGGAACGCTCAACCTGCTCACGAAGGCGTCACCGGCTCCTCCATAGGCCCCCTGGTACGCGCTAGCCGTCGTCGGGAAGGGGCTGGACGCCGTCTGTCCTGCAACGTAGGCAACACCTGTGGAGTCCACGGCGATGGCATTGGCCGAGTCGTCCGCGGCTCCGGAGAGCAGGGTGGAGTAGGCCATCAGGGCCCCCGCGGCATTCAGCTTGGTCACGAAGGCCTCCAGGCCCCCTGTGGGGTTGCCCGTGATGGGGTCGGCCAGCGGGAAATCGGCCGAAGAGGTAGTAGTCCCAGCCACATAAGCATTTCCGCTAGTGTCCACGGCGATGCCATACCCGATATCAACGCCACTCCCGCCCAGGAAGGTGGAATAGACCAGGGCGGATCCGCTGGGCGAGAACTTGGTCACGAAAGCATCTTCAGACCCGAAAAGAGCGGCCTGGAAGGGCGCCTTCGTGGGGAAATTGGGCGAGGTCGTGTACCCTGTGACGTAAGCGTCACCCGCCGAATTCACCACGACGTCGGATGCGACATCCAGGTTACTTCCTCCCAAGTAGGTACTGTAGGCGAGGCTAAGCACGCTGCCGCTGAAGGTCAGCTTGCTCAGAAAGCCGTTTGCCGTGCCCAGCAGAGCGCTTTGGAAGGCGTTCTGGGTCGGAAAGGCAACACTGGTCGCCGGCGAGGCGGTGGCACCCACCACATAAGCGGATCCAGAGGAGTCGACCGCGATGGCCGATGCCTGATCCCCGCCATCGCCGCCCAAATAGGTGGAGTAAACAAGGCTCAAGGTGCTACTGGTGGTGTCGAAGTGAAATTTCGTGACGAACGCGTCGAAAGCGCCGCCCTGAAAGGCGCCCTGGATGGGGTAGACTACGGGAAAATTGAGGGAGCTCGTGAAGCCCGCCACATAAGCGTCCCCTGTTGAATCCACAGCGATTCCGCGGGCCACGTCGTTCCCGGAGCCGCCCAGGTAGGTGAAGTAGACGAGGCCGTTACCCGCCGGGGTCAACTTTGCCAGGAAGGCGTCTACCCCGCCCGCATAGGCCTGGGTGGGATGCACCGTGGGCAGGCTGCCATTTGACATGGAGCCGACGACGTAGGCGGCTCCCGTAGTATCCACGGCGACGCCCCAGGCCACGTCGTCACCCGTCCCTCCGAAGTAGGTCGAGTAGACCAGCGAGGGCCCCCCGCTAGCAGTCGTATCGAACTTACTCACGAAAGCATCGGTGGCGCCGGTTCCAAAGGTTGTCTGGTAGGCGCCAGCGGTCGTGGGGAACGGATTTGAAGCCGTTTCGCCCACAACATAGGCGTGGCCAGAATTGTCCACGGCGATTCCATGGGCGATATCCGATGCGGTACCTCCCAGGTAACTCGAATAGTCCAGAACGGGGTCGATGACGAGCGGCCTCGTCGGGTCGTAGCTCTTCACGATGAAGCCGAGGGCGTCCTTGCCGATCACGCGAAAGGAGCCGCTCACGGTGCAGCGCTGGCCTTCCCTCTCCTGGTAGAGCAGCGGACGGTGCTGAATGAGTTGGCCGTCCGCCGTATGGATCACCAGATCGCCATCGGGCGAGATCTCTAAGGATTGGGCGCCGGCGATTTTCATGGCGAGGGCCGAGGGATCGGCCCCCGGCTTCACCACAAAGTCGAACTCCAGTTGGCGCTGGTTCCCGTAAAAGACCAGGTCCACGCCGGGGTAGAGTTCGGAGTAGCAGACCCGGCCGAAGGTCGGGATGTCCGTTCTCCACCGCACCGAATCGCCGCCGACAAAATAGTTCACGCGGCCGGGCAGGAGATCACGCCCTTCCGGAGTGACGGTCCGGGCTCCCACGAAGCTCACTTGAAGGAGAGCTCCCCTCTTGCCCTTGGGGCCGGCCAGGGCGAAGGAGGCCCCGCTACCGGTGAGGAGGAGTCCGTACCCGCTGCCGCGGGCGAGGAAGCGGACGTTCGGATCGGCCTGGCCGCGGTTCGCCTCAAAGCTCATGGGCAGCTTTCCATAGGCATCCACGACCCGCAGCTGCTGGTTCTGGTCCGGCCGGGCCGTCGGACCCTCTCCGGCCATGGCCGGAAATGCGGCCAGGATCATGACCGCCGCCAGCCCAACAATGCCCCACTTCGTGAAAGGTTTCATGGACTCCCTCCACCTATGCCGCACACAGACCCGCCGCGATCACCCGCTTCCCGTTGGTGTACACCCGGTTTCTCCTTCACGCCCAAGCCTGGAAGTCCGGTTGCACACTGACCATTATAGAGCATTCCAGAAAAAAATTCATCCGTCAAGGAAGTAGGCCGATGCAACCTCCCTCGGAACACTGGATTTTTCAACGAGAGATTCCATTGCCCGCCCGGCGCAACAGCTCAAACTCCCTGCTGGACGGCCTTCCTGCCGTCCACCTCGGCCCGAAAGGAGACTACGACGAAGGCGATGCCGGGCGTGCCGACGGTCCAGCGCCATCCCTTCACGCAGTCGAAGGCCGCGGCCCCCAGTCCGCAGTGCTCGGGATCCTCGCTGATCACGCTCATGCGCCTTGCGGTACCGTCGCTGAGGACTTCCACCTCCACTACGGCCGCCCCGTCGCGGTCGGGCGCCAGCTTCTCCGGACGAACCGGGTCGCTCTGCAGCAGGAGTATAGGAGGAGGAGGCTGTGGAACGGCTCGCTCCGGATCGAAGTGCAGGGTCAGGGACCGGCGCTCCGACACCGCTGCTCCGTTCATCCTGGGCGCCGTCCATATCCAGTGGACCACAGCCTCCCTCGCAGCCTCGCCGAAGCCCTGGCCGGGCGGCTTTTCTCCCACCACCTCCACCTCGGTGGAGCGCCCGGCGGTGTCCACCATCACGCTCAGACGCACGCTCCCTCCCTGGCGGGCGGCCAGGGCGGCGGCGGGATAGACGGGCGAGGCCTCGAAGAGAAGCCTGGGCTGCTGGTAGCTGGCCCTGCCCGGCCCCACGGCGCAGGCACCCAAGGCCGCGAGGCCCAGTCCCGCCAAGGCCGTCAAGAGGCGATCGAACATGGCTGTTTTCTCCCCGCAAACGGCACAAATTCCCTTGCTAACCCTCAATCAATATGGCACCGGCGAATCGGAGGGGCAAGGCGACGGGGAGCCCTGCCCCGCAGCGGCCCGCGGGAAGCCACGGACGGGGCGAACGGGGAACCCAACGGCACCCTCTGAGGCGATGACTAATGAGTTCCGGCGGGCACCTTCCGGACCACCAGCAGATCCTGTCCGCTCAAGCCGCCAGGACGTCTGCACCACTTCCCGTAATGAATCGGACCGACGAGTTCCATCCCGGCCGCGGCCAGGTACCCAAGCACGCTGTCCTCTGCATGGGCCACCGCCGCCTCGGGGAGCTGCGGGTCCTGGACCCGGCACCCATCCAGGGCGTGGGCGAAGCGCAGGGTGGCCCTGCCTTCGGCGATCAGGGCTTCGGACTCTGGGTTGAGCAGGAAGAAGGTCATGAGGCAGCGCCCCTCCGGATTGAGCGTCCGCGCTATCTCGCCCATGTAGTGCTCCGTTTCCCGGGAAAGCAGGTGGGTGAAGACGGAGGTAAGGAAGCAGAAGTCGAAGGAGGAGTCGCCGTAGGGGAATCGGTAGGTGACGCCGCTCTGCGTGCCGGCCGAATTGTACTCCTTGTTGTAGATGTCGGCGTGGAGGAACCGGAAGTGAGGGAACCTGGGGGTGAGGTGGCTGGCGCACCACTGGACGCTGACGGCATCCACGTCGAAGCCGTCGTAGCGGCCATCTCCGCGAAGGTAGCCCGTCAGGGGCAGGGCCATGCGCCCCAGGCCGCATCCCACCTCGAGCACTCGCTCGTCGGGTCTCAAGGAGCACAGCTCAACAAAATGCGCCAGGAACTCCCCGCCGATCCGTTCGAAATCGCCGATCCCGATGCTGTGCTCGATCACGAGGCTGGTGGGAGGAAGGAGCGGGTTCCGGCGCCCCACCAGCCGTTCCAGCCCGTCCTGCAAGCCGTAGTAGCCCCGCCGGAGGGCCGGACGCCACCTCTTCGGCAAACAGCGCTTGAGGCCTCTCTGGATGGACTCTCTCAAGATGTCACGCCTCCGGACGCTCGCCCGCCGTTGACCATGGATCCGGCGCTGGCTCGGGTCGCTCCTGGTCAGGGTAGCACGCCGCGCCCCCACGGACAGGCGCGGGTGTCTCCGGCGCGGCTCCCCGACCTTCCGGGATGGCGGGCGTGCAGCCGGTCACCCCTGGACCTCCTCGAGCACGCGGAGGAAGTTCTCGTAGGGCAGCGCCTGCCAGGATTCGGCGCACAGAGCCCCCTCCGCCCTTGAAATCAGGGAGACCCGGTGCGCCGTCTCCACGTCGGGGGCCTCGTAGATGTCCATGAAATCGTAGGGTCCCAGAATGGCGTAATGGGCGTGCCACTTGACCTCCGGGCAGGTGGCCTTGACCTTCTTGAGCCACTCTTTTCCCATGGCTCGTCGCCCCTTCGGGTCGTTCAGGTTCTCTGACGCAATCCTCGTCATCAAGATAAAAATCGGCATGGATCACCTCCCCACCAGGATATGTTTCTAATTTCGGTCCTCCCCGCGGGCGGCGCAAGGCTTTGCGTCCGTCGCTCCCCCTATCGCGGCTTCTCCCCCCAGGTCATCCCCTGCTATCTTGTGGACCTGGAGGAGGCTCGATGAGCGCCATTCGCGTACTGCCCGACGACCTGGTGAACAAGATCGCCGCCGGCGAGGTCGTCGAGCGGCCCTCGTCGGTAGTGAAGGAGCTGGTGGAGAACGCGCTCGACGCGGGCGCCGGAAGGATCACCGTGGCGGTGCGCGAAGGCGGCCGCTCGGGCATCGTCGTGGAGGACGACGGGGCAGGGATTTCGGCCGAGGATCTGCCCCTGGCCATCCAGCGGCACGCCACGAGCAAGCTTTCCACCGTCGGAGACCTGGCCGCCATCGCCACGCTGGGATTTCGCGGCGAGGCCCTCCCCTCCATCGCCTCCGTGAGCCGGTTCAGCCTGACGAGCCGCCCGAGAGGGGCGGCGGAGGGGCGGCGCGTGCGCGTGGAGGGAGGCCGGGTCCGACCGGCTGAGCCCGCCGGGCTGTTCGAAGGCACGCGCGTGGAGGTGGAGGATCTCTTCTTCAACCTTCCCGCCCGGCGCAAGTTCCTGCGCACGCCCGGCACCGAGCTGACCCACGTGATCGCCCTGCTGGAGCACTACGCCCTGGCCCGCCCCGACTGCGCCTTCGTGCTGGAGAGCGACGGCCGGAACCTGCTCAACCTCGCCCCCTCGCCCAACCGGACCGAGCGGTTCTTCGAGCTTTTTCCCGAACTGCCCAGGGAGGACTTCACGGAGCTGGAGGGGGAGGGCCCCGTCGTCGGGGTCTCCGGCCTCGCGGGAAAACCGGCCCGAAACCTGGGCACCGCCCGGTATCAGTTCACCCTCGTAAACGGCCGGTTCATCCGCGACCGGCTGCTCCAGCACGCCATGACGCAGGCTTACGAGAACACCCACCCGAAGGGGCGCTACCCCGTGGTGCTTCTCTGCCTCGCCGTCCCCTTCTCCAGGGTCGATGTGAACGTGCACCCCGCCAAGCGGGAGGTGCGCTTCGTGGAGGGGCAGGCGGTGCACAACATCGTCGCCGCGGCGATCCGCAGGGCCATTGCCCCCGGGTCTTCTTCCGCCCCCCGCGCCGGCCTCGTCTCCGAGCCCTCCAGCCGCTACGGGGGCCCGATCCTTTCCGGCCCCTCCGCCCTCGGCACCCGGGTCGCCGGCGGACTCTTTGCCCCGCGGCTGGAAACGCCGACTTCCGCTCCCTCCGGGCCCACGGCGGCGTCCCCCCTGCGCGCTCTCTGCCAATGGCGCCAATCTTTCATCGTATGCGATTCGCCCGAGGGGCTGGCCATCGTGGACCAGCACGTCGCCCACGAACGGGTCCGCTTCGAGCAATTCAGGAGGTTCCTGGACTCGCCCGGTCCCCGTCAGGCCTTCCTGGGCCCCCACCGCTTCACCCTGCCCCGGCAGGTGGCCCACCGCGCCGAGGAGCTGGCGGCTCTCCTGTGTACCCAGGGCTTCGAGGCCGAGCCGGGCGGCGAGGAGTCGGTTCTGGTGCGCTCGGCGCCCGCCTTCCTCACCCAGTCGGAAACAGATCGCCTCCTTTCGGAGTTCTTCGAATCGGCGGCGGAGGTTCTGAGAACCCCCCGCGACCGATGGAGGGAGGTCCTGATCATGCGCTCGTGCAGGGGCTCGGTCATGTTGAACGATCCGCTGACCCCGGAGAAGGCGCAGTACCTGCTCGACACGCTCTACGCGCTCGGCGCCCCCTTGACCTGCCCCCACGGTCGGCCTATCGTCTTTACGCTCCAGGAGGCCGAACTCCTGGCCAAGTTCGACAGGAAATAGAAACGGAGATCCCACCCGATGAGACAATCCTTTGCCCTGGCGGCGGCGGTGTTCCTAGTGGCGGCGCTGGCCGCCTGCTCGCAGAACGAATATTCGATGAAAGGCCCCGCGCCCAAGGCGCCGGAGCACTACCGGGATGCCCACCTCGTGATCAAGGGGAAAGGGGCCGGCATGAACGCCATGCCCATGCCCGAGGACCAGACCGATGAGGGCTCGGGCCAGGCCGCCGGGCAGGCGGAGACCGCCGAGGGCGGCGCGGGGGCCTCAGCCGGACAGGCGACGCAGGGTCAAGCCCTCTATACCGGCACCATCGAATTGCCGGCCGCGCTCAAGGCGGACTTCACTCCCGGCGAGACTCTTTTCATCATCGGCCGGGCCGCCGACCAGCCCGTCCCGGTCGCCGCCAAGAAGCTGACGGTCGCCTCGTTCCCCGTGGAGTTCACCCTCGGTCCGGGGGACTCCATGACGGGCCGGTCCCTGCCCTCCTCCATGGAAATTCTGGTGCGTCTCGACAAGGACGGCGATCTCAACACGCAGGATCCCAAGGACATGACCGCTGGCCCCGAGATGGCCTCCTCGGGCAGCAAGATCACCCTCTCCCTCCACGAGGCGGGCAAGTGAGCGGGTCGGGCGAGTTCGAACGCCTCGTGGAGATCATGGCCAGGCTGAGGGCCCCGGGCGGCTGCCCCTGGGACCGGGCCCAGAGCCGGGAAGACCTGAAAACCTACCTCGTGGAGGAAACCTACGAGGTCCTGGACGCCATCGACCAGGGCGACGCGGCCATGCTCCGAGAGGAGCTGGGCGACGTGCTCCTGCAGGTGGTCTTCCACGCCCAGATCTCCAGCGAGGAGGGGGCCTTCACCATCGAAGAGGTCTGCCGGGGCATCAACGAGAAGCTGGTCAGGCGCCATCCGCACGTGTTCGGCGAGGTGAAGGCCGACACGCCCGAGCAGGTGTTGCAGAACTGGGAGGCCATTAAGAAGGAGGAGAAGGCGGAGAAGAACGGCGAGGCGGCGCCCGTCAGCGTGCTCTCCGGCGTTCCCAGGGTCCTCCCCGCCCTCTTGAAGGCCTACCGGCTTCAACAGAAGGCCTCCCGCGTGGGATTCGATTGGCAAGAGCGCCGACAGGTAGAGGAGAAAGTGCGGGAGGAATGGGCCGAGCTGAACGAGGCCGTAGCCGAGGGCGACAAGGCCCACGTGCGGGAGGAGCTTGGGGATTTCCTCTTCGCCCTGGTGAACCTCGCCCGCTTCCTGGAGGTGGACCCGGAGGACGGCCTCCAGCAGGCCAACGCCAAGTTCGCCCGGCGGTTTCAGGCCATCGAGCGGGAGGCCCAGGTGCGCGGCAGGGACATCCACGGCATGACCCTCGACGAGATGGACGAGCTGTGGGAACTGGTCAAACAGCGGGAGCGGGCGGATTCTCCGAAGCTGCCCTTCGGAAATGATGGAACCAGGGAGACAGCGAAACAGTGAGCCAGGGAAGCACGCCGCCAACGGCCACCGACGGTCGGTCACGACCGTGGACACCTGCCACCCCGACTCTCCTGCTCCCTGTTTCTCTGTCTCCTTCCCCTGGGCGGAAACCGTGATGAACGACGCCCCATCGAGTCGCCCATGAAGTATCTCATCAAGACCTGGGGCTGCCAGATGAACGCCCTGGACAGCGACAAGATGGCGGGACTCCTCCAGGGGATGGGCTACCTGCCCACGGAGGAGGAACGGGAAGCTGACGTGATTCTGCTCAACACCTGCTCCGTCCGCGAGGGCCCCGAGAACAAGGTCTTCACCGAGCTGGGGCGGCTCCACCCCCTCAAGCGGAGCAAGCCGCTCATCCTGGGCCTGGTGGGCTGCGTCGCCCAGCAGGAGAAGGAGCAGGTCTTCAAACGCGCCCCTTACGTCGACCTCGTGATGGGCCCGCGCGGCGTACGGCACCTGCCCGAGCTCCTCGCCCAGGCCCGGAACCAGCGGGCCATCGACACCCAGTTTCACGACGATTCGATCCTCTTCCCCGACCAGGCCATCGCGCGCACCAATCCGACCAAGGCCTACATCACGGTCATGGAGGGCTGCAACAAGCGCTGCACCTTCTGCATCGTGCCATCAACCCGCGGCCGGGAGGTCTACCGGCCCATGAAAGACATCGTGGAGGAGGCCCTCAGGGCCGTGGACGAGGGCTACAAGGAGGTGGAGCTGCTGGGCCAGAACGTGAACTGCTGGAGGGAGGGCGACCGGGGCTTCGCTGACCTTCTGGCCGCCGTGAGCGACATTGCAGGCATCCGGCGCCTGCGCTTCACCACCAGCCACCCGCGCCACTTTCCGCTCTGTGCCGCGGACCTCATGGCCGAGCGCGAGAATCTCTGCCCCTACCTCCACCTGCCCGTCCAGGCCGGCTCGGACCGGGTCCTGAAGCTCATGCGCCGCCAGTACGACAAGGCCTGGTACCTGGAACTGGTCCAGCAGATCCGGGAGAGAATCCCCCACATCGCCCTCTCCACCGACGTCATCGTGGGGTTCCCCTCGGAGACCGAGGAGGATTTCCAGCACACCCTCGATGTGGTCCGCCGGGTCGAGTACGACACCCTCTTTTCCTTCCGGTACTCGCCAAGGCCCGATACCCCGGCCGCCGCGATGGAGCCCGTCGCCGACGCCGTGGCCCGCGAGCGCCACCAGCGCCTGCTGGACCTTCAACTGGAGATCCAGATTCGGCGCTTCGCGGCCGTCGAAGGCCGCGTGGTCGAGGTGCTGGTGGAGGGCGAGAGCAAGAAGGGGGGCCAGGCCATGGGCCGCACGCGGGACAACAAGGTCATCAATTTCGCCGCCGACCGGCCCGTCGCCGTGAACACTCTCGTCGACGTCAGGGTCACACATTCCGCCGTCAACAGCCTAGTGGGCGAGCTCGCCTGAAGCTCCCGGCCGCAACCGGACCCCGCCCGGAGAGCGGCTCACCCCTCGGTCTCTTCCAGGCTCCCCGCGCTGGGCAGGAGGATGGGGATGCCGTCCTCGATGGGGTAGACCCGGCCGCAGCCGGTGCAGCGAAGCTCCTCCTTGCCCTCCCGCTCGCGGGAGGTCAGGGGCTCCCTGCAGACCGGACAGGCCAGGATTTCGAGGAACTCGGGATCGATGGGCATGGTCGCGCCTCCCTCCCTATCGTACCGGAACCGCCCGGGGCGCGGAAGGCCCCGACGGGCCGCGTCTCCTTGGCCGGGTTGGGGATTCTGGACTATAATGCGGGCTTATCCCGGAAGGGAGGAGGATGCCCGAGTACATTTTCAGGGGAGCTCTCGCGGAGAACCCCCTGCCTGAGATCCTTCAGAAAATCTATTACTACAAGGTTCCAGGTGTCCTCACCGCGTCGCGGCCGAGCGGGCAGAAGCAGATCTTCATCACCGGAGGCGAGGTGATCTTTGCCGCATCCACCTTTCCCATGGACCGCCTGGGCGAGTTCCTCCTGGCGAGGCAAGAGATCACGCGCGAGCAATACGAGCGCTCCGTGCTCGTGATGAGCGAGAGCGGCAAGCGGCAGGGCGCCGCCCTGGTGGCGATCGGCGCCCTCTCCCCCCAGCAGCTCCTGAGCGCCGTCAAGGACCAGGTGATGGCCATCCTCTGGTCCCTCTTCAACTGGGACGATGGCGAGGTCACCTTCAAGGTGGGCAAGTTCAAGGACGACGAGATCATCAAGTTGAAGGTGGACACGCGCTACGCCATCCTGCACGGCATCAAGGGCATCGAGGACCCGAGGCGGGTGGTCCGGTGGCTGGGCCGCAAGGAGGACGTCTTCGAGCCCGCCGAGAACTCCCTCGCTCTCCTGCCCTCGCTCCCCCTGGCGCTGGAGGACAAACAGGTCTTCCGACTGGTGGACGGCATCCGGACCTTCCTGGATGTGCTGAAGGCCTCCAGCTTCGATTCCACCGCCACCGCCAAAATCCTCTACGCGCTGTACATCCTCGGCCTCATCAAGCGGAAGAACACGGCGATCCGAATCGTCGCGGCTCCGGAGGGGGGCGGCGGAAAATGCTGAAGATCGCCTTCCTGGGAGGACTCGGGGATTTCGGCAAGAACATGACCGTCTTCGATCAGGACGGCCGGCTGCTGGTGGTGGACTGCGGCAGCATGTTCCCGGAGGCGGATTTCCCGGGCATCGACCTGGTCTTTCCCGACTTCACCTACCTCCAGGACAAGGCCGACCGCTTCGAGGGGCTGGTCCTGACCCACGGCCACGAGGACCACCTGGGAGCGGCCCCCTTCCTCTTGCGCCAGTTTCCCATGCCCGTTTACGGGGGACCGGTGACCCTGGGCATCCTCGCGCGCAAGCTGGAAGAGCTTGAGGTCACGGCGCCCGTACGGGTGGCCCTCCAGGCTGGAGTGCGCTACGACCTCGGCCCCTTCGCCCTCGAAGCCATCCCCGTGACTCACTCCATCCCGGACGCGTTCTCCCTGCTGATCCGGACGGCCGACGCCACCGTGCTGCACACGGGGGATTTCAAGCTCGACCAGACCCCCCTGGACGGTCGGCTCACCCACTACCACCGGTTCCAGGAGGCGGGCGCGCGAGGCGTCACAGCCCTCCTGATCGACAGCACCAACGTGGAGGTGGAGGGCATGGTGGGCTCGGAGGTGCGGGTCCGCGGCACCCTGGAGCGCTACATCGCCTCCCAGAAGGGCAAGCTCTTCATCACGCTCTTCTCCTCCAACCTCATGCGGGTGCAGAGCATCCTCGACCTCGCCGCGGCCCACGGCAAGAGGGTGGCCCTCTTCGGCCGCTCCCTCGTGCAGAACGTGAAGGTTGGCCAGGAGACGGGGTACCTCCGGATGCCCCCCGGCGTCGAGGTGGGCATTGAGGAGGTGCCGGACCTGCCCAGGAGCGAGGTGATCGTCATCGCCTCGGGGAGCCAGGCCGAACCCTTCGCGGCGCTCAACCGGCTCGTCTTCGACGAGTCCCGGCACCTCTACGTGGAGGAGGGCGACCTGCTCATCTTCTCGGCCCGGATCATCCCGGGCAACGAGAAGCGGGTGGCGCGGGTCATCAACCAGGTCTATCGAAACGGCGGCCAGGCCGTGACGCCGCGTGAGGACCGAGTTCACGTGTCGGGCCACGCGGCGCAGGAGGAGATCAAGCTGCTCGCCTCATGGGTGCGGCCGCGCTACTACGTCCCCATCCACGGCGAATACCGCCAGTTGAAGGGAAACGCCGCCCTGGCCAAGGAGATGGGCTATCCCGACGAAGACACCCTGATCTGCGACACGGGCCACTGCCTGCAGTTCGAAGCGGGAGAGCTGGTGGGCCGGGAGGAGGTGCCCACCGGGAGCCAGCTCATCGACGGGGATACCTCGGACGCCGTGGACCGGGTCGTCGTGAGGGATCGCCGCCACCTGTCCCAGGACGGCGTCGTGGTTCCCATCGTGGTCATCAACCGCCAGACGGGCCGGATGGAATCGGCCCCCGAGATCATCAGCCGCGGTTACCCCTACCTCGAGGGGGCCAACGGGACCGTCGAGGAGGTGCGGGCGGACCTAGTGGCCATGGTGCGGAGCCTGCCCCAGGAGGAGATCCGAGACGACTCCATCGTGAAGGCCAAGGTGAAGAGCACCGTCAAGAAAACGCTGAAACGCAATGACGCCAAGATCCCCCTCATCATCCCGGTGGTGATGGAAATATAAGGGCAGGAGACTCGGCCCGCCCCGGAAAGAGGCCGGATGAACCTGGATCAATTTCTCAGGGGGGCAGCACCCGGCAGCGCGGCCCACACGCTCAGGGCCCTGCGCCACCGCAATTTCCGCCTCTTCTTCTTCGGCCAGCTCGTCTCCCTCATCGGAACCTGGATGCAGAGCCTCGCCCAGGGGTGGCTCGTCTGGCGGCTCAGCCACTCGGCCTGGCTGCTGGGCCTCGTGGGATTCTGCCAGATGGCGCCGGTGCTCTTCCTCGGGCTCCTGGGCGGCATCCTGGCGGACCGTTTCGACCGGCACAGGATGGTCATCGCCACGCAGAGCGCCGCCCTCGTGCAGTCCGTCCTCCTGGCGGCGCTCACCCTGACCGGCGCGATCACCGTCTGGCAGATCATGGCCCTGGCCCTCCTGCTGGGCGTCGTCAACGCCTTCGACATGCCGATCCGGCAGGCCTTCCTCGTCCAGATGGTGGGACGGGAGGACCTGGGCAACGCCATCGCGCTCAACTCCTCCATCTTCAACGGGGCAAGGATCATCGGCCCGGCCGTGGCGGGATTGGTGGTGGCCCGATGGGGCGAGGGCATGTGCTTCAGCCTCAACGCCATCTCCTTCCTCGCGGTCCTCGCCAGCCTGATCGCCATGCGTCTAGACAAGCGCCCCCTCCCCCGGCCCGAGGGCAACACCGGCCAGAGGCTCGCGGAGGGGTTCTCCTACGCCTGGCGCACGCCCCACGTCCGGGTCCTCCTCTCCCTGATGATGGTGACGAGCCTCTTCGCCTTCCCCTTCACCTCGTTTTTGCCGGCCCTGGTGGGCGGCGTGCTCCACCAGGGCGCCGGTGGACTCGGCACCCTGATGACCTGCTCGGGCATCGGCGCGCTCCTGGGCGCCCTCGCCGTGGCCCGCCGGGAGGGCATCCGGGGGATGGGCCGGTTGGTGGGCACGACGGGCGCCGGGTTCGGCCTGTTCCTGATGGCCTTCGGCCTCTCCAGAAGCTTCTGGCTCTCCTGCGCGCTGATCCTGGCGGTCGGCTTCTGCATGATGATCCAGATGGCCTCCACCAACACGCTCCTCCAGAGCTTGGTCCCGGAGGAGCTCCGGGGCCGGCTCATGAGCCTCTACACGGTGACCTTCGTCGGGGTGGCCCCCATCGGGAGCCTGCTGCTGGGCTGGCTGGCCCATTACCTGAAGATCCAGTGGGTGTTGGTGGGCGGAGGCGCCATCACGGCGGCGGCGGGAGTGGTTTTTATCTTCCTCGTCCCGAAAATCCGACCCTCCGTACTGCCCCTCCTGGCCGAGGGGACCGGGGAGTTCACCTAGTGTGCTGTCCCAGTGATAGGTTCACCATGGAAGCAGGTGACAGACAGCACACGGAAGGGTGCGGGGAGGAAGCCTCCCCCCTCTTTCGGGGTAACAGCCCGCCGCAGGCGGGCTCCCTAGGGGCGGAGCCCCTTGGGAAGTGTTGTGCCCCGGGACAAGCCATTGTAAACAAATGACGGGGACACAACACTAGAAGGGAGATGGATCACATCATGTCGGACGCCGCCCTCACATCGCATTCGGATCTCGCCGCCTACCTCCAGCCCTCGCCCGGCGTGGACTCGGACTCGGAGCGCGTGCTCGAACTCGCCGGAAGGCTGACTCGGGGGTCGCAGAACCCGGCCGAGACGGCGACGCGGCTCTTCGCCTACGTCCGGGACACGATCCGCTACGTGCCCTACGCGCCGTTCGACTCGCTTCCGGCCTACACGGGCCAGGCCACCCTCGAACGCGGCTACGGCTTCTGCACCCAGAAGTCCGCCCTCCTCATCGCGCTGTCCCGCGCCGCGGGCATTCCCGCACGCTTCCACTACGCGGACCTCGTGAACCACAGCCTTCCCGAAAGGCTCGAGTGGGTCCTGGGATGCAACCGCATGGTCTACCACACGTACGTCGAGTTTCTTCTGGAGGGGCGCTGGATCAAGGCCACGCCCTCCTTCGAGAGGCAGCTGTGCGAGAAGATGGGGTGGCGCCTGGTGGAGTTCGACGGCACCTCGGACGCCATCCTCCACCGGACCGACCTCTCCGGGCGACTGCACGTGGAGTACGCCGCCGACAGGGGCACCGACGCGGGGGTTCCCCTATCCCTCATGCTCGATGCCTGGATGCGGGAGTACGGACCGGAGACCCTGGGCCGCTGGCAGCAGGCCGTGGCGGGGAAGGGATTCTGGGGCAACGGCAGCCGCGGGTGAGGCTTGGGAGCGGAGGTGGGCGCAGGCGAAGGGGGGGGTAGAGCCCAGAGACGAGGAAAGCGGAGAGCCAAGAACGGGAAGCACGGGGGGGTGGGTTTCCGCTTTCCTGACCGTTCTCCATCCCTTCGTGCCTCTGCGGTAATTCCTTCTTTTCGAATTTTCCCTACTCGCCCTCGTGGGTCCCGAAGGTCCGCTTGAGTACGGCGATGATCTCCCCCACCGATGCGTGGGCCTTCACGGCTTGGAGGGTGGGCCCCATGAGGTTGGCGCCGCCCTTGGCCGCGTCGTTCAAACCTCCGAGCGCCCTCGTCACCTCGGCCGCGTCCCGCCTCTCTCGCACCCCCCGCAGCCGGCTGACCTGCTGGCGTTCCAGTTCGGGATCCACGTGGAGCACGGGGGGATGGACGCCGTCGCCCTCCGCGAACCGGTTCACACCGACCACCACCCGCTCGCCTTTTTCCACCGTCTGTTGGAAGCGGTAGGCCGCCTCCTGGATTTCGGACTGAATGTAGCCGGCCTCGATGGCCTTCACCATGCCGCCGCGCTTCTCCACCTCGGCCATGATCTCCAGCGCCTTGGCCTCCAGGGCGTCGGTCAGGGCCTCGATGACGTAGGAGCCGCCGAGGGGGTCGATGCTGTCCGCGACGCCGCTCTCGTGCCCCAGGACCTGCTGCGTCCTCAGCGCGAGGGTGGCGGCCTCGGTGGTGGGCAGGCCCAGGGCCTCGTCGAAGCTGTTGGTGTGAAGGGACTGGGTGCCGCCCATGACCGCGGCCAGGGCCTCCACGGTCGTGCGCACGACGTTCACGAGGGGCTGCTGCGCGGTCAGGGTGGATCCGGCCGTCTGGGTGTGGAAGCGGAGCATGCAGGCCCGGGGGTTGGTGGCTCCGAAGCGGTCGCGCATGAGGCGCCCCCAGAGCCTGCGGGCCGCGCGGTACTTGGCCACCTCCTCCAGAAAATGGCTGTGGGCGTTGAAGAAGAAGGAGAGGCGCTCGCCGAAGGCGTTCACCTCCAGCCCCTTGTCCACGGCCGCCTGAACGTAGGCCAGGCCGTCCAGGAGGGTGAAGGCGATCTCCTGCGCCGCCGTGCTACCCGCCTCGCGAATGTGGTAGCCCGAGATAGAGATGGTGTTAAAGCGCGGCAGGGCCTGGGTGGCGTACTCGAAGATGTCGGTGACGATGCGAAGCGACGGGCGCGGAGGGAAGATGTAGGTGCCCCTCGCGATGTACTCCTTGAGGATGTCATTCTGGATGGTGCCCGTCAGCGCTTCGGGCGCCACCCCCTGCCGCTCACCGACGGCCATGTAGAGGGCCAGCAGGATGAAACCGGTGGCGTTGATGGTCATGGAGGTGGAGACCTTGTCCAATGGGATGCCCGCCAGGAGGGTCTCCATGTCATCGAGCGTGTCGATGGCGACCCCCACCTTTCCGACTTCGCCCTCGGCCAGGGGGTCGTCGCTGTCGAGCCCCATCTGCGTCGGCAGGTCGAAGGCCACGGAGAGGCCCGTCTGTCCCTGCTCCAGGAGATAGCGGTATCGGCGGTTGGACTCCTCGGCGGTCCCGAACCCCGCGTACTGCCTCATGGTCCAGAGGCGCCCCCTGTACATGGTGGGCTGAATGCCGCGCGTGAAGGGCGCCTCCCCGGGGACACCCAGCTTCCCGGCGTAGCTCCAGCCCTCCAAGTCGAGGGGGGTGGAGAGGGGCGCCAGCGGGATGCCCGAATCCGTCTCCACCGATCTTCGGCCGCCCTTGGCGAACTGTTGATCGAGATTCCGCCGGTAGCGATCGAGAAGTGCCACCAGATCGTCCTTCTGAGTCTCCTCGGGCATGGTTCGCTCTCCTTGCGGATCGGGCTTTCAGCCGGCCCGTCGCGATTAGCGCCCCGCCGGCGTTCTCCCGGGCCACGGTATCGAGCACCAGCATAGCCTCTCGCCCGGATGGGAACAATCGGCCGGGCCTCCGTCTGCTCGGGACGGGCTCCCGCCCCGCGGAGGATTTTGGATCAGCCCAGCTCCGTGAGGCTCTGGAGGGGAGGGGCCAGCTCTTCCAGCGGGGCGGGCGCGAGGGCCAGGAAGTGGAGGGCGTGGCGGGCCTCGGCGGCCATGAATTTGAGGTAGCGGGCCTTTTTTCGGCGCGTCACCTGGTAGCCGAAGGTGCCCAGCGCCTTGAGCGCCCGCTGAAGGGCCGTGCGTCCGAATTCTTCAGCCGCGACTCCGGTCTCGCTCGACCATCCCTCGGCGAGGAGGTCCCGGATGGCCGGACGCTGGTCGCGGTAGGCGTCCACCGCCAGGGATGCGGCGTCGTAGCACCGAGGCGCCAGCAGGGCGTCCTGGAAATCCAGGAGCACGAGCCGGCCCTCCGAGGTCGCGAGCACGTTCTCGGAGTGGAGGTCCCGATGGGCCAGCCGGCGAGGGTAGCCGCCCACCTCCTCCGCCAGCGCGGAGAGGCCCAGCGACACCGACGGCGACACGGGAGCGTTGAGAAATCCCTCCAGAAGGTGGACCGAGAAGAAGGAGAGCTCGAACTGGAGGCGGGCGCGGTCCAGCTCCAGCAGATCCGGGCCTTCGCCCCAATCCTCGAGGGAGGAGATGACTCGCGCCGCGGACAGGAGGCGATCTCCCCATTCGGACCGCCACCGGCCACGGGAGAGGGCCCAGCCCTCTATCCAGCTCTCGATCAGCCAGTCCGGGGCTTCCGGCGGCACATGCAGGATCTCCGGGACGTCCAGGCCGCCCCCCGCGAACAGGTTGCGGACGTGGACGAAACGCTCGAGGCCATCCCTGTCGCCCCCGAACTGTGCCAGGAGCGCCGGAGCCCCCCGCCATTCCCCCTTGAAATAGCGCCGGGTGGAGGCATCCGCGGCCAGCGGGAGCCAGCGCCCTGGCGGAAGCATCTGGGCCTCCGCCTCAGGGAGCCGGGTGGAGGCTCTTGGCCTTGGCGGCCGCCTCCGAGTCCGGGAAGTTCTCCGTGAGCTTCCGGATCGTGGCCTCCGCCTGCGGCTTCAGCCCCAGCTGAATCTGGCATACGGCCTGCTTGTACATCGCGTCGGGAACCTTGTTGCCGAAGGGGAAATGCTCCGAGACCGCCTCGAAGGCCTTTTCGGCGTCCTGGTAGTTCTTCTCGCTGTACAGGCATTCACCGATCCAATACTGGGCGTTATCCGCCAGGTCCGACTGGGGGAAGCGCCGGATGAAGTCCGCGAAGCTCCGCTCCGCCTCCGTATACTTGCCGGCTTCCATGAGGTCGAAGGCGGTCTTGTAGAGGGAGGCGGGGTCGGCGGCGAGGTTCTGGATCTCCACTTTGGGCGATGCCTCCTCCATGGGGACCGCCGCCGCGGGCGCCGACGCCTGGGCCGGAGCCTGGGACGGGACGGACCCGACCTGGGCGCGGAGCGCCTCTACCTCTTTCGCCAGCTGCTTCTGTTGGGCCGTGAGATCCTGAATGTCCTGCCGAAGATAGTCCACGCGGCGGGAGAGATCGTCCCCCGGCCCGACGAGCGAGGAGCAGCCCCCGACTGTCGCCAGGACGGCTCCGGCCAACACGATGCTGATCGCGCGCATGCCCTCACCTCCCCTCGGCCAGGCGCGTGAGGACCTTCCTGAAGAAGCCCTCCCCCCGCTCCTCGCGTTCCTTTTCCAATTTCATGAGTTCCTGGTACAGGTGCCTCTCCTCCTTGCTCAGGCGCTTGGGCGTGTGGACCTCCACCTCGACGTAGAGGTCGCCCCTCCCCGACCGGCCCATGCGGGGCATCCCCTTCCCGGCGATCTTGAATCGGTGGCCGGTCTGGGTACCCGCCGGAACGTCCAGGGTCTCCTCTCCCTCCAGCGCCTTCAGCACGAGCCGGGTCCCCAACACGGCCTGTGGAAAACTCAGAGGGATTTTGCAGAAGAGGTCCTCGCCCTCGCGCTGGAAGAAGGGGTGCGCCTCCACCGAGATGAAGAGGTAGAGGTCGCCGGGCGGACCGGATCGCTCTCCGGCCTCGCCTTCGCCGGCGATGCGCAGGCGCATGCCGTTGTCCACGCCCGGAGGGATCCGGACCTTCATGGTCTTCTGGACCGGCCTCCGTCCCCTGCCGCTGCAGGCCGTGCAGGGATCGCGCACGATTTCCCCCTCGCCTCCGCACTGCGGGCAGGTCCTGCTCACGGTGAAGAAGCCCTGGCGAAAGGCCACCGTGCCCCTTCCGCGACAGGCCTGGCAGGTGATGCGCTGCCCCGACCGGCTCCCGCTCCCGCGGCACTCCCGGCAGATCTCCTCCTTGGGGAGATCCAGGGTGTGCTCCTTGCCCGCGAAGGCCTCCTCGAAGGTGAGCCGGAGGTCGTAGCGCAGGTCCGAACCCCGCTGGGCGCCCCGGCGTCCTCCACCGAAGAAGTCTCCGAAGCCGAACAGCCCGCCCAGCAGGTCCGCGAAATCGTCGAACACGCCGGAGTCCCAGGGGATGCCTCCTCCCTGTCCCACCTCCCCGGCGGTCCCGAAGCGGTCGTAGCGGGCCCGCCTCTCCGCATCGCCCAGGACGGAGTAGGCCTCGGAGGCCTTCTTGAAATGCTCTTCCGCCTCCTTGTTGTCCGGGTTGCGGTCGGGATGGTACTTGAGCGCCGCCTTGCGGTAGGCGGCCTTGATCTCTTCCTGGCTGGCGTTGCGGCCAACGCCCAGAATCTCGTAGTAGTCACCGGATGGCGTCATGACTGGGGACCTCTCCCTGGACTGGGGGTATAGAGGATCACTTCCGAGAGGGCACGGGAGATGCCCGAGAGTTGTTCCATGGACTCCTGAAGCCGCGACAGGTTCTCGGAGCCCAGGTTCCTCTGAGCCTTGACCAGCACCTCCTCCACCTCGCGCTGCTTGTCTTCCTGCAGGAGCGTTCCGAACTCCTTGAAGGTCTTCTCGCTGCTCTCGAGCAGCCGCTCCAGTTTCATCCTCAACCGCTGGAGTTCCAGCGCGGTGCGGTCTTCGCTCTCCTTGGCCTGGGCCTCCATCACGATGCTGTTGATCTCCTCCTCCGAGAGGCCCGAGGAGGGATTGACCACGATCTTCTGCTCGTTGCCCGTGATCATGTCCCTGGCGTAGACGGAGACGATGCCGTTCGCGTTGATCTCGAAGGTCACCTCGATCTGCGGAATACCCTTGGGCGCAGGCGGGATGCCGACGAGTTCGAACTTGCCCAGGCTGATGTTCTCGCTGGCCAGCTCGCGCTCACCCTGAAGCACGTGGACCTCCACCGTATCCTGGTTGTCCTGGACGGTCGTGAAGATCCGCGACTTCTTCGTGGGAATGGCCGAACCCCGCTCGATGAGCTTGACGAACATGTTGCCCTTGGTCGCGAGGCCGAGGCTGAGGGGGATGGCGTCCAGGAGGACGATCTCCTTGACCTCGCCCTTGAGGATGCCCGCCTGCAAGGCGGCGCCCAGGGCCACGACCTCGTCGGGATTCTTGTCGCGCCGGGGCTCCCTGCCGAAGAGGTCGGAAACGGTCTGGATCACCATCGGCGTGCGGGACTGTCCTCCCACCAGGAGGACCTCGTCGATCTCGGAGGCCTTCAGGCCGGCGATCTGGAGCGCGTCTTCGCAGGGCTTGCGCGTGCGCTCGACGATGGGGCGGATGATGGCCTCCAGATCCGGGCGCGTCAGGACGGTCACGAGGTGCTTCGGCCCGCTGGCGTCGGCCGCTATGAAGGGAAGGTTGACCTCTGCCGCGGGTAGCGTGGAGAGTTCGCACTTGGCCTTTTCCGAAGCCTCCTTCAGCCGTTGGAGGGCGAGTCTGTCCGCCCCGAGATCGATTCCCGTCTGCTTCTGGAACCCTTCCATGAGGTGAGCCATGATGGCGAGGTCCATGTCTTCGCCACCGAGGAAGGTATCACCGGCCGTCGCGATGACCTCGAAGAGGCCGCCTCCCAGCCTGAGGATGCTCACGTCGAAGGTGCCTCCGCCCAGGTCGTAGACGGCCACCGTCTTGACCCCTGCCTCCTCGAGATTGAAGGCGATGCAGGCCGCCGTGGGCTCGTTCAGGATCCTCAGCACCTCCAGTCCCGCGATCCTGCCCGCATCTTTGGTGGCCTGACGCTGGGGATCGGAGAAATAGGCGGGGACGGTGATGATGGCCTCCTTCACCTCCTCCCCGAAGTACTCCTCAGCGCTCTTCTTGAGATCGGCCAGGACGAAGGCCGAGATCTCCTGAGGGGAAAACTCGCGGTCTCGCACGCGGATCCGCACATCCCCGTTGGGGGCCTCCATGAGCGTGTAGGGAAGGACCTTGCGGGCCTGCTCCACGGTGGGATCGTTGAATTTCTTTCCCATGAGCCGTTTGACGGCGAAGATGGTGTTCGTCGGGTTGGTGACGGCCTGGCGCTTGGCCATGTTTCCGGCCAGGCGGTCCCCCTGTTCGGTGAAGGCCACCAGAGAGGGGGTCGTGCGGCTGCCTTCGCGGTTGGGAACCACCACCGGCTGGCCCGACTCGATGAAGGCCAGGCAGCTGTTCGTCGTACCCAGATCGATGCCGATCACCTTAGCCATCAGCCTCTCCCGACGGGACCCCGGCTTTCGCCCTGCTCACTTCCACCCTGGCCGCCTTGAGGAGCCTTCCCTCAAAGAGGTACCCCTTTTCATAGACCGCCGTGACGGTGTTCGGCGGCACATCGTCTCTCTCCGCGGAGGCGATGGCTTCATGACGCGTGGGATCGAAGGGTTCGCCCAAGGGCGCTAACTCGGCCAGTCCCAGCCGTCCCAGCGCCTCGCGCATCTGCTGGTGCACCAGCTCGAGGCCCCGGCACCACTCCTCGGGAGCCTCCCCTTCGAGTACTTTCAGCGCTCGGTCCATGTTGTCCATGATGGGCAACAGGGCCTCGACCACCTGCGCTCTCGCCTGGCGGCGGTGTTCGTCGCGGTCACGGTCCATCCGCCTCTTGAGGTTTTCGTAGTCGGCCCTGATCCTGAGGAGCTGGTTCCTGAGTTCTTCCTCCGGAGAAGGCGGCGGCGCACCCGATGGCTCGATCTCGCGCTCGGCGGAATCCACGCGGAATCTTTGGCGGCCCGAAGATCCGCCCTCATCCCCCTCTTCGTGGTCCACGAACTCGATTTGAATCTCCCCGTCCTTCGGGGGGGCCTCATCGCCGTTCGGCACTTCGCCTCCTCCTATCCCCATCCCCAGGCATGTCCCAACCGTTCCCGGCCGTCACAGGCGGGCGCTGGCCAGGGTCGCCAGCAGGGCCGCGCGCCTGACGTTGGGAATGACCGTCTCGTACCGGAGGGCCTTGGGGCCTATGATCCCCACCAGGCCCTGACCGGAAGCCTCGCCTCCGAAGGGGGCCACCACCATCGCGAGGTCGTGGCTGGCAGGGTCGGGCCAATCCTCTCCCAGCACCACGCGGAGAGGCTCCCTCCCCCTGAAGAGGTCGTCGAGAAGATCAATCAGCTGGGCCTTGAGTTCGAGCGACTCCAGGAGCTGCCTGACGCTGTCCAGGTTCTCCCTGAGCTGGGGGTCGTCCAGCAGCCACCGCGCGCCGTCGAAGAAGAGCTCCCTGGCCTCGGAGTGTTCAAGAAAATAGGGAGCCACCAGTTGCAGCGCCGAGATCATCTTGGAATCCAGCTCGGACCGTTCCGCCTCCATCTGCCGCCTGAGGCGCCTGCGGATCTCCAGGAAGGAGCAGCCGGCGAAGCTCTCGTTCAGGTATCCGCTGAACCAGCGAAGCTGCTCGGCGGAATAGGGCTCCGGGCTTCTGAGCACGGCCTGATGCACCTGCCCGGCCTGGGAGACCACCACGCACAGCACCCTCCCTTCGCCGAGGGGAACCAGTTCCGTGCTCCTGAGCCTGATCTCGCCCACGGGCGGAGTGACGGCAAATCCGAGCGAATGGACCGTGCGGGCCAGGACGCCGCTCATCTCCTGGACCAATCCGTTGAGGCTGCCCGAGGAGGCGAGGCGCTCGACCTCCTTCCAATCGGGCTCATCCTGACTCTGCGATCGATCCAGGATGCAGAGCGCCAGATGCCTCAGCGCCAGATCCGTGGGGACCCGCCCCGAGGTGTGGTGGGGCTGGGTCAGGAAGCCCTTCTCCTCCAGTTGGGCCAGGATGTGGCGAACGGTGGCCGAGGAGAGCCCCTCGGGATTCCCGTCGGCGAGCATGAGAGAGCTGACGGGCTCCTTGGTCCGGATGTAACGCGTCAGAAGCCCGAAAAGGATGGCCTCTTCCCTCGGGCTCAGGGTCATCGCCATGTTCAGCGCCTTCCCTCTAGCGCGGTCCGCGCCGTCCTGGGCTCCCGCCGGTTTCTCCGGGGGCGGTCCCAAACACCCTGCCTCCCCCGGACTCCACCAACGGCTCGGACCCTCGGGCGCCTCCGCAATTGGGTTAGTTTATAACATCCTGCCCGCGTCGCAATCAAGCGGGGGGCATCGGCGGATGGCTCGATTCGCGGCGAGGGACCAGCGGCGGGGAGCCCAACGGGAAGATGGGGCGCAGCCCGGTCGGAGCGAAGATCGAGAGGCGCTTCGGCTCCGGGGAGGTCCGCTGCGCGGGCCCCGAGGTGCCGGGGCGATGCCGAGGGGGACGCGGGCTGGAAGGGGCCATGCTTTTGACCCCCTTTGCTCCTTTGGGGTATCCTTCGCACCTGGAGAGACGGCATGAAGACAATCGGCGGCGCCATTCTGGGCCTTCTTCTCGCCCTCACAGCGTCGATGGCTCCTCCGGTGGGTGCGCAGGACCTGTCCACCTTCTTGAGCCAACCACCGGCGCCTGGCGCGTGGGCCCGCTACCGGATCGAGACCAAGAAGAGCTGGGGCATCAAGCGGGAGCCCTTCAACCTGGCGATCATCGACCAGCAGGTCCTGGACGGCCAGCCGTACGTGTGGCTGGAGGCGGGACCCACCAACTTCGCCGGGTACAAGGATGGATACCTGCGCCTGCTGCTGAAAGCCCACCCCGACCGGCAGGAGGCCCTGAACCCATTTCTCGAGGCCCTCTCCCTGGCCTACCAGCCCCCTGGCGGCGACCCGTTCAAGCTCTCGGGGGGAGCGCTCAGCTTCATGCACAGCCAGGCCAAAGACGTCCAGGTTCACCAGGAAACCACGGACCTGCCCCCGGAGCCCGCCCAGACCGTCAAAGGCGTGGTCTACCAGTGCTCCAGGATGACGATCAGCACGACCACCCAAACGACCTTCCTGACCAGGAAGTACAAGGTGACCGAGGCCGGGACCTACTGGGTCTCGCCGGACACGCCGTTCAAGATCGTCCGGGCCGAGATCGTGAGGACCGAGTTCAAGGACGGCAAGGAGAACAAGACCGAGGTCACGGTGCAGCTCAAGGATTCCGGGGACAGCGGCGCCATCTCTCACTTCACGGCCCCTATCCGCAAAGAGAAGGGTCTTTTGGGATTGCTCTTTCACTGATGGCGCGAAGGCAGGGGCCGTCCAGCCACCGCTGGAGGACCTGACCCCGGTGACCGGAGGACGGGAATGGATGGGGAGCGGCTCGTCACGGGTTCGGGAGACGCCCTGGAACGCCAGTGGGAATCGGCGCTCCGCCCCCACCGGCTGGCCGACTACGTGGGCCAGCGGAATGTGACCGACAACCTGGCGGTCTTCCTCCAGGCCGCGGCCCGGCGCGGTGACGCCCTGGACCACGTGCTCCTGTACGGTCCGCCCGGCCTGGGCAAGACGACCCTGGCCCACATCATCGCCGCCGAGCTCGGCGTCAGCCTGAGGGCCACCGCGGGGCCCCTCATCGAGAAGGCCGGAGACCTGGCCGCCCTCCTCACCAACCTGGAACCGAAGGACGTCCTGTTCATCGACGAGATCCACCGGCTCTCCCCGGCCGTCGAGGAGGTGCTCTACCCGGCCCTGGAGGATTTCAAGCTGGACCTGCTGGTGGGACAGGGCCCTGGGGCCAGGACCATCACCCTGCCTCTTCCGCCCTTCACCCTCATCGGCGCCACCACGCGGATCGGGCTCCTCACCTCGCCCCTTCGAAACCGGTTCGGCATCACCTTCCACATGGGCTTCTACAGCGTGGAGGAACTCCGCACCATCGTTCTCCGGTCCGCCTCCCTCCTCGTCGTCCCGCTGGAGGATGCGGCCGCCGAAGAGATCGCGAGGCGCTCCCGCGGGACCCCCAGGGTGGCCAACCGTCTTCTGCGGCGCCTCCGGGACTACGCCCAGGTCCTCGGCGACGGTCGCATCACCCTGGAACTGGCCCGCGACAGCCTGGAGCGGCTGGAGGTGGACCGCTTCGGGCTGGACGACCTGGACCGGAGGATCCTGCTGGCCATCATCGAGAAATTCGCGGGGGGACCGGTGGGGCTCAACACGCTGGCCGCCTCCATCAGCGAGGAGAAGGACACGGTGGAGGAGATCTACGAACCCTACCTCATGCAGATCGGATTCCTGGAGAGGACTCCCCGGGGCCGCAAGGTGACCCGCCTCGCCTGCGAGCACCTGGGCCGCCCTCTGCACGGAATCGGAGGAGACCTCTTCGCCCGCCCCGCTCCTTGACACCGCGCGGGCCGGTCCCTACACTGCATTTGGTTAGGGCGGACAGAGCTCAAAGGGGGCGCAATGAGCCACGAAGAGCAGATTCGAAGCATACTGGCCGAGCAGTTCGAAAAGCTCCAGAACAATCTGGAAAACCTCCGGAGCATGCTGCAGGACCTGGTGCTGGCGGTCCCCTCCCCCCCGGACCCGCAGCGCCTGGCCGCGGCCATCTCCGAAGCCATTCCGGAACCGGAGCCCTCCCTCCTTCCCGAGCCGCCGGCGCAACCAGCGGCGGTTTCGGCGCCCCTCAACAACTCGCTCCTCTATAGGATGGGTTCCATTGAATACGCCGAAAGCCAGGGGGAGATCCTGAACCACCTGGCGAAGGGCGTTGAAGACTTCGCCGAGCGGGGTGTGCTCTTCGTGGTCCGGGGCGATACCGCGCAGGCCTGGAACTCCTTCGGGTTCGACGCGGAGGAGGTCCGCGGCTGGAAGGTGCAGGTGGACAGGGACCCCATCCTCCAGACGGTGGCGGCCTCCCGCACCCGAATGTTGCTGGACAGGACGCTCCCGGCCTTCATTCCGGTCCCGGGCCCGGTCCGAAGAAGCCTCATCTCCCCGCTCCTGCTGAAGGGCAAGATGCTCGCCTTCGTCTACGCCGATTCGGGAGAGGCGGGAAAACTGGACCATTACAGCGTGGATATCCTGGTGAGGACCGCCTCTCTCGTGATCGATATCTTCCCTCTCAAGGCCAAGCGGGATCCCCTGCCGCCGACCCTCGAAAGCCAGGAGATCGTCCTGCCGGGCCAGGAGCCGGCGACCAAGGCTTCGGAGGATGCATTTCTCTTCGAGGACAGCGGGACCCTGGCCTCCGAGCCTTCGTCCGAGGACCTTCCCGGCAACCAGACCATGCTGGCGGAAATCCCCAGGGAGGCCATGGGCGAGCCCCCGGCCGAAGCGGAGGCAGAACCCGAGGAAGTGGTGGAGGAAGCCACCATCGTGGAGGAGGTGCCCGGCGCACCGGAGGTCGAGTCCACGGTCCCCACGCCGGAGCTTGAGCCGGCGCCGCCTGCCGTTTCGCCGGGCGACGAGAAACTCCACGAGGACGCCAAGCGCTTCGCCCGCCTCCTGGTCCAGGAGATCGCCCTGTACCATCCCAAAGAGGTGGATCAGGGCAAGCGGACGAAGAGCCTGTACTCCCTGCTCAGGGAAGACATCGATCGGAGCCGGGAGGCCTATGACCATCGGTTCCAGCAACCCTCGGTTCAGGCCCAGGACTACTTCGGCAAGGCCCTCGTCAACTACCTGGCGGACGGGGACACCGGCCTCATGGGCACTTAGAGCCGTCGTCGTTCTGCTCCTTCTTCCCCTCACCGCGGGCCGCGCCCAGACGCGTCCCGGAGTTGATGTGTGGCAATCTCTCGCCTCCCTGCAAGGCGAGGCCAGGGTGCGCGCCATCGTGAGGGCCCTGGCCACTCCGCGGGATCCCTCTGACGCGGGGACCCTGCACATCCTCTTGGGCCGAGCCTACGAGGCCCAGGGGCAACCGGACTCGGCGATCCAGGCGTACTCGGATGCATCCGTCCTCTCTTCGAGCCTCTGGGAGTACGGAATAGACTGGGAAGCGAGGCTCCTCGAACAGCAGGGGCGCTCGGCCCAGGCCCTGCCGCTGTGGCGCCGGCTCTTCGCGGCCACGCCGCAACCCTCCTTCCGGCTGGAGGCGGCGCGGGCCATCCTGGAGGACCTGCCGGCTAGAGGAGCCGAGGCGGAGGCCATTCCTTGTGCCGAGGCCCTGCATCAGGCGGCGCCCTCCGATCCCGAATGGATGGCCAGGCTGGCCGTCCTCTACGAGGATTCGGGCCGCGGGGCGGACGCTGAATCGATGGTTCGCAACCTCTGGATCCACCATCCCACGAGTAGACAGACCCATGAGCTGCTCTCCCGGAGGCCCGAATTCAGAGGCTGGGCGGAGCGCTTGCCTCCGGCGGATCAGCTCCTCCATCTCCGGTCTCTCGCGGAGACCGGGCAGTGGACCGAGCTTCGCAGGGAGCTGCCGGCCTTCCTTCCCTCCTCGCCCTCCGAGGCGGGCTGGCGGCGCTACCTGGCCGGTCGCCTGCTCGAAGCACGAGGGCGCCTGGGAGAAGCAGCCAAGGATTACGCGGGGTTGGCGATCCCTCCGGAGGCGGCGGCGGCGAGCAAGGTGAGGCTCGGGTTGCTGGCCGCCGCAGGAGCGCTCTCGGGAAAGTCGGCGGCGGCGGCCGAGGCCGGCCTTCTCGGGCTCCCCGTCGATACGCCCGGGCGGGGCCGCTCCCTCCTGGTGCTCATGCGCGGGTACGACCATCAGGGCAACGAGGGGAAGGCCGTGCGGATCGCGGAGGCGCTGTTGGCGGGAGGGTTCGGCCAGACGGTCGCCGGCGAATACCTGTATGAGTCCGGGTGGCATTACGTCATGGCCGGGCAGCGGAACCGCGCGGACGGCCTGTGGCGGGTGCTCGTGAAGGCCCTGCCCCCCACCAGCGATTACCGGAGCGCGGCGGCCTACTCCCTCATCAGGCTCGGCCGCGTTTCGGGAGAGGAGGCGGCGGCGCTGCGCGCGGACATACTCCGCGAGGACCGATACGGCTACTTCGGCTACAGGTTGCGGGGCGGGCCGCCGGCGCCCGACCAGCCGGCTCCGCCACCGCCCGCTCCAGTGCCTGCACAGCCGGGAAGTCACGCGGCCAAGGGCTTCGAGCTCCTCCGCTGCGGGCTCCTCCCGGAGGCTGGCGGAGAGTTCGAGATGGCTTCGCGGGCGGCCGACGACCCCGGCACCCAGTGGGCCATGGCCATGGCCCTGGCCGAGGCCGACGACTACCCCGGAGCCATCCGCGGCCTCCGCCGGCTCTATCCGAAGGCCTTCGGCCAGTCTGGGGACAGCGTCCCCGCGGAAGCCTGGCGGATTCTATTCCCCAGGCCCTTCTGGCCCGAAGTGAGGACGGCGGCCAGCACCTTCGACCTGCCGGTCTTCTTCGTCTGCTCGGTGATCCGCCAGGAAAGCCTCTGGGATCCCGGCGCCCTCTCGGCCTCGGGCGCCGTGGGGCTCATGCAGCTCCTTCCGGGGACGGCCAGGGCGGTGGCCCGGAAATTCGATCTTAAGCACACCGACCTCTCGCGCCTGAGGGATCCCGCGTGGAACGCCCTGGCGGGCTGCGCCTACATGACCGAGATGCTCAAGCGGTACGGTGGCCAAGTGCATCTGGCGCTGGCTGCCTACAACGCCGGCCCCGGGCGGGTGGACGAGTGGCTCCGCCGGCCCGGATGCCCCAAAGACCCCGATCTCTTCATCGAATCCATACCTTTCCGGGAGACGCGTTCCTACGTCCGCAGGATTCTCTTGAACCAGTGGGAGTACGGCAGGCTGTATGCGGCCGGGACGGGTGGGGCCGCCGGGGCCGAGGCGCACCCGTTCGCGCCGGACGCCCGGCCAGCGGGGGTCCCCTCCACGACACCTTAGTGAGATGTCCCGGACGGGAGCTCCCCGCCCCTTCGGGGCAACGGCCCGCCGCAGGCGGGCGCCCTGGGGGCGGAGCCCCTGGGGAGTGTTGTGTCCCGGGAAGAAGCCATGGTAAACACGACACGGGGACGCGACACTAGACGACTGGGGGAGGCTTTCATGAGAAAAGCGACGGCGGTCCTGATGGGCCTCATGATTCTGGTGTCTGCCCTCGCGGCCTCGGCCGTGGATAAACGGCTCCTGGAGGGCAGGCCCTACTTCGTGGCGGGTTACGCCAAAGGCTACTTCATCTGGCACGACGGCGAGGGCTGGCACGTGCGGTGGACCACCAAGGGCAAGAGGCACGTCTTCACGGGATCCGTCGTCTGTGACGGCATCTTTCTCCACGTGAAGCCCGAATCCAAGGAGCGCCGCGATTTCATCAAGAAGACGGGGGAGAACGAGATCCGCTTCGACGCCGCCGCGGACGGCGGAGCCGATGGCGTGGATTTTCAGCTCAGCCCCTCGGTGACGCGCCTTTCCTTCGACCTCTCGGTGGACGGCTACAGGGCCGCCCCTCTGGCGGTGACCTTGGGCCGGCGCGGCGAGCACCCGGCGACGGTGCCTTTCACGGTGGAGCGGAATAGGAAGTGAATCATCTTCTCCTGCTGGGCACGGCGCTTTCGCTCCTCGGAGAGGCCTTCTTCTCGGGCACCGAGATCGCGCTGTTGAACGCGAGCCCGGCGATCGTGTACCGGAAGGCGCGCCGCGGGGACTGGAGGGCGCGGCGCCTCATCGGGTTCTTCAGGAAGCCCGACTACTGGCTGGCCGCCACGGTGCTGGGCACCAACCTCTGCGTGGTCTCCGGGGCCTTCTTCGCCCAGAGCTGGGCCGCCCAGGGACCGGGATGGCTCCTCCCCGTGACGGGGATGGGCCTCGTTCTGGCCGTGCTGGTATTCGGCGAGATGCTCCCCAAGCTCCTCCTGCGCCCAGTCGCCACGGGGTGGTCGCTGGGCGTGGTGCCCGTACTGCTCATCCTCCTCGTGCCGGCGGCCCCGCTGGGAGGCCTGCTGCGTCTGCTGACCATGGGGTTGAGGGGACGGCGCGCCAAGAGCGGCCGCGGAACCCTTCCGTGGGCCTCCCGCGACGAGCTGATCAGGGTTTTCTCGGCCCGCTTGCGCAACGCCGATACGGTTCGGGCACTGGCGAAGGGGATCCTGGCCCGGCTTCACGAGCCCGCTTGGTCTCTCATGACGCCGGTGGAGTCCATTCCCGTTCTCCCGTTTCCCTCCGCCTCAAAGGTGTGGAGGTCCAGGCTCGCCGAGGCGGCCGGAGGGCCGCTCCGAGTGGTGGACCGGGCCGGCAGGCTCCTCGCCCTCGCCCGCCCTTTGGATCTGTTGGGCCTGGACCCGGGCGGGCCGCCCCCCCGCGGTTGGCCCGCGCCTCCCGCCACCATCCCTGCCGCCACGCCCTTGAGCGAGCTCCTGCACCTGCTTCGAGACTCCGGGTGCACGTGGGCGGCCCTCACGGAGAAGGGCGCGACGGTGGGCATCCTGTCGCTGGAGGAGCTGCCGGCCGACCTTCTCCAGGCCGGACCTTGACCTCGGCGCATCCCCGAAACCCCTCGCCCCGCTTGACATGCGGCCCTTTCTCTGGTAGCCTTGGGGCTCCCGTAGGCGCGTAGCTCAGATGGGAGAGCGCTACCTTGACACGGTAGAGGTCAGCGGTTCGATCCCGCTCGCGCCTACCACTTTTCATTTTTGGAGGCCACCGTGCCCGAGATCCGCGTGACGCTGCCCGACGGGACCAGCAAGGTCTTCCCCTCGGGGGCGACGCCGCAGCAGGTGGGGGAGAGCATCTCCCCGCGGCTTGCCGCCGCCAGCCTCGCTGCCAAGAGCGACGGCGGGCTCGTGGACGTGTACCGGCCGCTCGATCACGACTGCACCCTGGAGCTCATCACGGAGCGCTCTCCCGATGCTCTCGCGATCTACCGCCATACCTGCGCCCACCTCATGGCCAACGCCGTGAAGGAGCTCTTCCCCGAGGCCAAGATCGCCATCGGGCCCGTGATCGAGGACGGCTTTTACTACGACTTCGACCGCGACGCACCCTTCACGCCGGAGGACCTCGAACGGATCGAGGCGCGCATGCGCGAGATCATCACCCGCGACACCCCGATTCGGCGCCAGGAGCTCCCCTGGCAGGAGGCCAAGGCGCTCTTCGACCGGCAGCAGGAACCCTACAAGTCCGAGCTGGCGTACGAACGCGGCCAGAACGAGCCGGTCTCCATCTACCGCCAGGGCGCCTTCGACGATTT
Organism: Acidobacteriota bacterium; assembly: GCA_021778515.1. Classification (GTDB taxonomy): domain Bacteria; phylum Acidobacteriota; class UBA4820; order UBA4820; family DSQY01; genus DTPS01. The sequence continues at coordinate 100,055 of JAJYCJ010000001.1, forward strand.
CTGCCGCGGTCCCCACCTGCCGAGCACGGGACGGATCAAGCCCGACACCTTCAAGCTCCTCTCCGTGGCAGGCGCCTACTGGAAGGGCGACGAGCATAACAAGATGCTCCAGAGGATCTACGCCACGGCCTTCCTCTCCCGCAAGGAGCTGGAGGAGCACCTGAAACGGCTGGAGCAGGCCAAGGCCCGCGACCACCGTAAGCTCGGCCGGGATCTCGGCCTGTTCATGCTCCACCCCTGGGCGCCCGCCTCCCCCTTCTTCACGGCCAAGGGCGCCATCGTCTACAACCAGCTCGTGGAGCTGATGAGGGAGTTCTATCGGGAGTACGGCTACCAAGAGGTCATCACGCCCCAGGTCTTCGACGTGGAGCTCTGGAAGCGGTCCGGGCACTACGAGCACTACCGCGAGAACATGTTCCTGGCGGAGATCGACGAGAGGGAATTCGGCCTCAAGCCCATGAACTGCCCGGGCCACTGTCTGCTCTACGGCGGCGAGAGCCACTCCTACCGCGAACTGCCCCTGAGGATCGCCGACTTCGGCCGCCTGCACCGCTACGAGCGCTCGGGCGTCACCCAGGGGCTCACGCGCGTCCGCTCCTTCGCGCAGGACGACGCCCACATCTTCTGCCGGCCCGAGCAGATCGAGTCGGAGATCCGCTCGCTCTTCGAACTGGTCCGCCGCACCTACGAGATCTTCGGCTTCAGCGATCCGCACGTGTACTTCTCCACGCGCCCCGAGAACTCGGTGGGCTCGGACGAGATCTGGCAGCGAGCCGAGGCAGCGCTCGACAGCATCCTGAAGGCCCAGGGGGCCGTATTCACCGTGAACCCGGGCGACGGGGCCTTCTATGGACCGAAGATCGATTTCGTGGTCAAGGACGCCATCGGGCGGGAGTGGCAGCTCGCGACCATACAGCTGGACTTCAACCTGCCCGAGAGGTTCGATCTGAGTTATACGGGGCCCGAGAACGCGCCCGAGAGGCCGGTCATGATCCACCGGGCCATCATGGGGTCCATCGAGCGGTTCATGGGGGTGCTCATCGAGCACTTCGCCGGGGCCTTTCCGCTCTGGCTGGCCCCCGAGCAGGTCAGGCTCCTTCCCATCGCGGACCGACATGTGGCATACTCCGAGGTCGTGGCCTCCCGCCTGAGGGGGGCCGGGTTGAGGGTGACGGTGGACGCCCGCCCCGAGAAGACGGGGTACAAGGTTCGCGAGGCCCAGCTGCTAAAGATTCCCTACATGCTGGTGATCGGGGACCGGGAGCAGGAGTCCGCCAGCGTTTCCCTGCGGACTCGCTCGACTGGGGACCGGGGGAGCATGGTCGTGGATGCCTTTATTGAGATGGCTCTCCGAAGGGTGGAGAGCCGATCCCTGGAACTGGAGTAGGAGGCAGCTATCCGAGACGCAACAGCCAGAGGACCGAGGTTGAATCGGCAGATCCGGGTTCGGGAGATCCGGGTCATCGATGACGACGGGGCCCAGCTCGGCATCATGACGCCCGATGAGGCGTTGGTCATGGCGGAGGCGAAGGGGCTGGACCTGGTGGAGATCGCGCCCACCGCCCAGCCGCCGGTTTGCCGGATCATCGATTACGGCAAGTTCCTCTACGACGAGAAGAAGAAGGCCCAAGAGGCGCGAAAGAAGCAGAAGCAGGTCGTCGTCAAGGAAATCAAGCTGAGGCCGAAGATCGAAGAGCACGACTTCCAGGTAAAGAAGCGCCGGATCGAGGAATTCCTGGAGGACGGGGACAAGGTCAAGATCACGGTCCGCTTCCGGGGACGCGAGATCGTCCACCCGGAACTGGCGCAGAGGCTGCTGACCCGAATCGCCACAGAGGTCGTTCAGAAGGGCAAGATCGAGCGGGCCCCCGGGATGGAGGGCCGCATGATGACGATGCTGCTCACGCCCACGAAGAAATAGGTAACGCGGGAGGTTGATATCCATGCAGAAGAAGAAGACCAACCGGGCCGCCGCCAAGCGGTTCAAGCTGACCGGCACGGGAAAGATCAAGCGGGGCAAGGCTTACCACAGGCACATCTTGACCTCCAAGGATCGCAAGCGCAAGAGCCGCCTCGGCACCGCGGACCTCGTTGACAAATCCGACGTCCGGAAAGTCAAGCGGCTGATCGCAAAGTAAGTCCACTCGTTGAGGAGTTGAACCATGCCCAGAGTCCGCCGCGGCCATCACAAGGTTGAGCGCCGCAAGAAGCTAAAAGGTATCGCCAAGGGTTACTTCGGCGCGAAGAGCCGTCTCTACCGCTCCGTCAAGGAGCAGGTGGAACGCTCCCTGGTCTTCGCCTTCGCGGGCCGCAAGGTCAAGAAGATCGATTTCCGCCGCCTTTGGATCGTCCGCATCAACGCGGGCTGCCGCCAGAACGGCATCAGCTACAGCCGGTTCATGGACGGCCTCAAGAAGGCGGGCCTCAACCTCGACAGGAAATCGCTCGCCGGCGTCGCCCTGACCGATCCCCAGGCCTTCGCCAGCCTGGTTGAGCGCGCCAAGAAGGCCATTGCCTAAAGACTTCGAAGGGGCCGAGGGAGCCGGCGTCGCCCGCGCCGGCTCCCTTTCCTCTTCTTTTCCCGCCGCTTCAAGCCCCTGCTCGTCCACCTTTCCGTACCGTCGATTTGCCGGTAAGATATCGCCATGAGCTTCCAGGGCGATTTCGCCACCATGCCCCTGCCCGACCTCCTCCAGTGGCTGGCCATCGGCCAGAGAACCGGCATTCTGCTGCTCCAGCGCGGCGATATCGTGAAGGAGATCTATTTTCGCGACGGCAAGATCGTGGCCTCGGCGAGCAATGATCCCCGGGAGTATTTTGGGCAGCTCCTCCTCTCCTACGGCAAGATTCGAGAAGAGGACCTCATGCGGGCCTTCGTCAAGCAGGGGGAGACGGGCACCAAGCTCGGGCGCATCCTCGTGCAGGACGGCCACCTGGGGGAGGAGGAGGTCCAGCGCTTCCTGCGGATCAAGGCCGAGGAGACCATCTACGACCTCTTCCTGTGGGAGGGAGGGGAATTCAAGTTCTACAACGACGCCCCGGCGCAGGAGAGCCACGTCCCCATCGAGATGGACGTGACCTCGGTGCTGATGGAGGGCACCCGGCGCTCCGACGAGTGGAGGAGGATCCGACGCATCTTCCCCACCTCGGAGGCGGTCATCCGCATCATTCCAGAGGCCCTCACCCGGGCCATCCTGGCTGACCCGCTCTACAACCGGGTCATCCAGTTGATGGAGGTCCCGCGGAGGATATCGGACCTCTGCCTCATGTTCCACGCCTCCGATTTCGCGGTGAGCAAGACGCTCTTCGATATGGTCCAGATGGGCATCATCGAGGTGATCGAAGTGCCGCCCCCTCCGCCGCGCTCCGAGGTCCGGGTTGAGGAGGAGGTCCGGGGCCTCGCCAACCAGGGCCTCAAGCTTTTCAACTCGGGCCGGTACGAGGAGTCCATCGAGATCTTCAAGCAGGTCCTGCTCCAATCCCCGGGACATGCCCTGGCGCAGACCATGATTCCCAAGGCCTACAAGGAGATGAAGGAACAGCTCGTCTCGGACACCTTCACGATCGAGCACGTCCCCTTCCTCCAGCGCTCCATGAGCGAGCTGAACGAGCTCTCCTTTACGCCGCAGGAGAACTACATCCTGAGCCGCATCAACGGGGTGAGCTCGGTCCAGGCCATCATCCGCATCTCGCCCCTCCAGGAAATCCAGGCCCTCATGACCTTCAAGAAGCTCGCGAAGGCTGGGCTGGTCGGATTTCTGCCGCCCGCCAACCCCCAAATGTAAGCAGTCGCTCACTGCCGCAAGCGGCCAATCCCCGATGAATCCACCCAACGGAAGCCATGTAGTGCTTTGGCTTCACGCGTGAATGGATGCCGAACTCCGGCCTCGGATGAGCATTCAAATACATTGACAGGGAGCCGCTGGGACCCTATGCTACCCAAGTAGCCGCGCGCGGGGCGCGTTCGAGGGGGAGGATCTACCCATGCACCCAGTGGAAACCTGGCTCTTTTGGGCGTTCGTCATCGGATCACTGGCGCTCTTCGCCAATACGGCGCGGGTTCGGATCGGCGCCCTCATGGCCGGGCTCCCGGACAACCGCTTCGACAGGCCCTGGGAGAGGCTGAAGGGCCTCATCCTGTATGCCTTCGTCCAGAAGCGCATGGTGCGAGACCGGTACGCCGGCTTCTTCCACCTCCTGATCTTCTGGGGATTCATGGTCCTGGCCCTGCGGTCGCTGTCGCTGGTGGCCGAAGGCCTCTTCCCCTCCTTTCACCTGACCGAGATGATGGGCGTCTGGGGCCTGGGCTACCAGGTCACCAAGGACATCTTCGAGGTGCTGGTGATCCTGGGGATCCTCATGGCCTCCGCCAGGCGGCTCTTTTTCCCTCCCGACCGGCTGGAGAACTCCTGGGATGCGTGGGCCACCCTCTCGCTCATCGGCGGCCTCATGGTGACGGACCTGCTGGCCGACGGCGCTTTCATCGCGCTGCACAACCCCGCCTGGGCGGCCTGGTCCCCCGCGGGTGAGTTCGTGGCGGCCCTTCTCGGGGGCATGGGCAGCTCCTCCCTCTCGCTGCTCTATCACACCATGTGGTGGTTCCACCTGGCGATCCTGTTCGGCTTTCTGAACTTCCTCCCCTACTCCAAGCACTTCCACGTCCTGACCGCCCTCTTCAACGTCTACTTCAGGGAGCTCGAACCGACCAAGAACATCAAGCCCATGAACCTCGAGGCCGAGCACTTCGGCGTCAACAAAATCCAGGACTTCACCTGGAAGCAGATGCTGGATTTCTACACCTGCACCGAATGCGGTCGCTGCACCGAGGTGTGTCCCACCACGCTCACGGGCAAACCCCTCCGCCCAAAGAATTACGGCAACGACCTGCGGGACTACCTGTACGACACGCCCCTTGCGGACATGGCCCAGGACAAGGGCGTGCCGGAGAGCCGCCTCCTCATCGGCGGGCCGGTGCCCGAGGGCTCCGTGTGGCAGCGGAAGGAGGAGCACCCGCCCTGGACTCCGGAGAATCTGGGCGGGTGCATCAGCGAGGACACGATCTGGGCCTGCACGACCTGCGGCTATTGCGAACACGCCTGTCCGCTCCACATCACCTTCGTGGACAAGCTCGTGGGGATGCGGCGCTACCTCACCCTGGAAGAGAGCAACTTCCCGGCGGAGGCCCAGGTGGGCTTCAAGGGCATGGAGCGCCAGGGCAACCCGTGGAACATGGCCCAAGCCGACCGCGCCAAGTGGGCCGAGGGCCTCGAAGTTCCCGCCATGGCGGAGGAGCCGGATGCCGAATACCTGTTCTGGGTGGGATGCGCCGGCTCCTACGAGGATCGCGGCAAGAAGGTCTCCGTGGCGCTGGTGAAGCTCCTGCGGGCGGCGGGAGTTAAGTTCGCCATCCTGGGCGAGGAGGAGACCTGCACGGGCGACTCGGCCCGACGGCTGGGCAACGAGTACCTCTTCCAGACCCTGGCCGAGACCAACATCGAGACCCTCAACGGGTACAAGGTCAAGAAGATCGTCACCAACTGCCCCCACTGCCTGAACACCCTCAAGAACGAGTACCCCTCATTCGGCGGCCACTACGAGGTGGTCCACGGAACGGAGCTGGTGGCCCGCCTGGTGGCAGAGGGCCGCCTGAAGCTCACCCGAGAGGTGCGCGAGAGCCTGACCTACCACGACCCCTGCTACCTCGGCCGGTACAACGACCAGGTCGAAGCCCCCAGGGCGATCCTGAAGGCCATTCCCGGCCTCAGCCTCTCAGAGATGGACCACAGCGGGAAGAACGCCATGTGCTGCGGAGCCGGCGGCGGGCGGATGTGGCTGGAGGAGAAGCTCGGGAAGCGGGTCAACCACCTGCGCCTGGAGCAGGCCCTCGAGACCAAAGCGCAGGGCGTGGCCGTCGCCTGCCCCTTCTGCAACGTCATGATGAACAACGCCGCCGGCGAGACTGGGCATGAGGCCTTCGCCACCCACGACGTCCTCGAACTGGCGGCCAAGGCCCTGCCCAACTGAGGCGGCGCGGCGGAGTGGCCCCCTTCAGGCTGAACGGCTCGGACTTGTCAGCTCGGGAACCGTGCCCCAAATTGCCGAAGGAGCGTTTCCGTGTTCCCAGTGCGCCCGCACCCTTGCGGGGCCAGGAGTTCGATCGTGCCCAGAAACCCCGAAGTGACGGGCGCCCTCATCGCCGGAGGGCGATCCCGGAGAATGGGCCGGGACAAACGGTTGCTGGTCCTCGACGGCCTGACCCTCCTGGATCGCGCCCTGTTCCTTCTGGAGGAGGCCTGCGGCGAGGTCTTTGTGGTGGCGCCCGAGCCGTTTCCCGTCGAACTGCGGGTGCCCCGGGTGCCCGACCGGATTCCGGGCATGGGCGTGCTGGGTGGGATCCACGCCGCGCTGATCGGGGCCTCCTTCTCCGAGGTCCTCTGCGTCGCCGTCGACACTCCCCTCCTCACGGCCCAGTGGCTGGATCTCCTGGTCGGGCGCTGCCTGAAAACGGGCCGGCCCTGCGCGCCCTTCGTGAACGGAAGAGTCCATCCCCTTCCCGCCTGCTACCCCAAAAGCGCTCGGCCCTTCGTGGAGAGCGCGCTTCGCTCAGGCGACGCCACGGCCCACCACCTGCTATCCGCCCTAAATGCCGACTTGGTGGACGAGGAGCAGGCCGAAGCCGGCGGCTGCGACCCGCGCTCGCTGACCAACGTGAACAACCAGGAAGAGTGGCACGCCCTGCTGACGGACGAGCCCTAAACCGAAAGGGCCCCCAGCCACGCCACCGGGCCGGCCGGTCCCGTTCGCTCCCGATCAACCCCGGCCGTCCACGGGCCCAGGCCGGTAGGACGCGAAGTGGGGAGTCCATTGGGCCTTGGCCACCAGGTGCTCCAGTTGATCGTCGTCCACCAGGCGCCCGAGGCCCGAGTCTCTCGCCTCCCGGGCCACCGCCACGGCGACCCGGCGCGAAACGGCCCGGATATCCGCCATGGGCGGCAGGAGCAGGCCGGCCTCCCTCTGCTCCGGTGTGACCATGTCGCTCAGGGCCTTGCTGGCGGTCAGGAACATGGCGTCCGTCACCTTGGCGGCGTGGCCCACCAGGGCGCCGAGGCCCACGCCGGGGAACATGTACAGGTTGTTGCACTGGGAGGTCATGATCTGACGGCCGTCCCAGTTCAGGGGCTTGAAGGGGCTCCCCGTGGCGAGCAGTCCCTTCCCGCCCGTGGCCTTGGCCACCTCCTCGGGGGTGCACTCGGTCTTCGCCGTCGGGTTGGAAAGGGCGAGAATCACCGGGCGGTCCGTGTTCTTCGCCACCTGCCTCAGGATGGAATCGCTGAAAAGACCTCGCTTGGCAGTGACGCCGATCAGTACGGTGGGATGGGCATTGCGGACCACATCCTCAAGGCCGACCCGGTCGGACGATTCCATCGTCCACCCTTCTATGGCGGTCCGAGGCTGGGCGAAGGGGCGCTGCGGATCCTCCAGCTTGGGATCGTCCTCCATCAGGAGCCCCTGCACGTCCACCACGAAGATTCTCGCCCGGATATCCTCCTCGGACAGCCCCTCCTCCCGGAGCGCCGTGCGGATGTTCATGGCGTTGCCGACCCCGGCCTGGCCCATGCCCACGATGAGGAAGCGCTGGTCCGAAAACCGGCTGCCCTTGATCCGCATGGCGGTGATGAGGGCCCCCAGGGCCGTCGCACCGGTGCCCTGGATGTCGTCGTTGAAGGAGAGGATGCGTTCGCGATAGCGCTCCAGGTTCTTGAAGGCGGTGTGCTTGGCGAAGTCCTCCCACTGCAGAAGGGCATCGGGGAAATTGCGGCGGACGCCCAGCACGAACCTCTCCACCATCTCCTCATACGCCGAGCCCGTCAGACGCGGCTTACGGTAGCCGAGGTAGAGGGGATCCTTCAGCAGCCGCTCGTTGTTGGTGCCCACATCCAGGCAGATCGGAAGGCAGACCGAGGGATGCAACCCCCCCGCCGCAACGTAGAGACTCACCTTCCCCACCGGAATGCCCATGCCGTCCGACCCCAGGTCGCCCAGCCCCAGGATCCGCTCCCCGTCCGTCACGACGATGAGGTAGACGTGGGGAAGGGCGATGTTCTGGAAGATCTGGTCGATGTCGGCGATGTTGTCGGGATCGATGTAGAGCCCCCTGAAGCGCCGCACGATGTGGCTCATCTGCAGGCACGCCTGTCCCACCGTGGGGGTGTAGACGATGGGCACCATCTCCTCCAGGTTCTCCACCAGCAGCTTGTAGAAGAGGGGCTCGCTCCTGTCCTGCATCCCGATGAGGAAGATGTAGCGCTCCAGATCGTCGGGCTTCCGCTTGAAGGCCTCGAGGCTACGCTGGACCTGGCTTTCGAGCGTGGAGACACCGCTGCGAAGGAGGCCCATGAGCCCCAGGCTCATGCGCTCCTCGGGAGTGAAGGCCGAGGCCTTGTTGAGGTGGGGATCGTTGAGTAGTTGGCGTCCGCGGAGATAGACCTCGTAATACTCTTCGCTCGTGAGAGGGTCTATTTTGAATTCGAACGTTTTCATCGGGGCTCCTCCTCCCTAGCAGGGGTGGCAGTATAGACCCAAATCTGGTCATTGAGGCGGGGATGGCGCCACTCTCCGCCGACGCCCTTGTGATGCTACTTCGACACCAGTGTGGTTGACTCTCTGCAAAGGGCGGCTTCGAAGTGGGGATGGGAGAGCAGCGGGGCCGAAGCCTGAGCCTGCCCCCGCGAAGGCGGGGGGGCCTGCTTGCGAAACCAGCCCACCTCGCGGGAATGGCGGCGGCCCTCCGTTGTTGTTCTCCCTTAATGGGGCGCAGGCCGCGCCACAGGAGGGAAGCAAGTGCGATCTGAACCTTTGCTGGGACTGGCCCTGCTTGGACTCGTCGCCCTCTCTGGCCCGTGGGCGAGCACTCCCGCTGGAGCGAAGGAGAGCGAAATGGCGTATCCACCCGTCGTGGTCGGTGCGAAGGCGCCCGATTTCACGGCCCCCGCGAGCACCGGAGGCACCATCAGCCTGCACGACTTCAGGGGCAGGATCGTGGTCCTCTACATCTACCCCAAGGACGAGACCCCCTACTGCACGCGCGAGGCCTGTTCCTTCAGGGACACGGACGCTGCCTTGCGGAAGCTTGGCGCCGTGGTCATCGGGGTCAGTAAGGATTCCATGGCCTCCCACGACGAGTTCATCCGGAAGCACCACCTGAACTTCACGCTCGTCTCCGATCCCGAGGGCAAGATCATCAGCCTCTACGGCGCGTGGAAGGCCCACAGCCTCTTCGGAAAGACGGCGCTGGGCGTGAACCGCTCCACCTTTCTCATCGACGCCGACGGCATCGTGCGCCAGATCTGGCGGAACGTCACGGTGAAGGGACACGACGAGCAGGTGCTCCAGGCCGTCAAGGCCCTGGCGCAGAAATCCCCCCCTTGAGGCCTCGCTTCGAGCGGGCCAACGACCCGCCCGACGGCAGCCACAGGGCGAGCACCACGCCGGCCACCACGCACCCGGCCCCCAGGTAGAATCTCGCCCCCGGGATCTCGCCGAAGAGAACGGCCGCCAGGATCGTGGAGACCACGGGCTCCACCAGGATGGACAGGTTCACCCGGTACGTTTCGATGTGGCGGATGGCGTAGTTCACCAGGGAATGGCCCACCACCGAGGGCAGGAGGGCCAGGAGCCCGAGCATCACCCACGTCCGGCTGTCGTACCCGGTGAACCGCTCCCCCGAACCCAGCACGAGCAACCCCAGGACCATGGCCGAGACCCCGTAGACCGCCACCAGGTAGTGAGTGAGGGGCAGCTTGAGACGCAGGTGCCGCCCCACCGTCAGATACCCGGCGACGGCAATCCCCGAGACCAGTGCGAGGCCATCCCCCGTCAGCCCGGCCGGCCCGCGTCCCAGGTCGCCCCAGGCGATGACGGCAACACCGGCCATGGCCAGGACGATGGCGAGCAGCCCCCGCCTCGGCACGGGCTCGCGCAGGAAGAGGTAGCCCAGCAGTCCCGCCCACACGGGCTGCGCCGACATGAGGATGAGCGAAGAGGCCACCGTCGTGAGCTGGACCGAGGCGATCCAGGTGGCGAAGTGGACGGCCAGCAGGGCCCCGGCACCCACCGTGTAGGGCAGGAGCCGCGCCTGGATCGCCGGTCTCCAGGGCTCCCGGCGCCACCGTCCGAGGACCACCGGCGCGAGGATGAGCGTGGCCAGGCCCATGCGCCAGAAGGCGATGACCGGGGCCGGGGCACTGCAGTAGCGGATGAGGATGGCGGCGAAGGAGAGCGAGGCCAGCCCCACGGCCAGGATGCCCACCGTGCGCCGGTCGGTCCCCGTCACTGGCCCTCATCCCCCGGCCGCGATGCGGCGGCCGCGCACTCCGTACAAAGGCCCGGGCTTCCGGGACGGCCTCCCGCGGCCCGATGCTCGGGGCAGCAGAGGCGGCCGCAGCGGATGCAGATGGCGTCGAGGCCGGGGTCGAAGGGTTCTCCGCAGAGGTCGCAGCGCCATGGCTGAACATTCCCCTGGAGAGTCTTCTTGTCGCTCTGAAGGCCCACGCGCCGCCTCCCTTCCGTCCGCCATCGCCCAGACCTCGAATGTTATCACGCCCCCGTATCGGGGCGAGCGACGCCGGGCGACGGGAATGAACCCGGGCGTGAGCGTGTATGCTACTATCTTAACGGATGGACGAGCATGAGCGAGAATAAGGCACCGGCCTCCATTCCGGCCGCTGAAGAAAAAACTGAGGAACGCCCAGGGAAGCGCCCCAAGGCGGTCGTTCTCATGAGCGGCGGCCTGGACTCCACGCTGGCCGCCAGAATCCTCCAGGAGCAGGGCGTCGAGGTGGTGGGAGTCCACTTCTCCACGGGATTCTGCGTCTCCGATCACAAGCGCGCCACGGCCTCCGTGCAGGAGGACCCCAGAAAACTGAGAAATGAGGCTCTCCGGGCCGGCGCCGACCTGAAGATTCCCGTGAGGATGGTGGACCTCTCCGAAGACTATCTGGAGGTGGTCTTCAACCCCAAGCACGGCTACGGCGCCCACATGAACCCCTGCATCGACTGCCGGACCCACATGCTCAAGAAGGCCAAGGCCATCATGGAGGAGGAGGGTGCGGACTTCGTGGCCACGGGCGAGGTGCTGGGCCAGCGGCCCATGAGCCAGAGGAAGGACCCCATGCGCGTGATCCAGCGCGAGTCCGGACTGGGCGACAGGCTCCTCCGCCCCCTGTCGGCGCAGCTCCTCGAGGCCACGGCACCCGAGCGCGAGGGCCTGCTCGACCGCTCCAAGCTCCTCTCCATTCGCGGCCGGGGCCGACGGGTCCAGATGGACCTCGTCGAGGCCCGCGGCATCACCGACTACCCCTCCCCGGCCGGGGGCTGCTGCTTCCTGACCGACGAGAACTACACCAGAAAGTTCCGCGACAAGATGACGCACAGGGGCAAGGAGCGCATGGGCTGGGAGGACGTGGCCCTCCTCAAGGTGGGAAGGCACTTCCGCATCTCGCCGACCCTGAAGCTGGTTCTCGGGCGGAGGGAGGAGGAGAACCTCTTCCTGGAGCGCTTCACCGCCGGCCGCGTGCGGCTGGAGGCCGCTGCCGTAAAGGGCCCCGTGGCCATCACCGACGAGTCTCTCCCATCCGAAGCGGAGGAGGCCCTGTGCGCGGCCATCGTGGCCCGCTACTCCGATGGAAGGGAGCTGGATGCAGTGGAGATTCGGGCCTCGGGCGGCGACCGCGAGGAGCGAATCCGCCGGGTGGCCCCCCTCCTGGATGAGACCATCCTCGCCCCCATGCGGCTCTAACCACCACCTCAAGGAGATTACCGTTGCACGGCATCGACTTCACCCCGCAAGGCATTCTCACCATCATTTTGCAGGTCCTCATCATCCTGTTCTCCCTCTCGGTTCACGAGAGCGCGCACGGCTGGATGGCCGACAAACTCGGGGACCACACCGCCCGCATGCTGGGCAGGATCACCCTGAACCCCATCCCCCACATCGATCCGCTGGGAACCATCCTCCTCCCTGCGGTCATGGCCTTCCTGGGAGGGCCGATTTTCGGGTGGGCCAAGCCGGTGCCCGTGATCAGCCGCAACTTCAAGCACGTTCGTCGCGACGGAGCCCTGGTGGGCGCCGCGGGTCCCATCAGCAACCTGCTCCTGACCCTGCTCACCACCCTGATCCTGGGGACGTTCCTGTTCTTCATGCCGGCCGCCAGCTTCTTCGATCAGCTCGGCACCCGCTACAGCGGTCCCTGGTGGGTCCTCCAGCTGGGCATGATCAACCTCGTGCTCGCCACCTTCAACCTCATCCCCATACCGCCTCTGGATGGCTCCTGGATCCTCTCCGCCATCCTGCCGTACGGCGTCCACCGGTTCTACGAGGGAATCCGTCGGTACGGTCCCATCCTCCTGCTGTTGATCTTCTTCACGCCCCTGCTCAACTTCGTCCTGCAGCCCCTGTTGGCGGTCTCTTCCTTTCTTTTCATCTCGCTGCCGCTGCACATCATGGCCGCCATGGTGGGGTGAGAGGGACCCGGACTCGCCATCGCCTCGGGCCGCCATGTATAATCGGTTCGTGGAGGGGCGTCCCTTTGCCGAGTGACGACATGGCGCTGGCCTCGGACCGCGCCGATGCACCCCAGGCCTCCATCGCCCGCAGCCTGATGACCCACGCCGTGATGGCGGTGGGGGTCCTCATCCTCGGCCCCATCGCCATCCTTCTCTCCCCCTTCAGCCGCGGGGACATGGTCCTGTTTCTAGCGCGGCTTTGGTCCCGGTCCATCCTGCGCGTGGCGGGCGTCCGCCTGGAGATCGAGGGGATGGAGAGATTGCTGCGCGGCGAGGCTCGGGTGCTGGTGGGAAACCATACGAGCAACTTCGACATCTACGTCATGATCCTGGCCCTGAAAGATCACCGCTTCCGTTTTACTCCGAAGAAGGAGCTTCAGTGGGTGCCCGTTCTCGGCTGGGCCCTCTGGGCGAGCCGCTTCCCCTTCATCGACCGGGGGCGGAGCAAGACGTCCCTCCAGACCATGAAGAGGCTCGCGGAACGCATCCGCAGAATGGGGATGAGCCTCGTCTTCTTCCCGGAAGCCACGCGCAGTACGCGTGATGAGCTGATGGCGTTCAAGAAGGGTCCCTTCGTGCTGGCCATCGACGCCGGCGTTTCGCTGGTGCCTTTCGTGATCCACGGTGCGCGGAGGGTGCAGGGGCGCCATGTTTTCACGGTGCGGCCGGGCACCATCCGCGTCACCTTTCTGGAGCCGATTTCCACCGAAGGCATGAGCTACGAGGATCGAGACGACCTTCTTCTGCGGGCGCGAACCGCCATTCTCGAAGAACTCGGGGACGAGAAGGCGAAGGGCATCTCGTAGGGTGAGGTCTGCGCGCCGAGCGCGGAGTGGTCACTGCGAAATGGAAAAGGGTGCGGATCCGATAACCCAAATCCCGCGATTGGACATGGGAGTGGCTCCGAAAGGCAGATGGAGGGTAGTTCCCGTGAAAGACGGTCTTCACCCGCGAAGGGATTTGGGTGGCCTCCGAACCCGGCCCAGGCCGGGCGAGGAAGCCCCAAGGGTGGGGTGGGGCCCCAACGGGCTTTGCCCGTGGGGCGGGGCCCCGGAGGACAACACGACGATTCGGCAGGCTTGGCCTGCGAATCGGAGGAGGAAGCCCATGG
>JAJYCJ010000027.1 GCA_021778515.1 Acidobacteriota bacterium
GTGGGACGGCACGGGGAGTGCCCGGAGGCGAGGCTCCTCGTGCGCCTCCTCCACCTGGGAGGAAGGTCCGAGGCGGTGGAAAGTCTGGCGGCGGACCTCGATGCGGCCGGGGTCCTGGGCGCGTGGCGGGAGCTCCGGGCCCTCGCGGCCGCACTGGAGAAGGCCTTCCCCGGGCTGCCGGTGCGCCTCGACCCCACCGACGTGCGCCACTGGAGCTACTACACCGGCCTCACGCTCAAGGCCTTCACCCGGCGCCACCCCTTTGCCCTTCTCTCGGGCGGCCGCTACGATTCGCTCTACCCTGCCCTCGGACGCCCCTTCGGCGCCTGCGGCTTCGCCCTCCACCTGGACAGGCTGCTGGAGGTGGAGCGGGGCCGCCCGGCCGGGCCCGGCACGGAAGGAGGGGTCTGATGCCCCGCATCGCGCTGACCAAGGGCCGCCTGCTGGAGCCCGCCCTGGCGTGGCTTTCGGAGAAGGGTTTCGCCCGACCCGACCTGGCCGGCAGGGCGCTTTGCCTGCCCCTCGGGTGCGGCTGGGAGGCCGTGCTGCTCAAGGGCCCAGACGTGGCCGTCTTCGTCCAGAACGGCGCGGCGGACCTCGGCATCGTGGGCTCGGACGTCCTGGAGGAGGACCGGCCCGACGTCTACGACCTGCGGGACCTCCCCTTCGGCCGCTGCCGCCTGAGCCTCGCCGCCCCGGTGGGGAGCGAGGCCGCGCCCGGCCCGACGCCGCTGCGCGTGGCCACCAAGTACCCCCGCACCGCCGAGAGGCTCCTCGCCGCCCGGGGCCTCTGGGTGCGCCTCATCCGGGTCACCTCCTCCGTGGAGCTGGCCCCACTCCTCGGTCTCTCGGACGCCATCGTTGACCTCGTGGACACGGGCGGCACCCTGCGCGAGAACGGCCTTCTGGAACTGGGCGTCCTGCTTCCCGTCCAGTCCCACCTCATCGCCAACCGCGGCGCCTACCGGTTCCTCCAGGAGCCCTGGTGGGAAGAGGAGGCCGGCCCGCCCCCGGCCCAGCAGCACGGCGGCTGACCGACCGCAGGAGGCCCCTCCAGAATCCGACTGGCGAGAACGCCTTGTCTGCGAGGCCCTAGAGGCCATTGCGCCCGAGCTAAAAGAGAGGCGTACCCCTCATCAGTGTCGGGACGCGCCTTCTTTTTCCGTGCTCCTTCGCCCTACCGGGCTGCCGACTCGTGGGCTTGCATTGAACTCCGCGAGGACGCATCCTAGACATCAGGCCGTTGGGCCCAGGGATGGGGAGGAGCCGGTGTTCGATCAGATCAATCCGCTTCTGGAGTTCATGCTGGCGGTGTCGCCCCAGGTGAGCGACCTGAACTTCTCCGTGGGGCGGGCGCCGCAGGTGGAGATCAACGGCGAGCTGCGCGAGGTGCCGATCAAGGGGCTGAAGGCGCTCACGCCCTACCAGACCGAACAGATAGCCCTCCAGCTCCTGCGCGGCGACCGCCACCTCATCCGGAAGCTGCTGAAGCAGGGCTCGGCCGACCTCTCGCACTCCATCCCGGGCAAGACGCGCTTTAGGGTGAACATCTTCTCGCAGCGTGGCACCTACAGCATCGTGCTCCGGGTCATCCCCAACGGCGTTCCCACCATCGAGGAGCTGGGGCTCCCCCCCCAGCTCAACCAGGTGGCCGAGGAGCGCAACGGCATCGTCCTGCTGACGGGCCCCACGGGCAGCGGCAAGTCCACGACCCTCGCGGCGATCATCAACCGGATCAACATGGACAAGGCCTACCACATCGTCACCATCGAGGACCCCATCGAGTACCTGCACCGCCACAAGCGCGCCACCATCAACCAGCGCGAGCTGGGCGCCGACGTGCCCTCCTTCGCGCTGGCCCTTCGAGCGGCCCTGCGGCAGGCCCCCAAGGTGATCCTCGTGGGCGAGATGCGGGACCTGGAGACCACGGAGATCGCGCTGGAGGCGGCCGAGACCGGCCACCTCGTGCTCTCCACGCTGCACACCATCGATGCGAGCAAGACCGTGGACCGGATCATCGGCATCTTCCCCAAGAACGAGGAGCAGCAGATCCGGACGCGCTTTTCGCAAACCTTCAAGTGGATCGTCAGCCAGCGGCTGGTGCCGAAGGCCGATGGATCGGGGCGCCTGGCCGTCTGCGAGGCCCTCCGCACGAGCGAGCGCACGAGGGACTACATCCAGCACGGCGAGTCGGAGATGGAGGGCAAGAGCCTTCTGGACGCCATGAACGACGGCGCGCTCGACGGCATGCAGACCTTCGACCATGAGCTGGAGCGGCTGTGGCGGGAGGGCCTGGTCAGCCGGGAGACGGCCATCTCCTTTGCGACCAACGCGCCGAACCTGGCGCTCAAGATGTCGGGAATCGCCGCCGCCGGGGCCGAGACAAGGCATCCGGCCGCCGGGGCCCTTGGAGCTGAGACCGTGCAGAAGGGACCCCAGGCGGCCAAGCCGGCCGGCGGGAAGCCGGCGGGCGCGCCGCCGCTCGGGCCCGATCTCGGGGTGAACATCAAGGACCTCATGGAGTAGCTCATGCAGATCGCCTGCCCAGCCTGCAAGAAGGTCCTGTCGGTCGACGACGCGAAGCTGCCGGCCAAGCCGGTGCTCGTGAAGTGCCCCGCGTGCGGATCGGGAATCTCCGTCGGGCCGCCGCCCCCCGGCGCGCAGTCCTCTGCTCCGCCTCCGGTCTCTTCGGAGCCCCCTGCCGGAGCTTCGGCGGAGGGCCCGGCCCAGCCGAATCATCCGGACATCACCCCGGGAAGCCCGCAGTGGGAGCGGCTGAAGCGGGAGGTGGCCGGCGAGGTCCTCCGCCAGCTCGGGCTGGCTCCCTCGAAGGCCTCCCTGAACGGCGAGGGCTGGGGGGAGGAGGAGCGCGAGAGGGCCGCCCTGATCTGCGAGGACGAGGCGCTGTTTCAGGTGGCCATATCGGAGTCGCTCCAGCAGCTGGGACTCCGGGTGGAGCTGGCCACGTCCAAGGCCGCCGCCCTCTCTGCCCTGGCCCGCCAGCACTACGACGTGGCCACCGTGGACAACCGCTTTCCGGACGACAGCGAGGGGGGATACCAGATCCTCCAGGCCATCAACGCCCTGGCCCCGGACGTGCGCCGGAAGATGTTCGTGGCCTTCGTCTCGGCGGACCTCTCCACCATGGACACGAGCTCGGCCTTCATCCTGGGGGCCAATCTGACGGTCAGCAAGAAGGACGTCCGCCGCCTCGACAAGATCCTGGCGCAGGGGATCCGCGACCACGAGCGGGCCTACAGGGTCTTCTACCAGGTCGAGGAGGAGATCCAGAAGCAGGAGGGTTGAGGCCGGGGGATTTGCTTCACGGCCACGCTCCACCTGCGGGGCAGCCGCGCCGACGGCCGAGTCCGTCAGGCCGCGAGACCTCCGCCGGGCAGGCCTTGGGCCCCTGAAATTCCTACCGATCCGTTTCTTGACGCACCTCCGGGAACTTTATAGAATACCCGCTGCGACTTCTGCACAACGCTCCGGATCTTGGCGCAGCGAAGGAGGGGTTATGAAGGCCTACGGACCGCAGGACATCCGCAATGTTGCTCTCATCGGCCACGGGGGGACGGGGAAGACCAGCTTCGCCTCGGCCATGCTCCACACGGCGAAGGCGGTGAACCGCTTCGGCAAGGTGGAGGAGGGGACCGCTCCCACCGACTACGAAGAGGACGAGATCCAGCGGAAGCTGTCGATCGCCTCGAGCCTCGCCTTCGTGGAGTGGGAGAAGGCCAAGATCAACATCCTGGACACACCCGGTTACGGCAGCTTCATCGCCGACTCCAGGGGCCCCATCCGGGTTTCGGACTCGGCCCTCATCTTCGTGAGCGCGGTTTCGGGCGTGGAGGTGATGACGGGGAAGGCGTGGGAGTACGCCGAGGAGTTCAAGGTCCCCCGCATCCTGGTGATCAACAAGATGGACCGGGAAAACGCTTCCTTCGACCGCAGCCTGGCGAGCGTCCGCGAGAACTTCGGGCGCCTGGCCGTGCCCGTGTTCCTCCCGCTGGGGCAGGAGAAGGAGTTCGCCGGCGTCGTCGACCTGGTCAAGGGCAGGGCCCACCGGTACGCCCAGGACGAGTCCGGCAGCTACACCGAGGGGGAGGTTCCGGCCTCCATGGCCGAGGAGGCGGCCAAGGCCCGGGCCGAGCTCGTCGAGATGGTGGCCGAGCTCGATGAGAAGCTGATGGAGAAGTACTTCGAGGCGGGCGACCTGACCCCGGAGGAGCTCTCCGCCGCCCTCAAGATCGGCATCGCCCAGGACAAGATCTTCCCCGTCCTCTGCGCCTCCGCCCTCCGTAACATCGGTGTGGCGGACATCATGAACTTCCTCGTGGAGTTCGCCCCCCCGGCCAACGCGCGCAGCTCCTTCCGGGCCACGCCCGTGGGCGGCGGCGAAGAATTCGATGTGCCGGCCGACGTGGACGCTCCCGCCAGCGCCTTCGTCTTCAAGACCATCTCCGATCCCGCCCAGGGCCGCATCACCATCTTCCGGGTGGTCTCGGGCCGGGTCCCCGCCGACGCCACCCTGATCAACCCCTCCAAGGACGCATCGGAGCGCATGGCGGGCCTTTTTCACCTCAGGGGAAAGGACCACGTGAAATGCGAGGAAGCGCAGGCGGGCGATATCGCGGCCGTCATGAAGCTCAAGGAGACGGTCACGGGCAACACCCTCTGCGCCAAGGAGCGCATGCTGGTCTTCCCGCCGGTCAAGTACCCCATTCCCGCCATCTCCTTCGCCGTGGAACCCAAGTCCCGCGGGGACGAAGACAAGATCATGGCGGCCCTCCAGCGCATGGTGGACGAGGATCCCAACCTCACCGTGAGCCGTGACCCGCAGACCCACGAGACGCTGGTGTCCGGGTCGGGCAGCCAGCACGTGGAGGTGGTCGCCGCCCGCGTGCAGCGCCGCTACGGCGTCGAGATGAACATCAAGCAGCCCAAGGTGCCCTACCGCGAGACCATCAAGGGGCGCGCCGAGGTCCACGCCCGGCACAAGAAGCAGACGGGCGGCCACGGGCAGTTCGCCGATATCCAGATCAAGATGGAGCCGCTGCCCCGCGGCGCCGGCTTCGAGTTCAAGGACGAGATCTTCGGCGGGGCCGTGCCGCGGAACTTCATCCCGGCGGTGGAGAAGGGGATGCTCGAATCCCTCGATCGCGGCGTCCTGGCGCGCTACCCCGTGGTGGACCTGAGGATCACTCTCTTCGACGGCGGATTCCACCCGGTGGACTCCTCCGAAATGGCCTTCAAGATCGCGGCCCACATGGGCTTCAAGGAGGCCATGGAGAAGTGCAGGCCCACCCTTCTGGAGCCGGTGATGCTGGTGGAGGTGGTGGTTCCCGAGGAGAACATGGGCGACGTCATGGGAGACCTCAACAGCCGCCGGGGCCGCATCCAGGGGATGTCCCAGAAGGGCGCCAACCAGATCATCAAGGCGCAGGTACCCCTCGCGGAGATGCTCACGTACGCCTCCACGCTGAAGTCGCTGACCGCGGGCCGGGGGACCTTCAGCATGGAGTTCGCCGCCTACGAGGAGGTCCCCGCCCAGACCCAACAGAAGATCGTGGAGGAGGCCAAGCAGGCCAAGGAGGCGGAGCAGGAATAGGGCCTTCGCGGCCAGGGCGGCAGGATGTCCCGGGAGGAGCGGGATCGCCCGCTCCTCTCTTCATGTCCGCCGCCCGGCCACCCGAGCGCAGGGTAAAGATGGCCGGGAATAGAGGTTGACAGACTGGGCTTATACCCTGTAATATATATATTTGCTCCGTGTTGCGAGCAGCAAGGAGGTTGCATTGCTGGCCATACGTCTCAAGAGGATCGGAAGGAAGCATCGGCCCTATTACCGCCTCGTCGTTTCCGACAGCAGGAACCGGCCGGGCGGCCAGAACGTGGACGAGGTGGGAGTGTACGACCCCCTGCCGAACCCTTCCGAGGTCAAGGTGAACCTGGAGCGGGTGGACTACTGGCTGAGCCGTGGCGCCAAGCCTTCGGCCAGCGTGGCCAAGCTCATCGCCATTTCCAGGCAGAGCGCGCAGGCCTGATCGGCCGGCGCGGTGCCCCGTGCCGCGACGCCCCCGCGGGCGAGCGGCGCGAACCGAGGTCAACTGGTCCCATGGCCCTTACCCCCGTGGCCCGGATCGTGAAGCCCAGAGGGTTCCGCGGACAGGTTTGGGTGACCCGCTACAGGCGAGGTTTCCCGCCTTTCGACCGTGGCAGTGCCGCCTGGATCGCCCTGCCGTCGGGCCCCGAGACCTTTACCGTCGGCGAGTTCTTTGAATACGCCAAGGGAGAGGTCCTGGCCCTCGTGGGAGTGGACAGTTTGGAGAAGGCCGAGGGGCTGTGCGGCATGGAGTTGTGCCTTCCGGCCGAGGCGGTGCCTCCCGATGCCGAGGAGACCTTCGATTCGGATGCCATCGTTGGCTTCGAGGTGGTGGACCGAACGAGGGGGATCATCGGGACCGTCGTAGCGGCGGTGGAGGGGCCGGCCTATTGGTCCTTTCTTTTACAGACCCCCGCCGGAGAGGTCGAAATACCGGCCGTCAAGGGTCTGGGCGTGGGGCTCGAGAAGGATCTCCGCCGGGTTCGGGTGGATCTGCCCGAGGGGTATCCTGGGTTACCGGGAGAAGACGATGAGGATTGACGTCCTGACCCTTTTTCCCGACATGTTCTCGGGCTTCCTGGGCGGGTCCATCGTCAAGCGGGCACTGGAGTCGGGCGTGGCCGACGTGCGCCTGCACAACTTCCGGCGCTTCGCGCAGGACCGGCACCACACTGTGGATGACGCTCCCTTCGGAGGGGGCCCGGGCATGGTCCTCATGGCCGACCCCATCTTCCGGTGCGTGGAGCACCTGCGGCAGGAGGTGCCCGGGGCGCCGCTGATCTACCTGAGCCCCAAGGGCGACGTGCTGACCCAGAGCCTGGCCGGGGAACTGGCGCTCATGCCTTCGCTGATGCTCCTCTGCGGCCGGTACGAGGGGGTGGACCAGCGGGTCGTGGACCACCTGGTGCAGAGGGAGATCTCGGTGGGGGACTACGTCCTCTCGGGCGGCGAACCCGCGGCCATGATCCTGTTGGATGCGGTGGTCCGCCTGCTCCCGGGTGCCCTGGGAGACGAGGCCTCCACCCAGGAGGAGTCATTCAGCGAAGGCGTTCTGGAGTACCCGCAGTACACCCGTCCCGCCGAGTACAGGGGTTGGAGGGTGCCGGAGGTTCTCCTGTCCGGCAATCACGAGGTCATCCGGCGCTGGCGCCGAGAGTCGGCCCGGAGGGAGACGCAGTCGAAACGCCCCGACCTGTTCGGGGCTCAGGTCAGGATGGAGGCTTCTCATGAGTGAGAACATCAAGGCGATCGAGAAACAGGGGCAGCGCGAAGACATCCCCGTCTTCAAGGCGGGGGACACGGTCCGCGTGCACGTCAAGGTGCGCGAGGGCGAAAAGGAGCGGCTCCAGGTCTTTCAGGGAGTGGTGATCGCCCGCAAGCACGGCGGCGTTCGAGAGACCGTCACCGTCCGGAAAATCAGCGGCGGGATGGGCGTGGAACGCATCTTCCCCCTCCACAGCCCCATCATCGACAAGATCGAGGTGGTGTCCGAGGGCAAGATCCGCCGCGCCAAGCTCTACTACCTGCGCGAGCTGAAGGGAAAAAAGGCCCGCATCGAAGAGCTTCGAAGGGATTGAACCGTTCCGGGGAGGCGTCATTGGCCGACCTGCTCGGGTTCGAAAGGGCCCTGTGGGCCCGCGGTATCACCCGTGTGGCGGGCGTCGATGAGGCCGGCCGGGGAGCCCTTTTCGGCCCCGTCGTGGCCGCGGCCGTGATCCTGGACGCCGAGAGGGACCTCTCGCCTTACGTGGACTCCAAGCAGCTCTCCGAAACCCGCCGCGAGTCGGTTTTCGAGCAGTTGAAGGCCGACGGCCACCTCTACGCGGTGGGGACCGTTTCGGCCGAAGAGATAGATGCCACCGACATTCTGAGAGCCGCTCTGCGGGCCATGACCCTCGCCCTGGAGGGGCTTCCGCTGAGGCCCGAGCACGTGCTGGTAGACGGCCCCCACCTTCCTGTTTTACCCTGTGGCGGTGAAGCGGTGATCCACGGCGATGCGCTTTCGGCCAGCGTGGCGGCGGCCTCGGTTGTTGCCAAGGTGACCCGGGACCGGGTCATTCGCGCACTCGATGCTCGCTACCCCGGCTACGGGTTGCACCGCAACAAGGGGTATGGCACGGTGGAACACCTGGGGGCGTTGCGGAGCCTCGGCCCGTCCCCGCTCCACCGCAGGAGTTTCCGGGGCGTAGTTTCGGGGGATGCCTGATGCCTTTGGATCGGGCCAAGACCAGGGCCAACGCGGATAAGCTTCTCAGGGCCAACCGCGTCCAGGACGCCATCCGCGAGCTCCAGAAGCTGGCCGAGGACAACCCGAGGGACATCCAGACGCTGAACCAGATGGGCAACCTCTTCCTCCGCGTGGGAAACAAGGCGGCGGCGGTGCCCATGTTTCTGCGCGTGGCAGAGCTGTACAACAAGAGCGGCTTCGCGACGAAGGCCGTGGCCTCCCTGAAGATCGCCACCCGCGAACAGCCCGATCACCTGGAGGCCTGGGAAATGCTCGCCAGCCTCTCGGAGCAGCAGGGATTCACCCGGGAAGCCAGGCTCGCCTTCGAGCGCGTGGCCCAGCTGGTGGCCCAGAGCGGAAACGCGGAGGCCACGGTTCGCGTCCAGAAGAAGATCCTGGAGATCGAGCCCGAGAACCTGAAGGTCCGGATTCAGGTGGGCGATAACCTGATCAAGCTCAACCGCACGGAGGAGGCGGTCAAGGAATACCTCAAGGCGGCCAATCTCTTCCTGGCCCAGGGTCTCGCCAAGGAGGCGGCGAGGCTGTACGAGCGGGCCCTCCAGATCAATCCTGACAACATCCGCCTGCTGGAGAGTTTTGTCAAAAACCTCCTGGCCCGGCACCAGGGGGACCAGGCCCTTCAGATCCTGGAACAGCTCCTTGAGCGCCATCCGACCTCCGAGGGGTTCCTGCTCCTGAAGGCCGAAGTGCTCACGGAGAGGCAGGATTATCCGGCGGCCGAGGCCGTCTGCGACGCCATCCTGAGGAACCACCCCGGCAGCGTCGCCGCCCGCGGCCGCCTGGTGAGGCTGTACGGCCTCCAGAAGCGGCCCGACGCCGCCGCGGACCTGCTGTCCGAATGGGGGCGCACCTGCGAGCCCGAGCGCCTGCCCGATGTGGAGGCGCTCTACGAGGAGCTCCTCAGGTACCTGCCGGAGCACCTGCCCACCATGATGGGTTTCTGCGACCTGCTGAGGCGCAGCGGCGACCAGCCGAGGCTCCTGCGGGCGCTCGATTCCTACGTCCAGGCGGCGCACCAGGCGGGGGAGCTGGGCTCGGCCAGAGAGGCCCTGCTGGAGCTCGTCCGGCTCGAACCGGATTCGCCGGCTCACCGGGAGCGCCTCAAGATCGTGGAGACCAAGCTCGGAAGGCACGCCCCGACCCCCAGAGAAGAGCGGCCGGCACCTGTGCCAGCCCCCGCGCCCGAACAGGCGGCGGCCCCGGAAACGGTCGGGCCGCAGGGTGAAGCTCGGCCCGGAGAGGTGGCGCCGGAAGGGGCCGCGCCCGCCCCCGAGGAGACGGGAGAGCTGGAGATCGAGATTGACATGGAGGACCTCCAGATCCCCAAGGCGGAGGTGACCGCCTCCTTCGCCCACCCGGCGGGCCTCCCCGAGGCGGCACCGCCGAGCCCTCCCGCCGAAAGGGAACCGCTCAAACTGGACGTCGAGGAGTCGCCCCGCGTCGAGAAAGAGCCCCCCAAACCGGCCCTGGATGCCCGGGAGGCCGAGATCATCCGGGAACAGCTCACGGAGGCGGAGGTCTTCCTGAAGTACGGGCTGACGGAGAAGGCCATCGCGGAGCTCCAGTCCGTCCTGAAGAAGCTTCCGGACCACGTCCACGCACACCAGAAACTCATCGCCATCTACAAGAGCAAGAAGAACACCTCCAAGGCGGTGCGGCAAATCCTCAAACTCGCAGAGGTATTTCAGGACCAGGGGGACGGGGAGACTTGCGAGAACCTGGTGGAGGAGGCGCGCGCTCTGGATCCTAATAACGAGGAGATCCAGCGATTCCTCGAAGGCGTCCGCCCCCGTCCCGCAGAGGTCGCCGGCATGGACGCCCTGGCCAGCCAGATCGAGGAAGCCGCACGGCCGAAGGTCACCAAGGAGAAGGCGGTACCCTCCTCCTTCCCGGAACTCGACCTGGAGCTTCTCGGGACCATCGAGGAGCCGTCCCATGAGCAGGCCGAGGTGGTCATCTCCCTGGATCAGCCGGCGCCACCACCCGGCCAGAGGGCGCCAGAGCTCATCCTGGAGGCCGAGCTTGAGGAGCCTTCCCCCGTGAGCACCGAAGCGCCTTTCGAGGGCGCCCTGGAGGCGGAAGAGCCGGTCCTGGATGGGAATGTCCAGCCGGTCCTGGAGGAGGCGATTCCAGCCGAGCTGGCGCCGGAACCACCGGAAGAGGAGCCCACTGGGGCACTTCCCTCGGAGGAGACCACCGGCGCCCTCCTGCAGGAGGAGCCGACGGCGCCCCCCGTGGAGTCCATGGCTGTCCAGATCTCCGCCGAGGAGCTCCAGGACCGGTCCGACCTGGCGGAGCTGTTGGAGGAGGCCGAGTTCTACTACAGCCAGGAGCTCTTCGGAGAGGCCCAGCGGGCGCTGGAGGGACTGCAGGCGAGGTGGCCGCGCGATCCGAGGGTGCTTTCACTGGCCGACCGCCTGGGGATCTCCGCGCCCGCCGCACCCACGGAAGCCGAAGCAGCACCCGAAGGCCTTCCCCCGGAAGGGGCCATCTCCATCGAGGCGGGAGGGCTGGAGGAGGTGGCGCTCGAGGCGGAACCGGCAGCCCCCGAGGACACCGCGGAACCCGATGTCTCCCCGGAGCCCGCAGCCGAGGAGCCGATCGCCAGCCCCGAAGCCGAAGAGGTGTCGCTCTCCTCCGAGATGTCGAACATCTTGAGCGCCGTCGGAGCCGCCGAGGAGGAGGGACGATCCCGTCCGGTCCAGGAGGCCAGCACGGGAGGTCGGGGGCGGACGAAGCTGAAGGTCTCGCTCCAGGAGGTCCTGCCGGAGGAGGTCATCGCCCAGGAGAAGGAGAGCTTCGCCGCCCAGGGCCCCAAGAAGGACGAATACTACGACCTCGCCTCCGAACTCAGCGAGGCGCTCGAGGGGCTCGAGGCCGAGGAGGAATCCCTCTTCGACGAATCGTCCAAGTCTCCGGAGGAAATGTCCTTCGAGGAGGTCTTCGAGGAGTTCAAGAAGGGGGTGGAGCGAAAAGTCAGCGAGGAGGACTCCGCCACCCACTACAACCTGGGTATCGCCTACAAGGAGATGGAGCTCCTCGACGAGGCCATCGGAGAATTCCAGATCGCGGCCCGCTCCCCGCAGTACTTCGTGGAGTGCTGCTCCATGCTCGGCATCTGCTTCCGGCAGAAGGGCATGGTGGACCTCGCGGAGAAGTGGTACCGCAAGGGCATCGAAGCGCCCGGCTTCTCCGATGAGGCCTACATCGGCCTCAAATACGACCTGGCCGAGACCCTCCTGGAGCAGGGGCGGGCCCCAGAGGCGCAGGATCTCTTCCGCGAAGTCTACGCGGTCAACGCCCACTACCGGGACATCAAGGACCGGGTGAAGCCGATTTCCTAAGCGGCTGGCTCCCGCCTCCAGATAGCCACCCTCAAGTGCCCCGCCAAGTCTCGCACGCCCCGGATCCACCGCAGCTCCAGATGGAGGCGCCTGAGAGCCGCCGCCCGCCTCGCCTGGGCCACCCCCAGTTCGCACAAGAGGAATCCTCCCGGGCGTAAGGCCCTGGAGGCCCAGAGGCCGGCCTCCCGGTAAGGCCGGAGTGGGTCCGCGCCGCAGCGCAGGGCCCCCTCCGGTTCGAAGCAGCGGACCTCCGGGAGCAGCCCGCTCCACTCCTCGTCGGTGATGTAAGGCGGGTTGCAGAGGACTGCGTCCAGGCCCTCGATGGGCGGCTCCTGGGCCATGTCCCCGTGAAGCAGGCTCACGCCCGGCACGCCCGTCAGATTGAGCCGGCTCCACGCCAGCGCGCGCGGGTCCCTCTCCAGCCCGTAGAGCCTGGCCTCCGGACGTTCCGAGGCCAGGGCCAGGAGAACGCATCCCGAGCCCGTTCCGAGCTCCGCCACCCGCGGGCTCGCCTGGGATGCCACGAGTCGGAGGGCCTCCTCCACGAGGTGTTCGGTTTCGGGACGGGGGATCAGGCAGCCGGGCCCCACCTTCACCCTTCGGCCCCAGAACTCTTGAAATCCGCGGATGTACTGGAGGGGCTCCCGGCGCCTCCGCCGTTCCAGCGGCCCTCGGAGCCCGGCCGCTTCAGCCTCTGCCAGCGGGCGCTCCGGGTGGGCCAGGAGGTGCGCCTTGTCGCGTCCCAGCGCGTCGGACAGCAGGAGCAGGGCGTCCCTGGCCGGGTCGGGAACGCCGGCCGCTCGCAGGGAGGCTACCGCCTCCTGGAGCCACTCCCCGGTGGTCACGATGCGGTCCCTCCCTCGGTGACGGAAAGCATCTGAAGACCGGCTCGCAAAGCGGGCCGTGAGCCAAGAAGCTGACCTGGTACGGGCTCCACGCGCTGCGAGGTCAGCTCCCCTTGGAGGCGTCTACCAGCTCGATATGCAGCACCTCGGCGGCCTCGAAGATCCGCTCGTCGCGGTAAAATTCGCCGAAGACGATCCGGCGGATGCCTGCGGAGGCCAGGAGCTTGAAACAGGCCCAGCAGGGGGAGGCCGTGATGTAGGCCGTGCAGCCGTCCGTGGAGACGCCGTGCTTGGCGGCCTGCACGATGGCGTTGGCCTCGGCGTGGCTGGTGCGCTCGCAGTGGCCGTTGACCATCATGTGCCCCGCCTCGTCGCAATGGGCAAGGCCCGCCACGGAGCCGTTGTAGCCCGTGGCGATCAGGTACTTGTCCTTGACCAGCACGCAGCCCACGTGCTTCCGGTCGCAGGTGGCCCGGCTCGCCACCTCCCTCGCGATGTCCATGAAGTAGGCGTCCCAGGACTTGCGCATGGAACCTCCCTCGTTGGGTGAAGGGTGGAGTGTGGAGGAAACGACGAGGCGTTCACGATAAGAGGTGGCGAACGGGCATCGTGCGCTCCTGGTGCCGAGTCGTCCATCCTCACTCACCCCCGGACTTTCCTGGCGGGAACTCCCTAGAATCCCGAGCGTTCATGCTACCATGAACGACCGGAATAGGGCCGAGCCGAGAGGAGAAGGCATGTATGTGGACCTGCACTGTCACCTTCTTCCCGGAGTGGATGACGGGGTGGGCGGCTGGGAGGAGTCGGCCCTCTGTCTGGAGGCGGCCCGCCACGAGAAGGTCTCCGCCCTCTGCGTCACCCCCCATATCGCGCCGCCTCGGTTCCCCAATACGCCGGCCGTCCTCAGAGAGGCCTTCGAGGCCTGGAGAGAACCGGCCGAAGCCATGGGCTTCACGGTGCACCTGGGGAGCGAAATCGCCTTCCGCCCCCGCCTGGTCTCCGCCTACCGGGCCGGAGAGCTGATTCCCATGGGCGAGGCGGGCCGCTACGTCCTGGTGGAGCTCCCGCCCCTTCTGCGCCCTCCCGGGGTGGAGGAAACCTTCTTCGATCTGCGCATGGCGGGTGCGGAACCCATCCTGGCCCACCCCGAGCGGTATGCCTACGTGACCCGGGACCCCGGCTGTCTGGCATCCCTCGCGGCGGCCCGAATCCCCTTTCAGCTCACCACCCACAGCCTGGTGGGCTATTTCGGCCAGGCCATCCGGCGCGCGGCGTGGGCGCTCATGGACAAGGGGTGGGTGCACCTGTTGGCCTCCGACGCCCACTCGGCCCGGGGACGGGCGCCCCTCTTCCGCGAGGCCGTCCGCATCGTGGCCCGCCGGTACGGCATCGAGGCGGCCCGCCGTCTCTGCATCGAGAACCCCAGGCGGGTCCTTGCCGGTGAGCCCCTCCTGGCGGTGGCGGGGCTCCGGACCCAGGGAGAGAGACGGCGTTGACCCTGCGCGAGAGGGTGCTCGATTTTCTCGCGGAGGCTCCGCAGCCCTGCACCAGGAGCCAGGTGGCGGGCGGGTTGGGCCTGTCGCCGCAGGAACGCAAGGCCCTCCCTGGGGTGCTGGAGGCCCTCCTGCGGGGAGGCGCGGTGGCGCTGGTGCACCGGAGGTACCGACTGGCGAGAGCCAGCGGCACCTTCACCGGCCTCTTCCACGCGGCCAGAGGAGGCTTCGGCTTCATCACCCCCGACCACTCCGGGGCCGAGGGCGACCTCTTCGTGCCGTCGAGGGAAACAGGCGGCGCCCTGGAGGGGGACCGCGTGCTGGCCCAGGAAGTTCCAGGAAGGCCGAGAGGCGGGCGCGGCGCTCGTGGCCGGGAGGTCGGCGGTAGGCCGGAGGCCAGGGTCCTGGAGATCGTGGAGAGGAGCGCCCGGCCGGTGGTCGGCATCGTCCAGGGCGGCCTTCTCCTTCCCATGGGCAGCTCGCGGGCACCCATCGCGCTTCCTCGCGGCACCGGCGCAGAGGGCATGGTGGCGAGCGTGGAGCTGGAGTCCGGTGGAGCGGCCCTCTCCACGGGCCTGCGCGTCCTGGGGCCGCTGGATGATCCCCGCACGCCCGTCCTCGCGGCGGAGACGCGGTACGGCCTCGCCCAGACCTTCCCCGAGGCGGCCGAGCGGGAGGCCGCGGCCCTGCCGGATGATCCCCATCCTTCGGATCTTCAGGAGCGGAAGGACTTCCGCTCCCTTCCCACGGTCACCATCGATCCCGAGGACGCGAAGGATTTCGACGACGCCATCTCCGTGCGGCGGGAGAGCGGCGGCTGGCGGCTGTGGGTCCACATCGCCGACGTGGCCCACTACGTCAGGCCGGATTCCGCCCTCGATGCCGAGGCCCGCCGCCGCGGGAACAGCACCTACCTGCCCGGAACCGTCTATCCCATGCTGCCCCACGCCCTCTCGAGCGGCCTGTGCTCCCTGAAACCGCAGCGGGATCGCCTGACCCTCACGGCGGAGCTGGAGCTGGACGAGGACTGCCGGGTGCGTCTGGCGCGGTTCCACCGGGGGGTCATCCGTTCCTCGGCGAGGCTCTCCTACGAACAGGCCCAGGCCGTCCTGGAGGGAAGGGAGAGTGCCCCACCCGAGGTGGCGGGCCTTCTGGACGCGGCGCTGGAGATATCCCGCCGGCTCTTCCAGCGGCGCCTGGCCTCGGGCACCCTGGACCTGGACCTGCCGGAGGCGGGCCTTCGATTCGGCCTCTCCGGGCGCGTGGAGGAGGTGCTCCCGTCGGTGCGGCTCACCTCCCACCGCATCGTGGAAGAGGCCATGCTCGCCTGCAACCGCGCCGTCGCGGCCGAGTGCCTGCGCCTGAAGATCGCCATCCTCTTTAGGGTCCACGACGAGCCCAACGCGGAAAAGCTGGAGGCCCTCCGGCCCCTCCTGAACACGCTCGGGCTGGGAGAGGCTAGCCGGGGGGACCTCTCCGATCCCTTCACGCTCCAGCGCGTGCTCGCCAAGTCCGAGGGTCACAGGGCGGCCAAGCTGGTGGCCTACCTGATCCTGCGGGCCATGGCCCAGGCGCGCTATCACGCGGCGGTGCTGCCCCACTTCGGCCTGGGCTTCGCCCACTACTGCCACTTCACCTCTCCCATCCGCCGATACCCGGATCTGCTGGTGCACCGGAACTTGGCCGGGGCGCTCTGGGGCTCCCCGGCGCCGGGGGCGGACCTGGAGGCCCTCGCGGCCCATTGCTCCGCCACCGAACGGGCCTCGGACCAAGCGGAGCGGGAGGTGGTGGCCTGGTTTCAGATGGCCTTCCTGGCGGACCGCCTGGGAGAGACCTTCGATGCGGTGGTGCTGGGTTTCACTCGCTTCGGCGCGCGAGTGGAGCTGGTGGACCACCTGATCGAAGGCATCTGTCCCTTCAACGCGGTGGAGGGAGACTTCATCACCGTGGACAGGGACGGCCTCTCGGCGAGGGGGCGCTACTCCGGAGCGGTTCTGACGGTGGGCGATGAGGTCTGCGTGCGGCTCATGCGGGTGGACAGGCTCATGGGCGAAGCCCATTTCCTGCTGGAGGGATGGCCCGCCGAAGGAGCGGGCCGGAGGAAGAAGAGAGCGGGGGGCAGGCGGTGAGGCGAGGGGCGACTAAGGGATTAGGCCATTAGGCGATTAAGTTATTAAGCTATTAAGCTATAAGCGATTAAGCTATTGGGCTATTGAGCTATAAGCGATCAGGCGATTAGGGGTTTGGACCATCGGGCGAGGGGGTGATCGTCTCGTGCCGTACGATTCCCGACCGGACCCAGGCGCACGGGCGGGGCGGCTTGTGTATAATTAAAAGGCATTCTATTGCAGGCATGCGGGGACCGGGCGGAGGGAAGATGCGCATCAAGCGGCTGAAGATCGACACTTACCGCGAGTACATCCTCTACCTGCGGAGGGACTGCGATCTCTGCCGCGCCCAAGGGTTCGGCGCCCTCTCGAAGGTGGAGGTCATGGCGAACGGACGCGGCATCGTGGGAGTCCTGGACGTGGTGGACGAACCTTTCCTGGACTCCGACCAGATCGGCCTGTGCGAGTATGCCTACCAGAAGCTCGGCCTCCCCGAGGGCACGGAAGTGAACGTGCGCCATCCGGACCCCGTCCGCTCGGTGGAGCTCATCCGCAAGAAGATCCGCGGGGAGGTGCTCAGGCGGGAGGATTACCGGTACATCGTTCAGGACATCGTCTCGAACCGCTACTCCAAGGTCGAGCTGACGGCCTTCGTGGTCTCCACGGCCCAGGGGGCGATGGAGCGGGACGAGATCGTCTACCTCGCCGATGCCATGGCCGAAACCGGAGAGAGCCTGGAGTGGGGGCGCGAGATGGTGGTGGACAAGCACTGCATCGGCGGCGTCCCGGGCAACCGGACCACCATGGTGGTGGTGCCCATCGTGGCCGCCTACGGGCTCACGATTCCGAAGACCTCCTCCCGGGCCATCACCTCGCCTTCGGGCACGGCGGACACCATGGAGGCCCTGGCGGAGGTCTCCCTGAGCCTGGAGCGCCTGAAGGCCATCGTGGAACAGGAGAGCGGCTGCCTCGCGTGGGGCGGCTCCTTCGCCCTCTCCCCGGCCGACGACATCATCATCGGAGTGGAACGTCCGCTGAACATGGACGCGCCGGGGCAGATGATCGCCTCCATCCTCTCCAAGAAGAAGGCCGCCGGTTCGACCCACGTGCTCATCGACATCCCCGTGGGGCCCACGGCGAAGGTGGCCAGCTTCACCCAGGCCGTCCAGCTCAGAAAGCTCTTCGAATACGTGGGGGACAGGATGGGCGTCCACGTCGAGGCCCTGCTCACGGACGGTTCCCAGCCCATCGGCCGGGGGGTGGGCCCCGCCCTGGAGGCCCGGGACGTGATGCAGGTGCTGCGGTGCGATCCCGATGCCCCCCAGGACCTGCTCGACAAGAGCCTGGATCTCGCCGGGCGAATCATCGAGTTCGATCCTGCCGTGCGCGGGGGGCGGGGCAGGGCCACGGCGGAGGAGATCCTGAGAAACGGCGCAGCCCACGAGAAGATGCTCCGCCTCATCGCCGCCCAGGGGGCCAGGGAACCCGTGCGCCCGGGGCCGCTCGTGAGGGAGGGCCTGGCGGCGCGGACGGGTACCGTGGCCTCTGTCGCCAACCACCTGGTGGCCAAGTGCGCCAAGCTCGCCGGGGCGCCCGTGGACCTGGGAGCGGGGTTGGACCTCTTGAAGAAAGCGGGGGAGGCGGTGCGGGAGGGCGAACCGCTCTTCCGCGTCCACGCCGAGCACGAGGCCGACCTCGGCTTCGCATGGGATTACTGGCAGCGGCACCCGGAAATGATCGTCATCCAGTAGGGAGGAGCGCCCGTGGGGCTCGTGGATACCACCGCCGCGCGTATTCGGAGCCTGGAGATCCAGGGCGCCAACGCCATCGCCAAGGCGGCGGTCGAGGCCCTGGCGGCGCAGCTGGCGGCGGAGCCCGGAGCGGACCGCCGCGCCCTGGCCGAACTCCTCGCCGGAGCCCGCCCCAACGAGCCCATGCTGAGAAATCTCCTCGAGCTCTTCCTGTCCGGCGCGGAGGGGGAGGATGTCATGGGCAAGCCGGCGGAGCGGGCCGGAGCGCTGCTGGAGCAGGTCCGCCGGGACGAAGAGACCCTGGCCCGCGTCGGCGCGGACCTGGTGAGCGACGGCATGACGGTCTTCACGCACTGCCACTCCTCCTCGGCGGTCTCGGTTCTCAAGGAGGCCCGGCGCCAGGGCAAGCGCTTCACGGTGCTGAACACGGAGACCCGACCCCGCTTCCAGGGGCGCATCACGGCCGCGGAGCTGGCGCGGGAGGGCATCGAGGTGAGACACATGGTGGACGCGGCCGCCAAGTACGCGCTGGACGGGGCCGACCTCTTCCTCTTCGGTGCCGACGCCGTGCTTCCATCGGGATACCTCATCAACAAGGTGGGCACGGGCATCTTCTGCGTGGTGGCGAGCCGGTATGACGTGCCCACCTACTGCGCCACCCTCACGCTCAAGGTGGTTCGGGACCACATCGACGAGGCGGTGGAGCAGCGGGACCCGGCGGAGGTGTGGCCCGACGCGCCGGCAGGTGTCCTGGTCCTGAACCCGGCCTTCGACAAGGTGCACCTCAAGTACGTGACGGCTTTCATTACCGAGAGGGGGCTCGTGAAGGATATCCTGGCCCTCTGCCCGCCCGCGCCCCCCGCGCGAGGGTGTTCATAGGAGGACGGCGATGCCCGGGGAAGCGCTTCCCTACCTGGAACTGGGCGGTGAGCCGCTGGAGGACGATCTGGTATGTCGGTTCCGCGTGGAGCCGGAGGCGGGCACCTCCCTGGAAAAGACCGCCAATGCCCTGGCCGCCGAGTCTTCCATCGGCACCTGGACCGATGTGGCGGCCCTCACTCCCGAGCTGAGGGAGAGGCTGAGGGCGCGTGTCCTCGCCGCGGACGATCGGGGTGTGGTGATCGCCTACGGCGCGGTCCTCTTCGAGGGCGGCAACATGGCCCAGGTCTTCTCTTCCGTGGCAGGCAACATCTTTGGGATGAAGGAGGTGAGGAGGCTGCGCCTGGAGGCCGTGCGCTTCCCGAAAACCCTGGCCGCCTCCTTTCCGGGTCCGGCCAGGGGCATCCAGGGCATCCGGGAAGTCCTGGGCGTCACCGGCCGCCCCCTCGTCGGCACCATCGTGAAGCCGAAGATCGGCCTGGATCCCAAGGCCCAAGCCCAGGTGGTCTACGAGACCATGACGGCGGGCTGCGACGTGGTCAAGGACGACGAGAACCTCACCTCCCAGAGCTTCTGTCCCTTCGAGGAGCGGCTCCAGGCCTGCCTCGATGCGGCGAAGCGCGCGGAGGATGTGACCGGCTCCGCCAAGGGGTACATCCCCAACGTCACGGCCCCCACGGAGGTCATGCTGAGGAGGACGGGGCTCGTGGCCCACCTCGGCGGCCGCTTCGCCATGGTCGACCTGGTGACGGCCGGCTGGTCGGGGGTCCAGAGCCTCCGCGGGGCCGGCATGGGATTGATCCTTCACGGGCACAGGGCCATGCACGCGGCCTTCACGCGCTTGCCCGAACACGGGATCGCCATGGAGGTGATCGCGCGCTCGGCCCGCCTCGCGGGCATCGACCAGCTTCACGTGGGAACGGCGGTGGGCAAGATGGAGGGGAGCCGGGAGGCGGTGCTGCGCTCGGCGCGCGCCCTGAGGGCCTGGCCCTCCGAGGATGGGACGATGGCCGACGGGCAGGACTGGCGCGGCGTCCTGCCCGCCATGCCCATCGCCTCGGGCGGCCTGCACCCAGGGCACGTTCCGGATCTGATGTCCCTGTTCGGGCAGGAGGTGATCCTCCAGTTCGGCGGCGGTATCCACGGCCATCCCGGCGGGAGCGCGGCGGGGACGAAGGCCGTCCGCCAGGCCGTGGAGGCGGTTCTCGCCGGACTGAACCTCGAACGCGCCTCCTCGTCGGCCCCCGAACTCCGGACGGCCCTTGCCTTCTGGAAAGGACAAGGATGAACACGCTTCTGGTTCTCACGCGCGATCCGGACCTCCTCAAGGTCCTCCGGGCGGCCCTTCCCAGGACCTGGGATCTCCAGGAGAGGGGCACGGTGGCACAGGCCATGGAGCTCCTGGCCGACTGCAAGCCGACGGCGATCGTGGCCGACATGACGCTGGCCGGTCAGTGGGACGGGCTGTCCTTCGTGAGGACAGCCAGGGGCCACTTTCCCGATCTTCCTCCCGTGGCCATCGTGGCGGCCGCCGGAGTGGGGGAAGAGCTGGAGTCCCGCGCTCGGGACGCCGGGGTGGCCGTCATTCTGCCTCGGCCCCTGGACGAGTCCTCGTGCCGGCCGGCCCTGGCCCGCCTCATGGCGGCAGTGGGCCCGGCGCGCATGAGCCTGATCGAGGCGCTGGGTGAAGGGTTCGTGGATTTCACCCACCGGAGGGTCGCCATCCAAACGCAGGACGGTGAACTGCACCTCCTGTTCGGTGAGGGAAGGCTCTGGACGCTGGTCCATCCCCTCTACTGGGAGCGCTACCGGTCGGGCCTCCTGGGTGCCGGCCTGGAGTGCGGCGAACGGGGGGAGGACCTCCAGCTCTACCTGGCAGAGCTGGAGGAGAGGCTGGCTCGCTCGGTCCCCATGGCTCCCATCAAACAACAGGCGACCCTCTCCCTGCTCGCGTCCCTGCCCCTGCATGCTCCCATGGCCTGCCGGTCAGAGCCGGTGGTCATACCGGAGGGGCTCCTGCCGATGGAGATCCCCGCCCTCCTGGTGCAGTTGGTCGACCAGATTCCGGAGGAGGCGATGGCCGTGCTCAGGAGGCCGGGCGTCAAAGTCAGCAGGGTGGAGGAGGTGCTTCCTGAGGACCTGCCCATCCAGCCCCATCACGGCTACCTGTTGCAGCAGTGCCAGCAGCAGGTGGCGGTGTCGGATCTGCTCCAGACGGGAATTCTGCCTGGGCGGCAGCTCCTGAGCGGGGTGTACCTGCTCCTCCTGCTCGGCCTCCTCGCCAGCGAGCCGGCCGTGGAGCCGCCGTTCCGGCTGTCCGGCCTGGCGGTCCGCCTCGATGAGGAGACCGCCCTGATCCAGCGGCAGTCGGAGGCCATCCAGAACCTGGTCCGGGCGTTCAAGGTCCCCGGGATCAGCCCTTACAAGGTGCTCGGTGTGCCCCCGGGCAGCGCGCCGGCCGATGCGGTGAAGGCGCACGAAGCCCTGAAGGAACGCCTCAGCCCGGCCAATCTGCATCCGGAAGTGTTCAAGAGGCACCAGAAGGAACTCTTCTTTCTGACCGCCAAGATGGGAGAGTCCCTACTTCTCCTGCAGAACCGCTACCTCGAAGACCGCAAGGCCGAGGCAAGGGCCGAGAGTCCCGAGGCGGAGGGAGGCCCGAATCCGGTGGCCCAGGCCGACACGGCGCTCAGGCGGAACTCGGAGAACCGCCAGCAGGAGGCCCAGCTCAGCCTGCGACGGGCCCTCGACTGCATGGCCCAGGAGCAGTGGCACGATGCCTCCCAGCACCTGAGGCTGGCGCTTTTCCACAACGGTTTTTCGCCTCAGGCCCACTACCTGATGGCAAAAATCTACGAGAAGAACACCAACAGCCGGGCCAAGCACATGGCCGAGCGTGAATTCCAGCGGGCCATAGAGCTGGACCCCCGGGATATCGAGTTCCTTCTGGATCTGGCAGAATTTTACCTGAACAACGGGCTGTTCGCCCGGTGCCGGGCGTACCTGGACAAGGCCCAGGCCATCAGCCTGAGGGATCAGAGGGCCATCGCCATGCGCAAGAGGATCAAGGAGATAGACCGCTGATGACGGGAAAGACGATCCGGCAGAGCAGGGGAACAGCCTCACGCGCCGGAAGGGTGAAAAACCTTAACTATTAGATTGGGTTTTAGACCAAACGCTTGACTTTTTTCTACCCGTTCAATACACTTAATTGGAGATTGGGTCTCGTGTGTGAGGGGAGAATAGCGATGCGAATTCGGATGCCGTATTTCACGCTCATCCTACCCTTCGTGCTGGGACTTGGGTGGGGGGTGACCGCGGGCGCTCAGCAGGAGAAACCCTCCCAGCCACCCCAGAAGGCCGCCGAGAAGCCGGCCGCTCAGCCAGGGACGCCTGCCGTCTCTCCTGAGATGCTGGAGAAAGCCAAGACCTACAAGGGATCACCGGTTCCCCCAAAACACCTGGTCAAGGAGGCGGACGGCCACTGGACCCCCTACACCCCTCCGGAAAAGCCTCCCGAAGGCGTCCAGGTATACACGATCCAGCCGGGCGATACGCTCTCCAAGATCGCCCAGGCCCAGCTGGGAACCTGGCAGCTGTGGCCCCAGATCTGGGACCAAAACCCTTACATCAAGGATGCTCACTGGATCTACCCCGGCGACCCTCTCTACATCAAGAAGCCGCAGGTCGTGAGCGAGCACGTCCCTCTCGAGCCCGAGCCTCTCCCGCCGAAACAGCCCGAGAAGCCCAAGACGGGGGGGATGGAGCTGGAGCAGGAGGCCCCCATGCCTCCGGTTTCCTCCGACGACGTCTACTGTTCGGGCTTCATCACAAAGCACTTCAAGAGGCCGCACCTGACCATTCTCTCCGCGCCGGAGCGGGAGCGCGAATCCCTCGCCCAGGGAGACGTGGTCTACCTGAACGAGGGCAAGGACGAGGGGATGCAACCGGGCATGCTCTTCTCCATCCTCGAGCCGGGCCAGACCGTCAGCCACCCCATCACTGGCAGGAACCTCGGACGCTACGTCCGCCGGGTGGGCCAGGCCAAGGTGCTGGCCGTCCAGCCCCACGCCAGCATCGCGGAGATTTCACAGTCCTGCGACGAGATCCGTTATGGCGACGTGCTGGTTCCCTGGCAGGTCATCCCCATCCCCTGGGACATCAAGCGCAGCCCATCCATCCCGCTGGATCTGCCTCCCAGCACGAAGCCCCAGGGCCGGGTCGTCTGGTCGGAGGACCGGATCGAGAACATGGGCGACAGCCAGATCGTTTACATCGACCTGGGCTCCAGGGAGGGGCTCCTTCCCGGCGACAAGCTCTGGTTCTACCGCTTCCCCGGGCAGACAGGCACCTTCACGGACACCACCAGGGACCTCTTTCGCCAGCAGAGGATCAACGTAGGCCCGAAGGACCTCTACCGGATGCCGAAGGTGGGCAAGTACGAGGGCCATGAAGAGTCGATGGCCGAGGGCGGAACGGCACAAGCCGGCGTGGAGACGGAGACCAAGTCCGAAAAGGAGCGTCAGAGTGACCTCCTGGCCCGGGAAGATAAGCTGCGCAACAGCCAAAGCGGCGCGGTCAAAGCCCTCCGAATGTACCTGGGGGAGGGCGTTGTTTTGACGACGGAGGGCCGCACCGCCTGCGTCAAGATCATCTCCTCCAACTCCTCGATCACCTTCGGGGACAGGGTGCAAATGGAGTAGCTCGAAGAACTTTCATCGGGACGAACCCGGGGGACGGCGCGCGAGCGCCGTCCCCCTTTCTTTTGGCGGTTGCCACGGTATTTTCGGTGACGGGACATGCCACGCCCCGATCCGTGCCGCTGGTACGACTTTTGCTAGCTCAAGGCCGTCGGTATTGGAGGATTCCCAACAACGGGTCGTACCAACACGAACGAGGAGGAACATGATGAAGAAAGTGCTTCTGGTCGCCGCCTTCCTGACCTTCGGCTCCCTTCCCTTTTTCGCCCAGGCTCCCAGCAATCCCTGGTTCTGGGATCTCAACGCCGGCTACAACAACAGCAACAAGTGGATGGACGGCGGGTGGAACTATTCGACCCGCCTGGGCTACGCCTTCACGGACAACTTCAAGCTCAACTTCGATATGGGCTACCTCGAAGGGAAGGTAAAGGACTCCTCCGTCAAGGATCACATCTGGACCTTCATGCTGGCGCCCGAGTACGCCACTTCCTTGACGGACAGCGATCAGGTCTACGGTTTCATCGGCGCCGGATTCGCGCGCCGGGACTCCTTCTCCTATACGCTCAATGCCTTTCCCTCCCCGGGCCGCTTTGCCTTCGGCAGCGAGACCAAGTGGGCGGCAGAGGCAGGCGTCGGCTACCGTCACTTCTTCACCAAGAACGTGGGCATCAACCTGCAGGCGACCTATACCCACATGGGGTTCAACGATGTTGAGAAGATCAACACCGTGGACGGCCGGATCGGCCTCGCGGTGCGCTTCTAGAACGAAGCCAGGTTGCAGGTTGTGAAGAGGGGGGCCCGAAAGGGTCCCCCTGTTCGTTTGAACGGACGGGTGTCCAAGCCGAAGGACGCTCAGAGGCGGGAAAGAAATTCCAGCCCCGGGAGCTTTTCCCCGGCCACGAGCGCCAGGGAGGCGCCGCCTCCCGTGGAGATGTGGTCGATTGAGGAGGCCACGCCCGCCGCCTGGACGGCCGAGACCGAGTCTCCTCCTCCGATCACGCTCACTCCCTCGGATGCGGCGACGGCCTTGGCCAGTTCGAGGGTCCCGGCGGAGAAGAGGGGCCGCTCGAAGACCCCCATGGGGCCGTTCCAGAAGAGGGTCCGGCTGGCGAGCGCGACGTCGCTGAACACCCGGATGGTCCGGGGGCCGATGTCGAAAGCGGCCAATCCTTCGGGCAGGGCATCCGCGTCCACCACCTCGGCCTCCTTCGCCTCCAAGGCGGTGGCAGCCACGTGGTCCACGGGGAGGAGCAGATCGACCTGTTTTTCTCCGGCTCTGGTGAGGATGGCCTTGCAGACGGGGGCCAGATCGGGCTCGACGAGGCTTCTTCCCGTGGGATGCCCTTGAGCGGCGAGAAAGTTCAGTGCCATGGCGCCGCCCACGCAGAGAGAGTCCACCCGGTCGAGGAGCCGCTCCAGAATGGGGATCTTGTCCGAGACCTTGGCCCCTCCCAGGAAGGCGGCGTAGGGCCGCTCCGGGTCATTCAGCCGCCCTTCGATGTACTGGAGCTCCCTCTCCAGCAGCATCCCCGCCGCCGCCCGAGGAAAGAGCTTGGCTACGCCGTGGACGGAGACGTGCGCGCGGTGGCACGAGCCGAAGGCGTCATTCACGTAGAGATCGGCGAGGGATCGGAGGGCCTCTGCGAAGGCCTCGTCTCCCTTCGTTTCACCGGGTTCGAAGCGCACGTTCTCCAGAAGGAGCAGTTGGCCCGGTTTGAGTCCCGCGGCCTTCGCCCTGGCGTCGGGCCCCACGACGTCTACGGCCGCGAGCACCGTCCTTTCGGGCAGGAGCTCCGCCAGCCGTCGGGCCACGGGGCCGAGCGAGAGGGCCGGTACCACGGCTCCCTTGGGGCGCCCCAGGTGGGAGCAGGCGATGACCGCCCCGCCCCGATCCAGGATGGAGGTCAGGGTCGGGAGGACGGACCTGATCCGCGTCTCGTCCTGGATCACCCCCTCGCGGAGGGGGACGTTCAGGTCCACCCGCACCAGTACCTTCCTGTCCTGCACAGGCAGGTCGCGTACCGACAAATACCTGTTCATGGCTGCCTCCCCTCCAGGTAGGCCAGCAGGTCCACCAGCCGGTGGACGTACCCCCATTCGTTGTCGTACCAGGCGATGAGCCTCACGAGATCCTCCTGAACCTGCAACAGGGGCAGGTCCACCGTCGAAGAGGCCGTGCTCGCCAGGAAATCCTGGGATACGAGCTCCTCCCGGGAGAGGGCGAGAATGCCCTTGAGGCCTCCGTCCGCCGCCTCTTGAAGGCAGTCGGTCACGGCCTCGGGGCTCGCCGTCCGCTCCACTTGGATGGTGATCTCGGTGAGGGAGACGGCCGGGGCCGGAACGCGCACCGCCATCCCGCGGATCCTGCCCTTGAGCTCGGGCAGGACGGCCTCGAGGGCCAGCGAGGCGCTTGTGGTGGTGGGGATGATGTTCAGGGCGCCCGCGCGCGCCCGCCGAAGGTCCTTCTGGGGCGCGTCCACCAGGGTCTGGCCCACGTTGTAGCAGTGGACCGTGTTGAAGAGCACCGAACGGGCCCCGAACCGCTCGTGGAGCGCCCACAGGGGTGGGACCACGCAGTGGGTGGTGCACGAAGTGGCCGACAGGAGGACTTCTCCAGGCCGGATCGATTCGTGATTCACACCGTACACGACCTGCCGGTCTGCCTCCTGGCTCGACGCCGTGAGCAGGACGTTGCAGCGGTGCCCTTCCAGCGCCCGGCGGCTCTTGAACTTGCCGGTGGCCTCCACGACCCACTCAACCCCCCACTCCTCCCAGGGGATGTCGCTGGGCGAGGCGCAGTGGTAGAGCGGCATCGTGCGCCCCCCGACACAGATGCCCTCGGGGACCGCCGTCACCGGGGTGTACCACGGGCCGTAGTAGGAGTCGTGGCGCAGGAGGTGGGCCAGGACCGCTCCCTCGGCCACGTCGTTCAGCGCGGTGACCTGAAGCCGGGGGTCTTCCCAGACGGTCTTCAGGAACCCCCGTCCGATCCTTCCGAGTCCGTTGATGCCGATTCGCAAAGGGGCCTCCTTGGGTGGTCCCGGAAATGCGTGGTTGAAACCAGGGCTACGCCTTGCATTCGCCGGCCTCGCCGGCGGGGACGCCGGTGAACCCTGGTTGAGCTGTGGACACCATGGTGAACGGAGCTAGCGGACCACCACCCGGATGGTGTTCTTGGCCGTCCCGGCGGCGATCGTCACCACGGCCGTCCCCCTGGCCACGCCCGTGGCCGTGCCCTTGGCGTCCACCTGCAGAACCTTCTCGTTGGACGAGGTGCAGGTGAGGGGGGCCGACTTCATGGGCCGGCCGAGGTCGGAAAGGACCGTAAAATCGAGGGGGGAAGGTTCGCCCAGGCGCACCTCCTGCGTGGACTTGTCCACCTTGACTGCCGCCGGCACCTCGATTTGCACCTTCACCGGGAGGGTCGCCGTGGCCTTCCCGATGGTGGCCGTGATCACCGTGTCGCCCGTGGAGAGGAGCGTCAGGTCGCCCTTGCCGTCCACCGTGGCCACCTGGGGAACCGAGGAGCTGAAGGCGATCCCGTCCAGCTCCGCCTTCTCCCCCTGGTCATTTTTGCCCGAGACCACGAGGGGGACCACGGTGTCGGCGGGCCCGACGGAGCCCGAATCCGGAAGGGCGAGCTTGAGGGAGGAGACGATCTTCACGTCCACCTGGGCCGCCCCTGTGGCCTTGCCGCAAGTGGCGCTGATGATCGCCTCTCCGGAACTCTTGGCCTTGACGACTCCGGACGCATCCACCTCGGCCACGTCGGGGGCCGAGCTGGCGAAGGTGATCTTGGCCTTGTCCATGGGGCGGCCCTTCTGATCCAGAACCGTGACCAGGAGATTTTTCCTGCCGCCAGCCTCGCGGAGAATGACGTGGTCCGGCCTGACCTCGACCTTCGTCGGTCTGGAGCAACCGACGGCCGCCAAAACGACCACGGCCAGAGCCCAGCCTCCCCGAAACTTCCCCCTCATCGCGATAACCTCCTTCGAAGGCGGGTACCGCCCCGTCAGCGTTTTCCGCGACCGCCGCTCACGGGCAGCCGGGTGACCTTACCTCCTGAAATTCTACGCGGATGAGCCGTCCTGTCAAGGGTAGGAGGGTTCGGGCCACCGCGGAGCCGGGTTCCGCCATGAAGGTCGCGGGCCGGTTGTCGAGGGTGGGGTGTCAAGCAGGATAAGCAAAGGGGCCGCGGATAGGGGACAAGGGATAGAGAGGACCCACGGCGCGATTCTCCGGCCCTTCTTGGTTTCGCCTCATCACCTCATGACCTCGTCGTCTCATCCCGAAATCCAGCGGGAGGCCCGAGGCAAAAGGCGCTGCGGCAAAAGCTCCATCCCCGTTCATGGCCGGCTCGTGGCCGCTTTGGTACAATGAAATACAGGAGGAAGCATGCGCACCGTCGCCGTCATCCCGGCACGCTACGGTTCCACGCGGTTCCCGGGAAAACCCCTGGCCCCCATCCTCGGCCGGCCCATGATCCGGTGGGTCTGGGAGCGGGCCTCGCGGGCGCGGGGCCTGGACAGGCTGGTGGTGGCCACCGACGACGAGCGCATCGCACGGGAGGTGAGGGGCTTCGGTGGCGAGGCCGTAATGACCCCGGCGGATTGTCCCACGGGCTCCGACCGGGTCCAAGCCGCGGTCTGCGAAATGGAGTGCGACGTGGTCCTCAACCTCCAGGGCGACGAGCCCACCCTCGATCACTCGGCCCTGGAAGCGCTGCTGGCGCTCATGTCCCGGGATCCCTCACTGCTTATGGGCACGCTCGTGGCGCCGGTCCGGAGCCGGGAGGAATTTGACAACCCCAACGTGGTCAAGGCGGCGTTGGGCGAGGAGGGCCGCTGCCTCTACTTCTCCCGCAGCCCCGTGCCCTTCTGTCGCGAAGTGGCCTTCGGGTTGGCGCCGCTCTGGCGGCACGTGGGCATCTACGCCTTCCGGAAGGAGTTCCTGGCGGCCTTTACGAGCTGGCCCCGCGGCACTCTCGAGCGCACGGAGAGCCTCGAACAGCTCAGGGCGCTGGAGAGGGGCGTGGTCATCCGGGCCGCCCGGGTCCAGTGGCCGGGTTGCGCCGTGGACTCGCCCGAGGACATCCAGGCCGCCGAGGCCTTCCTCCGCGCGGCGAACCCGGATGATTGACCTTCGGGACTTCCGACGGGAGGGGGCATGAAGCGGTCCGAACTGGAACGTTACCTGGCGAGCTACCTCAAGGTGGAGCTCTACGATGACGCCTCCTTGAACGGGCTCCAGGTGGAGGGGCGGGAGGAGGTGCGCCGCTCGGCCTTCGCGGTCTCCGCCTGCTCGGAGGCCTTCGAGCGGGCGGCCCGGGGCGGTGCCGACGCCCTCGTGGTCCACCACGGCCTCCTCTGGAAAGGCGACGGCGTCAGGCCCGTCGTGGGGCTCCTCCGCCGGCGGCTGGGGCTCCTCTTCAACGCCGAACTCAACCTCCTCGCCTACCACCTGCCCCTGGACGCCCACCCGGAGGTGGGCAACAACGCCGTGGCGGCGCGGGAGCTGGGGCTTCGGGAGATCGCCCCCTTCTGCGACTACAAGGGCTCGGCCATCGGCGTCCGAGGGTCCCTGCCGAATCCCGAGCCATGGGACGCCTTCCTGGCCCGTCTGGAGGGCTATTACGGGCACAGGGCCCTGGCCATCCCCCCGCCGCGGGGCGAGGTCGAGACCGTGGGCATCGTTTCGGGCGCCGCCGCCCGGGAGGCGGAGCAGGCGGTGGCGGAGGGGCTAGACGCCTACGTCACGGGCGAGCCCTCCGAGCCGGTCACCTATCTCTGCCGGGAGGAGGGCCTCGGCTTCGCGGCTCTCGGCCACTACGCCACCGAGAGGGTGGGCATCCGCGCGCTCGCCGCGCACCTGGAAAGAGAGTTGGGCCTCGAGGCGTTCTTCATTGAGGTGGAGAACGAGGCGTAGGCCTCCAGTCGGCAGGGCGGCGGCACCTCCAAGAGAAACCCCGCTCCATGAACACCGAGGCTGGGAGGAGCAGATGACAGCGGAAACGGGGATCGGGTCCCTCTCGAAACGGATTCGCGTGGCCCGGGGCGAGGAGCCGGCCGACCTTCTCTTCGTGAACGGCCGGGTGGTCTCCACCTTCACCGGAGAGATCCTGGAGACCACCGTGTCGGTGGCCGAGGGCAGGGTGTGCGCCCTCGGGGGCGGGGAGCGCTCCGCGCGGGAGGTGGTGGACCTGGGCGGGGCCTACCTGGCTCCGGCCTTCACCGACCCGCATATCCACGTGGAATCCTCCATGCTCACGCCGGAGGGCTTCGCCGAGGCAGTGGTGCCGCACGGGACCGGGGCCACCGTGAGCGACCCGCACGAGATCGTGAACGTTCTGGGGCTCGACGGCTACGCCTACATGAGGAGGGCTGCCGAGGGCCTTCCCGTGGACCTCTTCTTCACCCTTCCCTCCTGCGTGCCGGCGACCCACATGGAGACGGCCGGCGCGTCGCTGGAGGCGGCCGACCTGGACGGCGCCATGGGGGCCTACCCGGACGTGGTGGCCCTCTCGGAGATGATGAATTTCCCCGGAGTGATCT
The DNA here is from genome assembly GCA_021778515.1 of Acidobacteriota bacterium. Classification (GTDB taxonomy): domain Bacteria; phylum Acidobacteriota; class UBA4820; order UBA4820; family DSQY01; genus DTPS01. The sequence goes on from JAJYCJ010000027.1 coordinate 30,023, forward strand.
ACGGGGTCCCCGAAGTTCTCCGCAAGGTCCTCGCGGCCCAGCGCCGCGGCCTCATCGTGGACGGCCACTCCCCCGGCCTGCAGGGGCGCGACCTGGATGCCTACCTGAACGCGGCGATCCTGACGGACCACGAGTGCGGGAGCGCCGAGGAGGCCCTCGCCAAGCTCAGGAGGGGCATGTGGGTGCTCATGCGCGAGGGCTCCGCGGCGAAGAACCTGGCCTCCCTGACCCCCGCAGTCACAGCCGGAAACCTCCACCGGGTCTGCATCGCCTCCGACGATCGCCATCCCGACGACCTGGTGCGCGAGGGGCACCTGGACCACGCCCTCCGGGTGGCCGTGAAGGCCGGGCTGGACCCGCTCTGGGCCCTGCGCGCCGTCACGCTCAACCCCGCGACCCTCTACGGCTTCAGGGACCGCGGCGGCATCGGACCCGGTTACCGCGCTGATCTGGCAATCCTGCGGGACCTTCGGGATTTCGAGGTCCTCTCGGTCTACCACGACGGGCTCAAGGTGGCCGAGCGCGGCCGCCTGCTGGCCCCCATCGCCCGGAAGGAGGCCGCCGGGACCCTCTCTTCGGTCCACCTTCCGCCCGGCCTCGAAGAACGGCTGGGCCGCTTCCCCGCCTCGGGCCGCGTGAGGGTCATCGGCGTGGAACCGGCGCAGATCACCACGAGGAGCGAGACGGGCGACGCGGAGGAGGCCGGAGCCGGTAAGCTTCTCCAGTTCGCCGCCGTGATCGAGCGCCACCGCGGCACCGGCAACGTGGGGCTCGGCTTCGTCTCCGGCTTCGGCCTGAAGGCGGGCGCCTTCGCGAGCACCGTCAGCCACGACAGCCACAACTGCGTGACGGTAGGGGTTTCGCCCCGCGAGATGGCGCACGCCGCGAGCGTCGTGGCCGCCATGGGCGGCGGCTTCGCGGTGGTGTGCGAGGGGCGCGTGCTGGCCACCCTCTCCCTGCCCGTGGCGGGCCTCATGTCCAGCGCCGGGGCCGTCGAGGTGGCCCGCTCCCTCCAGCAGATCCACGAGGCGGCGCGCGAATGCGGCTGCCCGCTCCCCGCCCCCTTCATGACCCTGGCCTTCATCGCCCTTCCGGTGATCCCGAGTCTCAAGCTCACGGACAAGGGACTCGTGGACGTGGAGCGCTTCAGCCTCGTCCCCCTCGAAGCCCCGTGAACGCACCCTGGCGCCCGCGCGGTCTCGCCAAGCTCTTCATCCTAGGAGACTGAACCCTTGAAAAAGCCCACCCTCCTGATCGTCTTCCTCGTGGTCTTCATCGACCTGATGGGGTTCGGCATCGTGATCCCGCTGCTGCCGCTCTACGGCCAGAGGTACCATCCCAGCCCGGCCATGTTCGGCCTTCTCATGGCCGTCTACTCGCTCATGCAATTTCTCTTCGCCCCGGTTCTGGGCAGGCTCTCGGACCGTTTCGGCCGGCGGCCCATCCTGCTCCTCTCCCTCGTCGGGTCGGTCCTGGGCTACCTCCTCTTCGGGCTCCAGAACTCGCTCGCGCTCCTCTTCCTCTCGCGCATCGTGGCGGGCGCCATGGGGGCCAACGTCTCCACGGCGCAGGCGGTCATCGCCGATGTCACGCCGCCGGAGAAGCGGGCCCGCGGCATGGGGCTGGTGGGGGCGGCCTTCGGCCTCGGTTTCATCCTGGGGCCGGCCATCGGAGGACTGGCGGTCCACTTCGGAGAGCGATGGCCTGGATTCTTCGCGGCGGGGCTCTCCTTCACGGCGCTGATCGTGGCGACCTTCTGGCTGCCCGAAACGTGGACCGTGGCCAGCAGGGCCGGCCGCGCCTCCCTGCCCAAGCGCGGCTGGTTTTCCACCAAGGCCCTGCGCGATGCCCTGAGCCACCCGCAGATCGGGCTGGTGCTCCTGATCTTCTTCCTCTCCACCTTCGCGTTCGCTAACTTCGAGTCCACCTTCGCGCTCTTCTTGAACCATCGGCTGGACCTGAGCATCACGCACGTCACCTACCTTTTCGTCTTCATCGGCTTGCTGGCGGCCGTGGTGCAGGGCGGCCTGATCGGAAGGCTGACCAAGGCATTCGGCGAGCGGCGCCTGGTGGTGGCGGGCACGCTGATCCTGATCCCCTCCTACCTCCTCATGCTCGTGGCGCACTCGGTGCCCCTGCTCATGGTCTTCCTCATCCCTCTTGCCCTGGGCGCCGGGCTCGTGCAGCCCACCCTCTCCTCGCTGGTCTCCAGGCTCTCCTCGGCCAACGAGCAGGGAGGCGTTCTGGGCCTCTACCAGTCCATGTCCTCGCTGGCCCGAATCACGGGGCCGTTCTGGGGCGTCTACGCCTTCGAGAGCATCGGCATCCCGGCGCCCTATCTCACGGCCGCGGCGGTGGTGGCGGTCTCGTGGGTGCTGGCGCTCCTCATGCTGCGTCGCGCGCAGGTGGCCAAGAGGCAGGAGGCCGCGCAGGCCGCCGTGGCCGCTGAGGGATGAGGGGACGGCAGGGAGGGTAGCTGGGGGTCATTCCACCCGGGAACTTTGGCGCATACTCATACCATTTATACATCTAAGATAGAGTACTGATCCAATCGAAATGGGTCATGGATCGGACCAGGTGGGGGTCGTTGCCCAGGTGGTGGAGACTGCGCTCGAGGATATCCATGACCTCGGTCATGCTCTGGCAGA
>JAJYCJ010000028.1 GCA_021778515.1 Acidobacteriota bacterium
GCCGGCCCGGGGCCTGGAACCCTGGGGGTTCCACGAGATGCTTTCCAAAGAGGATCCCCCCTCCTCTCAGAACTCCCCGGCCGCGAGGCCGGGGAGTTCCCCCTCCTCTTCGGAGGGCGCGGGGTGAGCGAACGGCTTTCCCATGAGGATCCCCCCTCCTCTGACAGCTCCCCGGCGCTGAACCGGGGAGCTTTTCTTTCTCTTTCCCAAATCCCGCGATTGAAATGCGGGTGGCTTCGGCTATGGTTCGGGTTCACGAGGCGAAGACATTGTCTCTTGGGCGGGGAGGGCCATTCCCTCCCCGCCCCACGGGCAAAGCCCGCTGGGGCCCCACCCCACCCTTGGGGCTTCCTCCCCCGGATCAAGTCCGGGGTCGGAGGCAACCCAAATCCCTTGGCGGGTGAAGATCGCCTTCCACGGAAACTACCATCCATGATCCTTTCGGAGCCGCTCCAATTTCCAATCGCGGGATTTGGGCTTTGCGTAGCCGGGCCCGGGACGCAGGGAGGGAGAGGCGGAGACAGCCCCGTCCAGATCTCCCTCGACTCCCCGCCTCCGACTCACCTCATATCGGGGTAGGGCACCACCGTGACGGTGTTTCCCGGGCCGTCGAAGACCATCCGGTACCGGTTCAGGATGTCCCGCCCCAGGATGCCCCAGAGGGGAAGCGGGAAACGCTGGGGGACTTCGGTCACGGGCGCCACGGGTTCGTGAAAGACCCGCCCCGCGAACTCCAGGGTGACCTGCTCCGCCAGCCCCGAGGAGAACGCTCCCGAGAAGCCCAGGCCGTAGAGGTTTCCGTATTTCCCCGAGTTGATGCGAATGCCGAGCTTCGGGACGTATTGGGAGGCCAGCAGGGTGTAGGGGGCCCCGGTGTCCAGTAGGAAGGGGAAGGGCCCCCGCCCCTGGAGCCTCACCTGGACGAGCGGCACGCCCTCCACCCAGAGGAGCGGCAGGGTGGTCCCCTTCTCCCCCAGGAGCTGCTCGGGCGGCGTTCCCTTGGGCCAGAGAGCGAACCTCCCGTGCCGGCGGTCGTAGTACGTCACGAACCCGGCGAAGAGAGAAAGCCCCAGATACCCGCCCTTGTTGGTCCAGAACTCGCTGTCCCGCACGTTGATCACGGCCGGCTGCTGGGTCACGGTCATGCCGGCTATCTCCAGGCGGGAGATTAGGACCGAGCGAGACTGGCGTGGACCCTGGTAGCCCCAGCCTTCGAGGGACACGCGTCCCAGCTCGGGCAGCCGAAGCTTTCGCGCCAGATCGGCGTTGACCAGGAGCGACTCGGCTCCCGTATCCAAGGCCAGCCAGGTCTTCTTCCCGTTCAGGACCACCTTGAGGCTGGGCTCCCTGTAGATCTCCCGGAGCTGCGTGCTTCCGGGAAACTCGGCGGGGGAGGCGATGCGCACGGGGCCCACCGGCGCCAGGGCTTCATAGAGCCGCACCTGGTCCGCCAGGGCCTGGGAGCCGGGGGCGATCCGGGCGATGGCCTTCAAGACCGCCAGCTTGTCCGCCGGATCATCCAGCGCCCGAACTCTCAGGGAGAGCAGGTCCGCGGTGGGAGGCACACCTTCCGCTTCGGCTCGGGCGATCAGGGACAGGGCCTCCGCCTTGCGCCCCAGGCCGAGGGCGGCGTTGACCATCTTGGGAAGGGCCAGCGCCCGCCACCGCTCATCCTGCAGCACGGGCCGCCAGACCGCCAGGGCCTCCTCGGCGCGGAAGTTGAGAAAGAGGCAGTCCCCGAACATCAGCCGGGCCTCGGGGTCGGCCCGCGCACGCTCCGACGTCTCCTTGGCCGCCGCGAGGGCCTCGATCCACCGTCCCCCTTCCACCAGGCTCTTGACCCAGGCGGCACGCAGGCCGAGGTCATCGGGCTTCCGCCTGACCTCCAGCTCCAGCTCGGCCGCGGCATCGTCGAAGCGCCCCTCCTTGAGGAGGGCCAACCCGCCGGAGGGGGCGGGGGTCTGGGAAGCCAGACTCACGGCCACTGCGATGAGAATCGCCCCGGCCCAACACCGATGCCCGCAAGCCACCATGACCGGTCTCCGTCGGACGAACACCACCGTGCCCGTGAATATTATAGCTCCCCCGACTCCCAGGCTCGGTTCTTTCTACGGTCTCAAATTCCGCGATGGCGACGCAGGTGCTTTCGACCAAGGCTCAGCTTCATGGGGGAAAGGGCTTTCTCGCTTGAACGGGGAGGGCCATGGGCTTTCTCCTCCGATTCGCAGGCAAAGCCTGACGAATCGTCGTGTTACCCTCCGGGGCCCCGCCCCACGGGCCGAGCCCGGTGGGGCCCGCCCCCGCCCTTGGGGCTTCCTCCCCCGGATCCAGTCCGGGGTCGGTGGCCACCCCAATCCCTTGGCGGGTGCATACCGGTTTTTACGAAAGCCACTGACTGCCTGATTTCCAGCGCTACAGCCATGTTCCATCGCGGGATTGGGGACGGTTGGCAAAACCCTGACGAGGTGGTACTTTGTTCCGGCCGAGAACCGGGGGCCCGGCTGGGGCGGCCCGCGGACCGGAACCCGCAGAACCGCTCGCGGCTTCGAAGCAGGGAGGATCCCATGCCCGTTCGCGTCCGCTTCGCTCCATCCCCCACCGGCTACCTCCACGTGGGGGGCGCCCGCACCGCGCTCATCAACTGGCTCTACGCCCGCAGGCACGGCGGCACGTTCATCCTGCGCATCGAGGACACGGACGAGGCGCGCTCCACGCCCGAGATGACCCAGGCCATTCTGGACGGCCTGAGCTGGCTCGGCATCGCGTGGGACGAGGGCCCCTTCTTCCAGTCCGAGCGCCAGTCCCTCTATCGCGAAAACGCGCACAAGCTCCTCTCCTCCGGACACGCCTACCGCTGTTTCTGCTCCAAGGAGGCCCTTGAAGCGCGGCGCAACGCCAGCGGCAAGCCCGCCGAGTGGAAGTACGACCGGCTCTGTCGCGCGATTCTCAGGGAGGAATCCGATCGCCGCGCCGCCGCCGGAGAGCCCTTCGTCGTCCGCTGCGACGTGCCCAAGGGCAAGCTCGCCTGGGACGACGTGGTGAAGGGACGCATCGAGTTCGACAGCTCGGAGGTGGAAGACTTCGTGCTCCTCCGCTCCGACGGCACTCCCATCTATCACCTGTCGGTGGTGAGCGACGACGTGGCGATGGGGATGACGCACGTGATCCGCGGCGAGGACCACATCAGCAACACACCCAAACAGATCGCGCTCTACGCGGGGCTCGGCGTGGAGCCGCCCGTCTTCGGGCACCTCCCGCTCATCCTGGGCATGGACAAGAAGAAACTCTCCAAGCGCCACGGAACGGTCTCCGTGCTCTCCTACAGGGACGAGGGCATCTTGCCGCTGGCGCTCTTCAACTTCCTGGCCCAGCTCGGCGCCAACCTCGGCGAGGAGCCCTTCCTCACCATGACCGAGGTCATCCGCCGATTCGACTTCTCGGCCCTCAAAAACTCGGCCTCGGTCTTCGACCGCGAGCGGCTCGCCTTCATCAACGCCAAGGTCATCGGCGAAACCTCTCCCTGCGAGCTGGCCGTGGTCCTGGGGCCCTTTCTGGAAGCGCTGTTGCCCGCGGGTCCTCAGCCCGGGGAGGCGGCGGTCAGGGTCATGGCCACCCGGGCCAAGGACCTGCGCGAGCTGGCGGCCATGCTGGTGCCCTTCGTGACGCTCGATTTCCCCCTCGACCCGAAGGGGCTGGAAAAGGCGCGGAAAGACCCCGGCGCCCTCGCCGCGCTGGAAGGCCTCCTGCCCAAGCTGGAGGGCCTTGCCGAGGAGGAGTGGTGCCAGGCCAAGCTGGAGGAGGTGCTCCGCGGCCACGCCGAGGCCTCCGGCGTGAAGGCCGGCGCCCTCATTCACCCCTGCCGCCTTTTCCTCACCGGCCGCACCGAGAGCCCGGGCATCTTCGACGTCCTTCAGGCCATGGGGCGCCCGGGGACGCTGCTTCGGCTGAGAAGGGGGCTCGACTCGGTGAGCGCGGCCGGGAGTAAGGGATAGAATCAGAGAGGCGGGGGAAGCAGGGAACCATGGAAGGACTGCCCGAAGAGCCCGCGAGGATTGGGAGGAATGGGGACTTCCGCCAACGAAGGGTGCTGGGGCGCACGGGCCTTCTCGTCGGCCGGCTGGGGATCTCTGCGGGCTACGGCGCGTCGCGCGGGGGCGCGCTCCCCCCAGGGGGCCTCGGCCGGCCCCCTAGGGCGGGCGCTTCGCGCCCTGTGACCCCCTGCCCTCACGCGGGCCGTCCTCTGAGCGGGGGAACCTCCCCGTTCCCCCGCACCCCCTCGCCGCGCCCCGTCCCCCATGAAGGAGACAGGGCGCGATGAGCACGACCTTCCATGAGAAGCGAATCCTGGGGCGCACGGGGCTCGCTGTCAGCCGGCTGGGGATCTCTGCGGGCTACGGCGCGCCGTGCGATGCATTCCTGGAGGCCTTTGACGCCGGCGTGAACTACTTCTACTGGGGTTCGCGCCGGACCGGCGCCATGGCCGAGGCGATCCGGCGGATCGTCGCGCGGGGAAAGCGGGACGAGATCGTCCTCGTCGTCCAGAGCTATTCGCGTTCCGCGCTGCTGATGCGGCGCTGGTTCCACGGCGCGCTGAAGGGCCTCGGCGTGGACTCGGCCGACGTGCTCCTGCTCGGCTGGCGCGACAGGTGGCCCTCGAAGCGCCTGCTGGATGAAGCCGAAGCCATGCGGGAGAAGGGGCTATTCCGGCACCTGGCCTTCTCCAGCCACAACCGTCCACTCATCCCCGAGATGTCCGGCGACCGGCGATTCGGGCTCTTCCACGTGCGTTACAACGCCGCTCACCGAGGCGCGGAGCAGGAGGTTTTCCCGCGGCTCGTCCAGGAGGACCGGCCGGGCGTCGTCACCTTCACGGCCACGCGGTGGGGCGATCTCCTGAATCCGAAGAAGATGCCTCCCGGGGAGGAGCCGCTGAGCGCCGGGGACTGCTACCGGTTCGCCCTGTCCCACCCCGCGGTGGACGTCTGCATGACGGGGCCGGCCAGCGCGGCGCACGTTCGGGAGGCCCTGTCCGCGCTGGACGGAGGGCCGATGGACGAGCAGGAGATGGCCCGCGTCCGCCGCATCGGGGATCACGTCCACGCCCACCACAAGAGGCCTTTCTCGGGCTGAGCCACGGGAGGGGAGGGGATGGCGAGGGAGAGGGGAATGGCGGCAACGGACCCGGCTGGCGGACGGCCACAGCCGCCGCCCGCCTACCGGTGGGCGGTGCTCGTCATCATCAGCCTGGCCATGTTCGGCAACTACTACGCCTACGACTGCATCAGCCCCCTGGCCGACGTGCTGAAGACGCACCTGTGCTTCTCCGACGAGAACATCGGGCTCCTCAACGCCATCTACAGCATTCCGAACATCTTCATGGTGTTGGTGGGCGGCATCATCGTGGACCGCATCGGCACCAGGAAGGCCACCTTTTTCTTCGGCGTGCTCTGTTTCCTGGGAGCCTGCCTGACGGCCGCAACGAGCTCGCTGGCCTTCATGGCGGCGGGACGGCTCGTCTTCGGCCTCGGGGCCGAGTCCCTCATTGTCGCGGTCACCACCGCACTGGCCAAGTGGTTCCGGGGCAAGGAACTCTCCTTCGCCTTCGGCATCAACCTCACGATCGCGAGAATGGGCTCGCTGGCGGCCCAGATGTCCCCCACCTGGGCCAGGCCCGCCTACGAGCACTGGCAGGCGCCCCTGCTCATCGCCGTGGGCTTCGCGACCTTCTGCATCACCGGCCCCGCGCTTTACTGGCTCATGGAGAACCGCGCCGAGCGCCGCTACGCCCTGGCCCGAGGGGGCGAGGCCGAGAAGGTGGTCTGGCGCGACATCTTCAAGATGAGCCCGTCCTACTGGTACATGGTGGCGCTCTGCGTGACCTTCTACTCGGCCATCTTCCCGTTCCAGACCTTCGCCGTGAAGTTCTTCATGGAGGCCCACGGAGCGAGCCGCGAGACGGGAGGCCAGCTCCTGGCCATGCTCACCCTCTTCGCGATGATCGCCACCCCCCTCTTCGGGCTCATGGTGGACAAGGTGGGCAGGCGCGCCCTCTTCATGATGCTCGGCTCCCTTCTGCTGGTGCCCGTCTACCTGATGATGGGCTACACCTCCCTGCCGCTCCTTCTGCCCATGGCCATGATGGGCGTGGCCTATTCGCTCGTCCCCGCCATCATGTGGCCCTCCGTGGCGTACATCGTGGAACAGCGCAAGCTCGGGACGGCCAACGGGCTCATGACCATGATCCAGAACATCGGGCTGGCGGGTTTCAACCTTTCGGTGGGGTGGGCGAACGACCACTGGGCGGCGGGTGCCTCCAACCCGGCGGGCTACCGCGCCGGGCTGTGGATCTTCTCCTCGCTCGGCCTCTTCGGCCTGCTGTTCGCCTATCTTCTGCGGCGCAGCGAGATGCGCCCGGGAGGACACGGCCTGGAATGGCCCGTCCCCCACCCCCCGGGCCAGACGGCCGCGTCTCCATCGCCATAGGATCGACCTCCTTTCGGGATGCGTTCACGCTCGGCGGAGAGCGCGCACTGATGCGACGATCCCTCCCGCGGGCCTCACCCCGCCTCAGTCCCCCGGCCTTGCCGCGAGGTTCCGGATGAGGTCCTTGACCAAGGCCGTCATCTCCTGGCCCCGGCCCTGGTCCATGAGGGAGCGGAGCGTCTCCTCGTCCAGCTTCCTCCGGAGTTGCTTCAGCAGCGGGTCCGAGTATTCCTGGATCTCGGCGTTGAACGAGGGGTGGGCCATGGCCGCCCCCAGGAGCCTGGCGGCCAGAGGCTGCTGGCCCTCCCTTGCATAGAGCAGCGCCACGCCGACGAGCCCCTCCAGGATGAGGGGCATGGCGCCGATGTCCAGCGCCTCCTCCAGGGCGATCTTCAGATTCTTGAAGGCTCGGCTCTCTGACCCCTCCCTTTGGGCCAGCGCTCCGCCGGTGTTGAGGTGGGCGATGGCGACGCTGAGCCTGGCGCCGATTTCCCGCGCGATGGGCAGGCTCTTCTCCCAGAATGCCACCGCCTCCGCGATTTTGCCCATCTTGCGGTGGACCTCGCCCAGGTTGATGTAGCAGGTGGCCATGCCCCAGCGGTCCCCGATGGTCCGGAAGATCTCCAGTCCCTGCTGGTGGTGCCAGGCCGATCTCTCGAGGTCTCCCCGCATCATGGTGGCGAACCCGAGAACGCGGTGGGCGCCCGCGATGCCTTGCGCGTCCCTCAGCTCCTTGGCGATCTCCAGACTCTGCTGGCCGGAGGTCGAAGCCGTCTCCGTGTCGCCCAGCCGGAAGGAGACGTCCGCCAGGTTGAGCAGGACCTGCGCGGCCCCCTCGTGGTCACCCTGGCGCGAAGCCAGCTTGAGAGCCTCCGCGAGGTAAGGCTTGGCCTCCGCGTAGCCCCCCTGGATCATGGCCGTGCGGGCCAGGGCGTTGAGGGCCGCCACCTCTGTCCGGGGCTGACGCGTCCGCCTGGCCAGGCCCACCGCTTCCTCCAGGCAACGCCTGGCCCGCTCGTGGTCCCCGAGCACCCTGATCGCGTCGCCGAGATCAGCCAGGAGAATCGCCCTCTGTTCGGGGCGGCCGTCCCCCAGGAGGCGTTCAGCCCTTTCGAAAGTGGAGACGGCGTCCTGGAAGGCGCTGACCTTCGCCATCTCCTTGCCGGCCCGGATCAGGTACTCGGCGGCCCGCTCGCTCTCGCCCGCGGCCTCGTAGTGGCCGGCGATGGCCGGGAGATATTCGGATTGCCGGTCCTGAAGATTCCTTTCGAGCCATCGGGCCGCCCCGGCGTGGTAGGCGCGCCGCATCTTCTTCACGACCGTCTCGTAGACGATGTCCCTCAGCAGGGCGTGCTTGAAGGAGTACTCCTGTGAGGCCTCGAAGGAGGATGCCCTGGCCGGAAAGATGAGCTGGCGTTCGCGCGCGATCTCCAGGAGGGGCGGATACATGGAGGCTGGGCCATCGCCCTCCGGACCCTCCTCGCCCGAAAGCTCCGTCACCGCCGCCCCCCAGAATTGCCTTCCCACCACGGACGCACATTGGAGAAGGAGCCGCTCTTTCGACGGCAAGCAGTCGAGCCTCGCCCTCAAAACGCCCTTCAGGCTTCCAGGCACCTGCACCCGCTCCAGCCCTTCGAGATCCACGCGCCACAGGTCCTCGCCGACCAGGATCGTGCCCCGGTCCATGAGAAGCAGGATCAGCTCCTCCACGTAGAAGGGGTTGCCCTGGGCCGCCCGCACGACCATGTTCCGCAGCTTCTCGGGAACGGCCTCCATCCGCTGCAGGATCTCCTCCACGAGCTCGCGCGTCTGCGCCTCGGTGAGGGGTTGGAGATCCATGCGCCTGAAGGCCTCGTGACCCTCCCCCCACCCCTTTTTGCGGTCGAAGAGAACGGGGCGGGCCAGGCAGACGAAGAGAAGCCTTCGGTCCGGGACCCGGGAGGCCACCTGCTCGATGAGGTCCAGGGAGCCCTCGTCCGCCCAGTGCAGATCCTCCAGAAAAAAGACGGCTGGCTTGTCGGCGGCCATGGAGCGGAATACCTCGATCAGGTCCGCCTGGGCCTGCTGCCGAAAAGAGCGGCTCCCCAGCAGTTGGGCCACCGGACGGCTGCCCGAGAAATCGAAGCCGAGCCAGTGGCCAACGACCTCGGCGCGGTCCGGCTCCAGCAGGCTGGCCATTCCGGACCGGAACTTCTTGCGCACCGTTTCCGTGCCGTCGCTGTCCCGGATCTCGAACCGGAAGGAGAAGAGGTCGCGAAAGACCCCGTTCGGCCGATGCGAGGTTTCGGGGACGGCCTGGCTCTCGAAGAAGAGGATCTCCTCCGGGAGCAGTTCGAGCCACTTCTCGAACTCGTACAGCACGCGCGACTTCCCGACGCCCGCCTCGCCCGCCACGACGGCCACGCGGGTCATGGCCCCCTCGGCCGCTTCCCGGTAGCACTCCTGCAGGGCGGCCAGCTCCCTCTCCCGCCCGATGGTCCGCGTCTCGATGTTGCCCACCCCGCGGATGGGCATCCGGAACGGCCTGGGCTTGGCCCGATCCAGCAGGTAGACGCCTTCGGTCCTCCCTCCGCCCTGTGCGGCCATGGGCTCCTGGGGGACGACGTCGAAGACGCCCCGGACGTGCCGGTAGGTGCTCTCGGAGAGAAGGATGCCGTCCGGAGGGGCTTTGGCCTCCAGCGCGGCGGCAAGCTTCACGGCCGCCCCTTCCATGGAGCCCTCGCCCTCCGCAGCGTCTGCGCCGCGAAAGACGGAGCCCGTACCGATTCCGATGCGGAGGGTAAGCGTGTGGCGGCCCTTCTCGCGCAGATCGAGAATACCGTCGCGGAGGGCCAGGGCGGCCCTCGTGGCGCGTTCGGGATCGCTCTCCCGCGCCTTCGCGCCGCCCCAGAGCACGGCCAGCCGCCCCTCTTTCCTCCAGCTCGGGATTCCTCCGTGCTCCTTGACCAGACGGTCGATCCAGTCCCGCAGGGCTACCGAAGGGGTGATGCCCTCCCGGCCGCCCGCCCGATCCGAGAGGCTGGCTGCCAGCACCGTCGCGCAAGCGCCTCCCGCCTCGCCCCCCCTCCCCACGACCGGGGCTCCGGCCGCCTCTTTCGCCGCGCTCTTCCTGGGAGAGCCCTGACCGGCGTCCCGCTCCCCTACTCTCTCCTTGGGTTCCATGGTCTCCCGTCCCTTCCGGCGCCGCGGAGCACGGTCTCGCCTCTGGCTCCCCAGGGGCCCCCCGCCCATGATCCGCAACGGATTTCTGTCCATAAGGTAACTCCGCGCGCCCCAAAGTACTACTCCGACACCAGTATGGTTGACCCTCTGCAAAGGACTGCTTCGAAGTGGGGATGGGAGAGCAGCGAGGCCGAAGCCGCGCGCCTGCCCCCGCGAAGGCGGGGGAGAGGGAAGGGGCCAACCCCTTCCCTCTCGGATGAGTAAAGCGGCGGATGAGAGTGGGAGGATTCCGGGCACGCAAGGGGTGGAGCTGTTTTGACGCATCCCGGCGGCTCCGGGGACGTAACTCACAACGGCGCTGCGCCAGGCGGACCCTCAGCCCGCGCCCAGACCCGTCAGCGGGCCCTGTCCCCGCTCCAGGTCCAGCAGGCGTTGCTTGCGCCAGAGCCCCCCGCCGTAGCCTCCGAGCTTTCCGTTCTTGTTCACCACCCGGTGGCACGGGATGACGATGGCGATGCGGTTGAGGCCGTTCGCCGTGCCCACGGCCCGGCAGGCCCCCGGTGATCCGACCGCCCCGGCCAGCGCCTCGTAGGCGATGGTCTCACCGTAGGGGATTCGCAGGAGCTCCTCCCAGACCCGCTGCTGGAAGGGGGTTCCTGGGGCCAGGATGGGCACGTTGAACCGGCGCAAGGCCCCCGCGAAGTACTGCCCCATCTCCTCCTGGAGCTGGGCGATGTGGCGGTTCCACCCGGGCACGGCGGCGCATTTGAACCGGGCCTGGAGCGTCCGAAGCTGGGCCTCCAGCATGCGCCGATCGGTGAACTCGAGCAGGCAGATGGCGTCGGCGGTCGCCCCGGCCACCATGGGGCCCAGCGGCGTCTCGATCCAGGCGACGACGATACAGCCGGTGGAGCGGGCCTTCCCGGGCGGCCTCCCGAAGGTCTTCCCGAAGGCCTCGCGGAAACCGCTGTGGGATTCGAAGCCGTGATCCAGCACCACCTCGTCCAAATCGGCCCCCCGGCGGATCTGCTCGAGCGCGCGACCCAACCTCCTGCTCCGGCAGTAGGCCTGGAAGGTCATGCCGTAATGCCGCTGGAAGGTGCGCCTGACCCGCGCCGGATCGTGGCCCAGCGCCTTCAGGTCGGCATCTTTGAGGCGCCCGCCCGAACCCTCTTCCACTCGCGCCAGGAGATCGAGCACCCAGTTGGGAGGGCGGCCGACCGTTTCCATGGGCCGGCATCGCTTGCAGGGGCGGAAGCCCGCGAAGAGAGCCTCGCGCGCCGTGGCGAAGTAACGCACGTTCCGGGGCAAGGGTTTCCGGGCGGGGCATGAGGGCCTGCAGAAGATGCCCGTGGTGGTGACGGCGACGAAGAAGATCCCGTCGTAGCTGGCATCGCTGGCCCCGAAGGCAGTATCCATCTCGCTCTGAGGCGGCAAAGCGATCATCGCGACCTCCGTGTCCGCGGGATCCTCCCGCTGAAAGGAGGATAGTCGCCCGAACGGCACCCCTTCCACCGAAAATTGGACATCGATGTGGTGCCCTCCGACTCGGCCCTTCGTTCCCGCCCTTCCCCTCAGAATCGGCAGCCCAGACCGACCAGGAAGACGTCCGTGTCCCGGTTGTACCCGGTGACGATCCGGTTCCAGTGGGCGGGGATCTCCCACCGGTCGTTGATCCGGTAGGCCACCCGCAGGGTGACGATGCCGGCGAGCGTCCCCCCGGGCACCAGCTCCCCCGGAGCGGGCGAACGGCGCTTGTCGATGGCGACGTAGGCCCCGCCTCCCGCGCCGAGGACGAGGTGGTTTCCGAGGAAGGCGCGCACGGCCTGGACCTCGGCGATGAGGCCGTTTCGCCGGACCACGCGGCTGTCGCCCTCGTTCAGCCAGGCGATGGAGGCATCCCAGTAGCGGCCGATGCCCCGCCGGTACTCGAAGCTGGAGGCGATGGATGACTGGGAGTGGAAACTGTTGACGATGGTCTGGCCGGCGAAGAGGGTGACCTCGTTTCGCGTGGTCCACTCCGCCTGGTGCGGCGGCCTGGGGCGGGGGCCCGGCCCGGACGGCGCGGAGAGCTGGTAGCCGATTCCCAGCACGGCGGACCAGGCGTCGAAGCTGTGCGCGGCCTGGATCCAGTTCATCCTTGCCTGGAGGAGCCATCGGCTCCGCGTGTACCAGGTGGCGCTGAGGCTCTCGATGGCTCCCCAGCCGTGGACGTCGGAATAGGAGCCGCCGTGCGCGGCCTCCGTGGTGTCGAAATAGCGGTAGATTCCGCCCCCCGCGGCCAGGGTCAGTTGCCGGTGGAAGGCGGTGAGCCGCCCCCAGTACTGGAAGGCGTTGCCGTCCCGGTGGTGGTAGGGGAAGTGGCCCTCGTTCATCCAGGCCACGCTGAAGGCCGTGTGCTCGCCGAGCCCCTGCAGATACTCGATGGCCCACGCATAGGAGCTGTCCCCGATCCCTCCGTCCCGGGTCACCCCTCCCAGGAGCGACAGCTCCTGGGCCCTAAGGTGAGAGCCCGCGGCCAGGCATAGGATCAGGCCCAAAATCGCCGTCAAGATCGTCCGCTTCATCTTTCCTCCATGCTTCTGCCACCCTCGGAGCATGAGCCTCCTGTGTCCGAACCCCGCTCTGGCTGAGCCCCGCTCCCGCTTCGATCCCAGATGCAGAACAACCATGCATCGCTGCAATTTCTTTCGCCCCCCTCTCGGCAGGCCCATCATCTTGGCCTAGGAGGGGCCGTGCTCCAGAAGGATGCTGATGCCGATGGCGATGAGGACGAGTCCTCCGAGGATATCGGCCACCATCGGGAGCATGCGCAGACGCACGAGGGCCCTCCCGGCATGAACGCCGGCGGCGGTGATGCAGGCGGTCACCACGCCGATCGTCAGCGCGGGCCACCCGATGGAGACGTTCATGAGCGAGAGGCTGAAGCCCACGGCGAGGGCGTCGATGCTCGTCGCGAGGGAGAGCAGCATGAGGCTGAGACCTCTGGTGGGGTCCCTCGTCTCGGCCCCCTCGTCTTTCGGTCTCAGTCCCGCCCAGATCATGCGCCCGCCAATGAACCCCAGGAGCCCGAAGGCCACCCAGTGATCATAGGCCTGGATGAAGCGCACCACGGCCAGGCCCGAGGCCCAGCCCACCACCGGCATGAGGGCCTGGAAGAGGCCGAAGTGCCAGGCCAGCCGGAAGGTCTGGCGGCGGGAGACCTGCCGGAGCGAGGCGCCCGTCGCCACCGCCACCACCAGGGCGTCCATGGAGAGCGCCACAGCCAGAGCCAGAACGGTCCACAGATCCACTCGCTCCTCCTGGGTCAGATAGGAAAGACGCGCGACGCGAGAGGCGAGACGCGACATGCGAGACGCGCGGAAGAGGCTGGAGGCTCGGAGCGGAGGGAGGGGCTCACCGCTTGGCTTGGGCCGCCTCGATCTTGGCCCAGGTGTCCCTGAGGGTGACGGTCCTGTTGAAGACGGGGTGGGCCTGGGTGGAATCCGGGTCGGCGCAGAAGTAGCCCAGCCGCTCGAACTGGACGCGGTCTCCCGGTCGGACGAAGGCCAGGGCGGGCTCCAGCTTGGCCGCGGGGACCACCACCAGCGAGGACGGGTTCAGGTTGGCCTTGTAGTCCTCTCCCTCGGGATAGTCGTCGGGGTTGGCCTTCGTGAAAAGGCGGTCGTAGAGGCGCACCTCCGCGTCCACGGCGTGGAGGGCCGAAACCCAATGGAGCGTTGCCTTCGGGGAACGGCCGTCGGGGGCCGAACCGCCGCGGGTCTCGGGGTCGTAGGTGCACCGGAGCTCGAGCACCTCTCCGGTGGTTTCGTCCTTGACCACCTCTTGGCACGTGATGAAGTAGGCGGCCCGCAGGCGGACCTCGCGCCCGGGGGCCAGGCGGAAGAACTTCTTGGGCGGATCCTCGCGGAAGTCATCGCGCTCGATGTAGAGCGTGCGCGAGAAGGGGACGGCCCGCGACCCGGCCGCCGGATCCTCCGGGTTGTTGGGCACCTCCAGCTCCTCGGCCTTTCCCTCCGGGTAGTTGGTGACCACGACGCGCAGGGGATGGAGCACGGCCATGCGCCGCAGCGCCGTCCTGTTCAGGTCCGCCCTGAGGCACCCCTCGAGAGTCTCCACCTCCACCGTGCTGTTGCTCTTGGCCACGCCGATGCGGTCGCAGAAGGCCCGGATGGCCTCGGGCGTGTAGCCGCGCCTCCTGAGCCCCGCGAGGGTGGGCATGCGCGGGTCGTCCCAGGCCGAGACGTACCCCTTGTTCACGAGCTCCAGGAGCTTGCGCTTGCTGAGCACGGTGTAGGTGAGGTTGAGCCTCGCGAACTCGTACTGGCGGGGTTTGTGCGGCACCGGAAGGTTCTCGATGAACCATTCGTAGAGCGGCCTGTGGTCCTCGAATTCCAGGGTGCAGACGGAGTGGGTGATTCCCTCGATGGCGTCCGACTGGCCGTGGGCGAAGTCGTACATGGGGTAGATGCACCAGGCGTCGCCCGTGCGGTGGTGCTCGGCGTGGAGGATCCGGTAGAGGACGGGATCGCGCATGTTGAGGTTGGGGTGGGCCATGTCGATCTTGGCCCTGAGGGTGCGCGAACCGTCGGCGAACTCGCCCGCCTTCATCCGCAGAAACAGGTCCAGGTTCTCTTCCGCGCTCCTGTTCCGGAAGGGGCTCTCCCGCCCCGGCTCCTTGAGCGTGCCCCGGTAGCGGCGGACCTCGTCGGCGGGGAGGTCGCAGACGTAGGCTTTGCCGGTCCTGACGAGGTGCAGGGCCCATTCGAAGAGCTGCTGGAAGTAGTTGGACGCGAAGTAGAGGTGCCCGCCCCAGTCCCAGCCCAGCCAGCGCACGTCGGCCTGGATGGAGTCCACGTACTCCTGCTCCTCCTTGGAGGGGTTGGTGTCGTCGAAGCGCAGGTGGCACCGCCCGCCGAACTCCTTGGCGATGCCGAAGTTCAGGCAGATGGACTTGGCGTGGCCGATGTGCAGGTAGCCGTTGGGCTCGGGCGGGAAGCGCGTCACCACGCTCCGGTGCGCGCCCGCCTTCAGATCCCGCTCCACGATCGCCCGGATGAAATCCTTCGGCCCCTCCGGCGGGCCCTCCAGCCTCTTCCCATCCCCATCGCCAGGTGAGCTCATCGTCCATCCCCGTTCAGCAGCGGAACCCCTGTCCGCCAAGGAATTGGAATTCTATCACCAAACGGTTCCGGTGTCGGGCAGCGCGGACAGATCTACGCGAAAGGCCGGGGATTGATGTGTTCATCGCGCGGCAAGAGCAATGGCCATGCCCGCATCTAGAACGGTATGAACCTGCAACCGGCCATGACCGTCGGGGCATTCCACCTCGACCCCCCCCTCATCGGGCCGGATGGCGCGGATGCGGAACCTCGGCAAGGCTGCGTAGCCTTCTCCGAAGCACTTGACCGCCGCCTCCTTGGCCGCGAAGCACCGGTGCAGCCAGAGGTGGCGTTCACCTTCATCCAATCGGTCCAGCAGCCCCCTTTCCTCTGAATCGAGGGCGGTGGTCTCGAAGGTCGGATCCCGCTGCGTCATTGCCACCAGGTCACATCCCGCTCCCTGCGCCCCCTCCACGAGCAGCCCAATGGCCTCCTCTCCCGCGTGGGAGATGGAGAGCGCCAGAGGGGGCCCGCCAGGTAGGTCCACCTTCGGCGCTCCGGAGGAATCCCAGGAGAGGTTCACCTCCAACGGGTGCAGCGAGAGGCCCCTCCTTTTTCGCAGCCAAAGCCGGACCACATCCTTGGCAGCCACCATGCCCAGGAGCGTGTCCAGGCTCTTGGTCCGCACGTACCGCTCCCACTCTTCGCCACGCAGGAAGGACCGAATCACACGCTCCGGGTCGAGGTCCCTGAAGATGGAGCGGTGGACGCGCACGCACAGCGCTCCGTCGAGGCCGCTCTCCCACTCCGTGCCGAGGCCTCGCCCACACGTGTCGAAATAGAAGAGGCGGGCCGGTTCGGTCCAGAGGAACTTCCAGATCTTCCAGCCCTCCAGCCGCATCCAGACCTGGCCCGAAGGAGCGAGCACGTCGATGTCCCAAATCAGGAAGCGACCCTCCGTCGCTCGCAGGCGCCCTACGGCCGAAACCAGCGAACCGGGGGGGGGAGCGTCGGAGTATACGAGTGCCCGCTGAACGTGGACCGGGTAGGCGGTCAATCGGTCCACCTGCGCCCGGTATCCCACGAGCTGCCCCATTCCATCGAGGACCACCGGATCAAATACCATGGGGTCGGCCATGGGCGAGGCGAAGAGCTCCGAAGGATCGCGCACCAGCAGGGTACCCGAGATCCCTTCATCCGAAAGCCCCTGAAGGGAATGCACTACCTGAAAGGCCGGGCCGTGGAACATCCGGTTCTTGGAGTAGAGCTCGGGGCCCGTGTGCGGGCAGTCGCGCTCCACGGTGATCCCTATGGGCGCGGGAGGGGAAGGTCTGGGGCCCAGGGTGACAACTCCCCGGTACACGGGCTTCTGGCCCCCCTCCATGAAGACCTCCGCGACCACGGTTTCCGGCCCGGTAACCCTGGCGTGCACCTCGAGGTCCAGCCTCCGCGCGTCGATGAAAGAGACCCAGCGCGAGGCCTGCACATCCTGAACCCCGTTGATCGGAAGGTGGGGCAGGAGCGAGGAGGCCGCCTCGGCCAGAATCTCGATCCCGAAGGTCATGGGGAGGGTGGGCAGACACTCCTCCGGTGGCCTCAGACCCCTGGGTATCTTGATGAGTGTGTGGTCCAGAAAGAACCGGTGTTCGTCCAGGTCGAGCACCAGGTGAGCCCTCAGCTCACGCCCAGGCTCCAATTGGTAGATCTCCCCCATAAAGGGCCGCTGGCACCTCATCGCGGGCCTTCCGGCACCCCCGCTCCCGGATGCGGCTACTGCGAGCACGGCCTTCATGGCCGCCTCCTGGGCATCGAGGAAGGCCTGCATCACCAGGCGGTCCCCCTCCTCCTGCTCGGCCTGAAGGGCCAGGAAGTGCTGGAGCGTGGCGACGGTCTCTGCGTAGGGCGCGGTGGCCATTGCCTTCCCCGGCCATTCCACCGGAATCGGGGGCGCCGGCTCGCTGAGCGCCGGTCGGTCAGGCTTCAAGGGGCCGCGTTGATTACGAAGCGGGCCTAATTCGGCGGCCAGGTCCGCCTCATGTCCCCTGACGGCGCGCAGGGGTATCTCAAGCCGTCTGGGCCTGCGGTGCTTGAAGAGCAGGGACGCGTTATGATGGATCCCCTGGGCCGCCAATCTGCCGATGAAGTGCAGCAGGTGCTCCAACCCTCCCCGCTGCATGTCATCCATAGACAGGGCCGTGTGGGGCTCGAGCTTCAGGGTGGAGTGGATCACGGTGGGGAGCCTTCCGCCCATGCCCGCTTGCACGAAGGTCCGGACACCGCGGGCGTGGAGGCTCTGAATCGTATCCTGGATGCGCACGTGTCTGAGTGGCACCTCGGAAAGGAGGTCCCGGACGGCGCCCGCCTCCTCAGGATAGGGCCCCCCGGTCATGCCGCAGATGACCGGAATGCCTGGGTTGCTCACCGGGAGTCCCTCCAGCATTTCCCGGATCTTCTTCACCCATGGCAACAGAACCGGTGTGTGGATGGGGTTTGTGAGCAGAAAATTGAGTTCCTGGACCCAGATGCCCTCGCGTGTCAGTCTGGCGACCGCCTCCTGAACGTCCTCGACGCTGCCGCCGATGAAGACATTTTCCGGCGATATGTCCACCGTGATCGATACGGAGCCGGACAGTTCCTTGAGGATCGGTTCGATCCTCGAAGCCGGAGCCCCCACCATGGCCCACAGTCCATCCTGGTCCGGCGGCGGGTCTTCCATCTCATCGGCCCGGCGGCGCAGGGAGAGGAGGTCCGAGAGGTCCAGGGCTCCTGACGCATAGAGTGCACCCCACTCCCCCAGCGAAAAGCCGGTTATGACGTCCGGGCGGAGGTCGAGGGCCTTGAGCAGGTCCCATCCCGCCACGTAGGAGAGGAACATGCCGGTCAAAGTGCGCGCCGAGAGGGCCAGCTCCTTCTCGATGGCATTGAGGCTGGCCGAATCCAGCGCGGCGGGCGGGAAGAACTGGTGGCGCAAAGGATACGGGGGCTCCGAGTCCCGGAGAGTCTCGCCATCGGCCGCATCCATCGCCTGCCTCACCATGGGAAAATGGATGCAAAGCTCTCCAAACCGCGTGGTCGCGCCGCTTGTCAGACCGGGAAAGGCGATCCCGCCATAGAGAAGGGCCACCCTTCCCTGGTGGGCCCCCGAGCCGAAGTAGATCCCGTCCGGATCAATCCACGTAACCCCGTCCATCCGGTCGAGCCGCTCCAGCGCCTTCGCCAGCTTCTTGCCGAGATCGTCCGGATCCGTAGCCACAATCGCCATCCGGAACGCGTCGGTTTCCCTGAAGTATCCGAGCTGTGTATAAGCTAGATCCGCCAGATCCCTGCCGGATAGTTGGGGGATCATGGAGTGAATGATTCGCAGGCGTTCGGCGAGGGCCGCCTTGTTGGGCGCCGAGAAGAGGATCAACTCTGCGGGATACGGTGTGAGGAGCTCGGCCTCCTGATCTTCGGGCCCCTCCTCGAGGAGGGCATGGGCCGTCCGTCCATCATCGGATATTTCATCCACCCCAGCGCGCCTGGGCTGATCGGGAGGCGAGATCCACGGCCGTAAGGTGGTGTTCGGAAGGAGTCGGCCTTCCGCAAGCAGGGGAATAGCGCGCTCAAGGCTTGCGGTCGGCGGAAGCGCCCGATGGTAGAGAGCGAGGGCCGCCTTGATGAGCCCTGCCATCCCAGCCGCGCGGCCCGCATAGCCGATGAGCGATGCGACGCTGCCGAGCGAGACGGCTGGCCAACCCTCCCCTCCGAAGAACTCGCGAAGCAGGGCGGCCTCTGCCGCGTCCTCCCCCGGAACGGCCGCACCCACCCCCTCCACCAGGGATACGCCGACGGACTCCCCCCTCTCCGTTCCGTACATCCTCTGCAGCGCCGGGAGGAGACCTCGACAGGCGGGCGCCTCGACCTGGTCGCCCCCCCTGGTCACGCCGCGGATCAGGGCATAGATCCGATCCCCGTCTCGCTTGGCCTCCTCCGCCAGCTTTAGGACCACCGCCCCCACCCCGCAGCCCGGCTGCCAGCCGTCGGCGTCGTCCGCGTAGGAGCGGACGGCCCCGCTCGGAGATCGGCCGTGGCCCTGCCCGGGAAACGAGCGGGCGGGAGAAGGCTCGATGGCTGCCGCGACTCCTAGGCGCGCCTTTCCCGCCAGCAGGATCCCAGCAACCTCCAGTACCGCTTGAAGTGCGGATGTGGACCCCGCCCCGTCCGCATGAAGAGGTGCGAAGGGGTGCACCGCACGGGCGCTCGCCCCCCCCAGAAGCCTGCGCGGGGCGGCGATGATGGCGACCGTCCCGCCTGCCCCCTGGGCACGCTCGTCGGCACCTGTTCGATTGCCGCGCTCGGCATCGTCGAGGGCTTGGTGGATCACCTCCCGCAGGAGGCTGATGTCTTTTCCCCCTGCCGAGCTGCCACGCCCCGTTTCGGAGGCCCCCGTTAGGGGCTTGCCGATAGCCGGTTCGGCCGATAGGATGCGACTCCAGAATGCGGGAAGGTCGGGGCAACCTGGGAAGCGGCAGGCCATGCCCACCACCGCCACCGGCTGGACATCTCGATCCGCCACAGGAGGCGTCGGCTCGCTAGAGTTGCTCATGGGCCTGGACCTCCGCCTCAATAGCCCATTCTCCGCGCAATCCGCCACCTTCGATGGGTGCCGCCAGCGGTCCCGAGCGGGCGGGGGAGAAAAGCAGGATTTCCGCTTCTCCCTTCCGTCCGTAAAGGAGTTCATCCACAAAGCTCCTGCAGCCGGCCTTCAGCGGAATGTAGTCGAATCCCCGCCCCGCCATCTTCTCCCGGAGCAACGGAGATGCCATGCCCCGTTCGGCCCAGGGCCCCCAGCCCACGGAGACGACCCTGGCGTCCCACTTCCTATCCAGATCAACGGCAAGCGCGTTGAGCGCCTCATTCGCCGCGGCGTAGTCGGTCTGCCCCTCGTTGCCGTACCGGGCGGCGATGGAGGAAAAGAAGGCGCAGAAACGGAGGGCATCGGGGCGAAGTGTTTGGACCAGAGTAACGGCAGGCGCGACCTTGGTGTCGTAGACCTTGGCAAAAGTCTCCTGCCCCTTTCCCGCGGCCAACCCGTCCTCAATAACCCCCGCTCCATGGATGACTCCGTCGATCCTCCCGAGGCGCTCGTAGATGCCTTCGATGAGTTCTCCCAGCCGATGGCCATCGCGGACATCCAGAGAGTGGTACTCCGCTGGCACGCCATACGACGCCAGATGATCCAGCGTAGACCGGATTTCTCGGCCAGCCTTGAACGCCCGATACTCCGCTTCCACCAGGACCGGTGTCATGGGATCGCCCTTGCTCTTTCTTCTCTCCATGATGGCCCGCTTGAGATCCGCCTCCGCGACCAATCTCTCCGTTTCAGCCCCTTCCGCCGCCGGGAACGGGGACCGGCCGACCAACGCGAATCGGCAGTGAAAGCGCTCAGCTATCTCTTCGCAGACCGAAGCCGTGATGCCGCGGGCCCCTCCCAGCGCCAGGATGACGGAATCCGGGCCCAGGTCCATGGCGGACGTCCGCCTGTTCAGCGGACTCTCCCCCGGGCTGAGGACGAACCGGCCACGTGAAGAGAGCCCCACCTGAACCGCGCGGTCTTCGCCGAAAAATTCCGCGGCGAGGTGGGCCATGATGACCTCCGAATCGTCCCGCGGGTCTATATCGATGGCCTTGATCACCGCCCTAGGCCACTCTCGGCTCAACGACCAGAGGAGACCAGGCATGGCGGCTCCGCCTTCGCTAAATTTCAACGCCTCGGATCGCCCGAAGTCGCCTCCCATGGAAGTCATGGCAAGGACCGTCCCGCCTTCGCTGAGGTCTTCCGAAAAAGCTTTCGCGAGATTGAAAAGGCTCTTCACCTCCTGGCCGAGCCCTTCGGGCGCCGATGGAGCCGACAGAAGAGGAACGAGGTGGACCAACGCGGTCAGCTTCCCATGCCTCTCCTTGACCCATTTCCTGAGCTGATCCACGGCCTCGGCAGACAGCAGGTCCACTTCGTAGCGATCCTCTCCGATGATGCGGGCTCCCTGGGCATGCCTCACGGATACGACGCGCGTGTCCGCAAGCCTTAACACGTTAGCCAACAAGCGAGCCTGCGGCCCCGCATCCTCTGTAAGCAACGCCAAGCCGTTGGGGGGGAAGACCCGCTTGCCCGCCTGCAGGGTAGCCCGGGTCGGCTGTACGACGCACCGTAGCACCTCGCCTTCCACCCTGGATTCCGGCGGATCTCCCAAGGGTTCGAGGCCATCAACTGCGGATACTGAGGCGCGCGGCGGCTTCGCCTGCAGCCCGTATTGGGCCCCCTCTTCCCGGATCCAGGACAGGGCCTCGCGGAGGGTTCTGAGTTTGCTGGTCTTGACAAAGAATTCCTCACGGTCCACCGAGACGTCGGGGAGTGCCAGCCTCTCCCGGAGAAGGCCGAATATCTCGGTCCGCTTGATGGAGTCGATTCCAAGGTCCGCCTCGAGGTTCTGGTCCAGGTTGAGCATCTCCACCGGATAGCCGGTTCGCTCCGAGACGAACCGCAGGAGGAGCTTCTCCAGATCGGGCAGGACTTCAGAATCAACGTTGAGCTCCTGAGATGCGGGTCCCGCCTCCTCGGCCGGATTCTCGGGCACCGCAGGCTCTTCCAGGGCGGCCCGCGCCGGCTGCGGCCCAGGGGGCGGCTGCACAGGGAATTGCGGCTTTCGCTCGGCAGCCAGAAGGGAAACGCCGGTAGTGCTCGCTACGAAAGCCTCCACCACTCGTTGTTGGGTCTCCAAGAAGCTCTGAAGGAGCGCGCGGCGGCCCGCCTCGGCCCGCGCTTGAGTCTCAAGGAATTGACGCATGGAGGCCTGGAAGGCCGACATCAGGGCTCCTGTCTCGCCTCCATTCGAGGCGAGAGCCGACGTTTCCACCGCGGCCAATCCATCCAAGGGAGCCACTAGCTTCGCGGGCTGGCTGGGCGCGGTCGGCCCAGACGCCTTGCGAGGAGATGAAGAGGAGGAGGCCTGTGGATGTTCCGCTGACAGGGCTGCGTTTTGCTGCTTGGATTGGGTAGGGGAGGATTCGTTCCGTCTTCCGCGCTTCGCTGGCCAGGCGGCGCCGCCGTCCACCAGCCATGTGGTGGAGGTCAACTCCGCAGGCCGAGGCAGGCGCGATAGCTCGACCGACCGAAGGTCGCAGCCTGCGAAGAGTCCGGTCAGGTTGACTGGCCAGCCGCCGGTGTAGAGCCGGCCCACTCCGATCAAATAGTCCTTCATGCCGCCCCCGTCCTGGCCGGGCTGAAGGGCCAGAATCGAGGCATCGCGTCCCGCGAGGATCTGCCGCGTCAGTCCGCTGAGGACCTGCCCGGGTCCGACCTCCACAAAGGTCCTGGCGCCGTCGGCATACATGGCCTCCACCTCCCCCAGAAAGTCGATGGGGTGTGTGAGGTGCTCCGTTAGCACGCGGCGGATGGCCGCCTCATTCCCATGGGGAGCCGCCGTCCGGTTGGCGTAAATGGAAAACTTGGGCCGTCCAAACTCGGTGGCTTCGAGAACCTTCGAGAACCGCATCGCCGCCTCACGGGCCTCGGGAATATGAAAGCCCGCGCTCATGGGAATGCGCAGGAAGGCGATCCCCTCGATTTCCAATGTCTTGGCGAAGCGCTCCACGGCCTCCCGCCCCCCCCCCACAACCGTCTGCTTGGGGGCGTTCCGAATGGCAATGCTGACTCCGGACCCATCGGCCAGGCGTGCGGAGAGAGATTCGGCGCCCTCATGGACCGCGAGCATCAGGACCTCGTTTCTCCCCTGGGTCTCCTGAACGATACGGCCCCTGATTTCTGAGAGCCGCACGAGCTGGTCGAAGGGAAGGGATCCGCCAGCGCATAGCGCGACATACTCTCCGTAGCTCAGGCCGGCCGCCATGTGAGGTTGGAGCCCCAGCTCTCCCAGCAGCCTGTACACCGCGTAGTCCGCGGCCCCGAGGGCCGGCTGCGCCAGCCAGGTCTGGTTGAGCTCCTCGCGGTACTTGCCCTCCTCCTGCGGCGTGTAGGCCGGCGCCGGGAAGATGAACGAGGTCAGAGGCCGGGACAGTATGCTCCGGAGCGCTCGGTCCGCGGCCTCGAACACACGCCGGGCCGTTGGGAAGTAGAGAGCCAGCTCCTCGATCATGTTGGGAAACTGTGCGCCCTGGCCGGGGAAGAGAAAGGCCAGTCTTCCCGATGGCGCTCCCTCGCCGAAGCTCACACCTGCGGATGGCAGGATGCCCTCGCCAAGACTCCTTCCGCCGCGCAGATCCTCCGTCGCCCTCGCCAGGAGATTTTGGAGCTGCTCCGTGCCGGATGCCGTCAGGGCCAAACGGCACTGGCCTTGGGAATGGCTCGCCTCGATACATGCCGCGGCTGCCAGGTCCATGAATCGCCCGCTGAAGCCCCTCTCCACTTCCTGCCGAAAGCGCTCCACCTTGGTTGCCAGCGATTCCCTGTCAGGTGCGCAGAACGTGAACAGCTCCGCAGACCGCGCGGATGGAGAGGCGGCGTGGGGGGAGTACTCCTCGAAGACCGCGTGGAAATTGGTCCCACCGAAGCCGAAGGCGCTCACCGCTGCCCGCCGGGGCTGATCCTCCCGAGCAAACCAGGGGCGTGGTCGGGTATTGAGATAAAGGGGCGAAGTTCGATCCCGCGCGGCCTCATTGGGCTCCTCCACCAGGGTCGGAGGCAGGACACGCTCCCTGAGGGCCATCACGACCTTGATCACCCCCGCCAGCCCGGCCGCATTCTTGGTGTGGCCCATCTGGGACTTGACCGACCCCAAGGCCACCGTCTGGGGCTCCGCGCCGGCCTCTAAATAGACGTCTCGAAGCGTGGCCAACTCGGTGC
The DNA here is from genome assembly GCA_021778515.1 of Acidobacteriota bacterium. Classification (GTDB taxonomy): domain Bacteria; phylum Acidobacteriota; class UBA4820; order UBA4820; family DSQY01; genus DTPS01. The sequence goes on from JAJYCJ010000028.1 coordinate 23,587, forward strand.
GGTCCCCCACCACGGTCCCCGTACCGTGAGCCTCCACGAGCCCGACGGAAGAGGGGGACACACCGGTGGCCTGGTATGCGCGCTCCAGGGCCCGGCGCTGCCCGTTGGAAGAGGGGGCGGTCAGGCTCTTGTCCCTGCCGTCGCTGGCCGCTCCCAGACCGCGCAGGACAGCGTGGATCTTGTCTCCGTCGCGAATCGCGTCCGGCAGCCTCTTCAGCAGGACCGCGGCGATTCCCTCGCTGAGTGCGATCCCGTCTGCCTTTGAATCGAAGGGCCGGCATCGGCCCGTGGGGGACAGGGCGCCCGTCTTGCTGAACATCATGAAGTTGAACAGGTTGTCTTGGGTGTCCACGGCTCCCGAGACGACCAGGTCGCTCGTCCCGAACCGCAGCTCCTTGACCGAAGCCTCCAGGGCCGCCAATGAGGAGGCGCAGGCCGCATCGATGGTAAAATTGGGTCCGCCGAAATTGAACCGGTTGGCCACGCGTCCCGCCGTCACGTTCTCCAGCGTCCCGGCGAGGCTGTCCTCGGTGGGAACGGGCATGCCCCGACGCATGGCATTGAGTACCCTGGCCGCGGTATCGCGGTCCAGGCCCGCCTCGTGCAGATACTGTTCCACGAGGATTCGCGTGCTGTAGGCCAGAGCCAAGTCGTTACCTCCCCCGGTTCCGATGATCACGGCAGTCCTATCCCGGGGGAAATGGCGTCGATCGAAGCCGGCGTCCTCAATGGCCCGTCTCACTACCTCGAGCATGAGCATGTGGGTGGAGGCAACGGCCCCCAGGCTGGCCGGCGGGATTCCGTATCGGACGGGATCAAAGGGGACGGGGTCCAGGAAGCCGCCCCAGCGGGAGATGACCCGATCGTTTGACGCCGGGTCCCGATCGTAGAAGAGCTCGGCGGCCCACCGATTCTTCGAGACCTCGCGGACCAGGTCCCGTCGGTCCATCACGTTCCGCCAGAATTGGTCCACATCGGGAGCTCCGGGATAGAAGCAGGCCATGCCGACCACGGCCACAGGGCAGTCGAGAAGAGGTCTGGAAGAAGAGGCCTTGCCCATCTTTCCACCCAGACCGAGGACTTTCTCGGCCCTTTGACGAATCACGCGGGCAGATCCCTCGGAGACCTCGCGGTGGAGGTCCTCGATGGTGACCACCCTGTCGCCCAGGGCCGCCACCTGCCCAAGCATGTAGAGGCCCTCCTTCCTTTGCATCTCCACGGGGAGTTCCATCAACTCTCCAGGGACCGCGCTCCCTTCCGAGGACGGGACTCGGGACAGCCCCTTGCTGGCTAATCTCAGGCGGCCCACATTCATGCTCTCGAGTTGGGAACGAATCTCCTCGCCGCTGAGGCCCTGGCGGACCAGGTCGCGCTTGAGCCTGTAGAACGCCTCAACGTAGGCGGTGGGAGCACAGCGGGTGGCGTGCCCGCCCTCCGAATCGAGAAGGACCGTCTCCTGGCACCGAAGTGCCTCCTCCTGGAAGGCGGGCAGGATGGCGCCCGTTTCCACCACCTCCCGCGTAAGCAGGTAAGCGCTCCCCATGAGGAGACCAAACCTCACGTTCTCCTGCGCGGCCTCCGAGGCCATGGCTGCGGCCATGGCTGCGGATAATCCGTCGCGAATACCCCCAGCCAGAAGGACCTCCATGGGTTCCGGAGCGCGGTTGGCTCGGCGGTAGCGGACCAGGGTAGCCAGAGCTGTCTCCCACAGCACGAAGCTGGACATGGGTCCCACGTGTCCTCCGCACTCCCGGCCCTCGAAGATGAATCTCCGATGGCCCTCCCTCAGGAAGAGGTCTAGCAGCCTCACCGAGGGCACGTGAAGGTAAGTCGGGATGCCCGCCTGCTCCAGCGCCCTGGCCTGATCCGGCCTTCCCCCCGCCAGGAGGGAAAATCTGGGCTTGGCGGCCAGGACGGCCTGGATTTGCTCCGATCGAAGGATGGGTGGAACGAAGCCCAGTATTCCCACGCCCCACGGCCTGCCGCCGAGGACGGCGGCAGTTTCGCGCAGCAGCCGCTCGATCTCGGACCCACGCATCAGCGCCAGCGCCAGGAAGGGGAGCCCGCCTCCTTTCGAGACCGCGTCGGCAAAGTCCACGGTGTCGCTGACTCGAGTCATGGGCCCCTGGACGATGGGGTACCGGGTGCCGTGGAAGCGGGCCAAGGGGGACCCCTCGGAGAATAGGGGCCCATCCAGGGCTCCGCGAAGGCCCTCCGCAGCGCCTTGCCGAAAGGCCCTGATCATGCTCGCCACGTTTGGGTGCTCATTGGCCAGGGGAGCAGCGAAAGCAGCGTCCTGGCCGATGGCCAGGAGCGCCTCCTCTCCGGTTTGTTCAAAGGCGGACTTCAGTTGCTTGCAGAAGACCGCTCGCGAGGCGCCGCTGTCTTCCACCTCCTTCAGGGCTTTCACCTGCGGGGACGCCCAGAGGCGGTGGACGCGGAAACCGCACCCGAGGGATTCACCGAGGCTCACCGTCTCGCTGCCGTCCATGGCCGCGATCAGATTGCGGATCCTCTCAGGAATTACCGACTCCAGAGCTAGGGCGAGTTGGGAATCCAGCACGACCCCCGAAGCCCCGGCCATGACGCACGCCGCGATGCTGTGAAGGCCTACTCCGCCCTGAGCCCAGACCGGGATGTGGAGCTTTCCATGGAGCCTCTGAAGGAGCACGAAGGTGGTCTCGGCTCCGACCTGCCCGCCGCCCTCGTTGCCCTTGGCGATGACTCCGTCCAGGCCGCAGGCCTCGGCCTCCTCGGCCCTCGCCAGGTCTACGACCTCCCTGAAGAGGCGATGGCAATGGGGTCTCAATGCTGAGGCGGCGGCCGCCAGATCCTCGAACTCGCCCGCCAGAATCGCGCAGTCGAGGCCGCCCTTCCCCGCTGAGGGTTCAGGGAGTTTCAGGCTCCCACAAAACCGGCGGAGCCCCCCCTCATCCACCCGCACCCCGGGCCGTCTCCCTCCGCTGTCGCACAGGTGGTTCAGTGCATCGGCAAGGGTGGTTGGATCCTGAAGCGCTGCGTCTCCCCAAGGGGTCACGTCCAGGATCGGGATCCCACCCGCCTCAGCCGCCGCCCTCAGGACGCCAAGTCCCAGTGATCCCGCCGTTGGGAGTACGGCTATTTCGAGCTGCCCTTGATCCACGCCGATATTCTTACCACGGCTCCTCGTCATGAGATTCCACCTTCCCTTACAATGGCGGCGAGGTTTCCAGCAGCGGGAGAAACCCTCATTTCCAGCCCTTCGCGCGCTCCACCCTTACTCGTCTGCACAGTCAGCATCGATTCCGGGCGGGCCGTCCATCGCAGACTTGCGATGCGCAGCCCATCCGGAATCTTGCTTTGGGAATCTCCCCAGGAAAGACCCATCTAGGCCCCGCGTTCTATATCCCTGCAAGCCACCTCGCGATAGGTCCCACCTTCAGCGACAGAAAGCCTGCGCCTTACTTACCGTGCATTGCATTGTAACATCATAGGGCAGGAGGATCATTCCTTCTCTCTGCAGTCTTCAGTGGGCGGTCGGTTGCGGCCGTCATCCGCCTGGCGCCATTCTGGCCCAGATCTGGCGGAGCGTGTGGGCCAGGGTCATGGGGTCGAAGGGCTTCACGAGGACATCCAGGGCCCCCTCCGTTCTCAGCCTGGCCACCTCCTCCTGCTGGATCTTGGCCGTCATGAAAACCACCGGGATGGCCTCGGTCTGGGGGTCCTCGCGGAGCCTTCTCAGCGTCGTCACGCCGTCCATGTCCGGCATCATCACATCCAGGAGGATAAGGTCGGGACGGAACGTCCGCGCCAGGTGCAGGGCCTCCTCGCCCGTGCCGCACGTCTCCATCTCGAAGCCCCCCACGCCCTCCAGGGCCAGTCGGGCTATGGCCTGGATGTCGGCGTCATCCTCGACGTGCAGGATTCGGAGCAGGGAGGACGCGCTCACGACCTACTCCCCGGCCTTCGATCCGGCCCGCGCTGACCCTTCCTGGGCCTGGATCAGGGCGTGCACCGCGGCCACCAGATCCTGGTTGGTGCTCCTGGACTTGACGAGCGCCGCGTCGACCTTCCTCGCCATCTCCCGCGGCAACTCGGCCGCCGAGAAGACGATGACCGGCACCGCCCTGCCGCCGGGCGCCTTGAGCTGCGGCAGCAGATCCAGGCCCACCCCGTCCGGCAAATCGAGGTCGAGGATCACGGCGTCGAACCGCTCCCCCGCCAGCAGCCTTCGCGCCTCCCCCAAGCTCCGGGCCGCCACCACTTCGGCTTCACCGGCGAGCACCACGGCCAGAACGCGCACCACGTCGGGGTCGTCCTCCACGTGGAGGATTCGAGGCTTCCCCGCCGCCTTACCCTCTCGCGCGGCCAGACGGATGGCGTCCGCCAGCCTCGCCCGCTCCAGCGGAGGACTCAGCCAGTCCAGGATGAGCAAGGCCTCACCCTCCATCCGCTCCGAGGGGCCCGGGCTTTGCCCGGAAACCATAACCACGGGGAGCGATCGGCCCGAGGCGCTGGATCGCAGGTTGCGCACAAAGGTGAGGCCATCCCCATCGGGGAGTTCGGGGCTCATCAGGAGGGCCGCGTATTGCGACTGCTCGATGCGGCCCCTGGCCTCCCAGGCCGTGGCCGCTCTCTCCACCGTGTAGCCCTCCTGCGTGAGGGCCGCCTGGAGGCGCGCGCCGGCCTGGGCATCGTTCACGCACACCAGGACCGGCCTCCTCGTTCCGGCCGGAGAGGGCCCCGGGCCATCCGGCGACCGAGCGACGGGAAGGTCGACGTGGAAGGTCGTGCCCCGCCCGGCCTCGGTCTCGAACCCGATACGCCCCCCCATGTTCTCCACGATGGTCTTGCTGATGCTCAGGCCGAGGCCCGTTCCGCCCTTCTGCCTCGCATCCGAGGCGTCGGCCTGGGCGAAGCGCTGAAAGATCCGTGGGCGGAATTCCTCTCGGATGCCCGGTCCGTGGTCCGTCACCGAGATTCGCACCCACCCTTCCGAGGCCCTCACCGATACGTCCACGGTGCCGCCCGAGGGGGAGAACTTGCAGGCGTTGGAGAGGAGGTTGGCCAGCACCTGGGCCAGCCGGTTGGGATCGGCCAGGACCTGGCTGCCGGGCTCCGTCTCGGCCAACACGAGCCGCACGCCGTACTGGTGGGCATAGGCTTGATTGGCGGCCAGCGCCTGCTCGACGCTGGCCATGACGGCCAGAGGCTGGATCGCGAATTCCATCCGTCCCGATTCGATCTTTTCCGTGTCCAGGATGTCGTTGATGAGGAGGATCAGCCGCTCGCTGTTCTTCAGGGCGATGGAGACCAGCTCGCCGGCCTTGCCGGGGATCGGCCCCGCGGCGCCGCCCGCGAGCAGGCCGAGGGACCCCCGGATGGAGGTGAGCGGCGTGCGCAGTTCATGGCTGACGGTGGAGACGAATTCCCGCTTCAGGCGCTCCACCTCCCTCAGCTTCGTGAGGTCCCGCACGTTTCCGGCGAACCGCCTGCCCTGGAGCGTCTGGAACTCGAAGAGGGAGACCTCCACGGGGAAGACGGCGCCGCTCTTCCGCCGCGCCTCCCACTCGGTGACGCGACCGACGGCCTGCCTGTGGGCGCGCCGCAGATACTCCCTGGGGTCGCCCTCCACGGTCTCGGGCAGGAGGAGGGAGAGGTGCCTGCCCACGAGATCCTCCTCCGTGTAACCGAACATGCGCTGGGCGGCGGGGTTGACGAGCTCGATGATCCCTTCCTCCGTGATGGTGACGAGGCCGCCCAGGAGCTGTTCGATGATGGCGCGGGTTCGCGCCTCGCTGTCCCTGAGGGCCTCCTCCGCCCGCTTGCGCTCCGTGATGTCCTCGGTGGTGCCCACGTAACCCCGGACCCCGCCTCCCTCGGACCGCACCGGTGCGGCCCTCGCCTGCACCCACCGGTCCTCCCCGCCGGGGCGGCGGAAACGGAACTCGTGAATCATCTCCTCGTCCCAGAGCAGCGCCCGCCGCCACGCCGTGAGGAGGTCGTCCTGGTCGTCCGGATGGACGGCTCGGATCCAGCCCACGCCCAGGCTCTCCTCCGGACCCAGCCCCGTGATTTCGCACCATCGGGGGTTCGTGTAGAGGCACTGCCCCTCGGCGTCCGTTTGGAAGACCCCCACGGGCGAAGAGGTGGAGAGCGTGCGGAAGCGCTCCTCGCTCTCGCGCAGTGCCCGTTCCTGCCGGCGGGTCTCGGTGACGTCCCTTCCGATCCAGAGGAAGCCCGAGGGAAAGCCCTTGGCATCATAGAGGGCGGTGATCGAACAGAGCACCAGAAGGGTGGCTCCGTCCTTGCGCACCCACGTCCACTCCCGCTCCCCGGCGAGGCCGGCCCTGGCCAGATCGGCAAAGATGCCGAAGCCATTCACCGGCCTCTCTAAGCGCCGGGCCAGGCCGCGTCCGCACTCCTCCACCTCTTCGCCGCGGTGAAAGATCAGCGGCGATGCCTCGCCCACGACCTCTTGCGCCGTGAAGCCCAGCATTCGCTCTGCTCCGCGGTTGAAGAGGGTGATCGTGCCCCCGGGCTCCGTGGCGATGATGGCCAGCTCGGTCGCGGCATTCAGGACGGCCCCCAGCCGTTCCGTGGAGTCCGCCAGAGCCTCCTCGGCGGACCGAGAAGCCGAAGCGTCGCGAAGGATGCCGAGGAAGAACCGCCCCTCCTCGAACCGCACCTCGCTGACGCTCAGCTCCATCGGGAAGACCGCCCCGTCCTTGCGCCGGGCCTCCACCAGTACCGTAGTACCCAGGACATGGGCCTCCCCGGTTCGGAGATAGCGTTCGAGGTACCCACCGTGCTCGCCGCGCTCTGCCTCGGGCATGAGGAGCGAGAGGGGTTGCCCCACGATCTCCTCGGCGCTCCAGCCGAAGATCCGCTCCGCCGCCGGGTTGAAGGACTCCACCACGCCCTCCTCGCTGGCCGTGAGGATGCCGTCCGTGGCCTCCCGCAGGATGGCCCTGAGCCTCGCTTCGCTCTTTCTGAGGCGAGCCAGGTCCTCCCCCGGCGCGGGGCCTTCCTGAGGGGAGGGGCGCTTCACGGCGTCTCCTCCGCGAGAGCCACTCGCTTTCGGCCCTGGACCTTGGCCGCGTAGAGTGCTTCATCGGCGGCGTCGATCCACGCATCCACTCCCGTCAGGGAGGGGGCAAGGACGGCCAGGCCCGCGCTGAAGCTGGCCTGAACGGTCCCCCCGCCGGGGATGGACACCGCTGTGGCGCTGAATTCTTCCAGGAGGCGCCGCACGAGCCGGAGGGCCTCCTCGCCGCTCAAGTCCTCGAGGATGAGGGCGAACTCCTCGCCCCCGTAGCGGCCGATCACGTCGGCCTGCCTGAGGCGCTGCCTCAGGAGCCCGGCGAGGGCCACCAGAACTCGGTCTCCGACCAGGTGGCCCGAGCGGTCGTTGATCTCCTTGAAGTGATCCAGGTCGAGCATGGCCAACACCACGCCCCGGCCCCTGGGTCTGGTCCGCTGAGAGTAGATGGCCGCGGCGCGATCGAAGAAGGCCGAGTGGGTCAGCAGACCCGTCAGCCCGTCGTGGTCCACGAGGCGGCTGAGCTGCCGGGCCTTCTCCAACTGCGCCGCGACGGACGCCAGCAGGAGCGATGGGTTCACGGGCTTGGTCAGGTAGGCGTCGCCGCCCGCCCTCAGCGCCTGGATCTGGTCCCTGAGCTGGCCCTGCGTGGTGAGGAAGATCACGGGCAGGGTCGCGAAGGCCTCGGACTGCCGGAGGTAGCGGACGAGGGAGAAGCCGGATAGGCCCGGCAGGAGCACATCCATGAGCAGCAGGTCGGGGCGGAAGGCGGCGAGTTCCGCCTCCAGCCCTCCCGGGTCGCCGCACAGCCTGAAGCGGTAGCCGGCGCTCTCGAAGATGGTGGCCAGCAGCCTGCCTTCCAGGGGGTCGTCCTCCACCGACAGGACCCTCGGCGGCTTGGTCCGGCGGCCTTCCAGGAAGCCCTCCAGTCGCTTTACGAGGTCCTCCCACCGGACGGGCTTGGCGAAGTAGCCGTCGGCACCGCAGTGGATCGCCTCGACCCGGTCCAGGAAGTCGCTCAAGACGCTCACCACCAACACCACCGGGGTCTCCCCGCCGGGCTGCATCCTGAACCAGCGAACCAACTCGAATCCCGAGCCGTCGCCCAGGCGGATGTCGGTCACCACGGCGTCGGGCAGGTCCCGTTCGAGCAATCCCCTGGCCTCCTGGGCCCCTTTCGCCAGGGCGACCGTCATGCCCCTCTGCTCCAGAACGCTCCGCAGCGCGGAGGCGAATTCGGCGTCGTCCTCCACCACCGCGATTTTGTAGGGCTGTTCGCGGCGGGACCCGGCGGCAGGCGCCTCCGCGGCGGCCGGCACGACTGCTGGAGCGGTTCGGAAGAGCACCTCCTCCAGCCTGTCCACGAGTTGGCCCCAGCCACCGATCTGCCTGGTATCGGGGAGCAGGGCGGCCTGGATCAGCCGCCCTGCCTCGGCCTCGCCGATCTGCCCCATCTCTGTGACCTCGGGGAAACCGAAGGTGGTGCCCAATCCGGACAGCTTGTGGAAACCCAGCAGGAGATCCCGGAGGGCCTCCTGGTCACCGGGATCGGCGGCCAGCAGCTCCAGGCTCCGCCTGAATTGGCTGATGCGGTCCGGCGCCCCCTGCAGGAATTGCTCCCTCAGCGCCGCGATCTGGGCGTCCCACGATTTCATGCTGCCCTTTCGCCGGTCCGGCCATCCGCTCCGAAGGTCCCCTAGCCCAGGTGCTTCTGCAGGAGGGCTCTGAGGGTCTTGAAGTCCAGCGGCTTGGCCACGTAGTCGTCCACCCGAAACTGCTTCATGGCTTCCG
>JAJYCJ010000029.1 GCA_021778515.1 Acidobacteriota bacterium
CGGCGCAGGGCCGGCCGCGGATCCAGGCCTGCCGCTCCCAGAGGTCGGCCCACTCCCGGTAGTAGGCGAGGGCCGCGTCGTAGGAGAGGGTCAGCTCCCCGTCGCGGCCGCGGGGGCGCAGGGCCGTGTCCACCTTGAGACAGGGGCCGTCGGCGGTGGACCTGCTGAGCAGGGCCGTGGCCGCCTGCGCCCAGGCACCGAAGAAGGAGCCGTTGGGATGGCCGCGGTCGGTGGTCCCCTCGGCGCGGTAGAAGAAGACGAGGTCCACATCGGACACGTAGTTGAGCTCTCCGGCGCCCAGCTTGCCCAGGGCGAAGACCGTGAGGTCGCAGGGCAGCGCCCGCCCGTCCTCCGTCACCCAGAGCGGGAGGCCCAGCTCTTCGCGGAGCGGCTGGTAGGTGAGGGCGAAGGCCTTGCCGATCAAGACGTCGGCCAGAGCCGTCAGCTCCGCCGTGACCTCCTCGAAATCGAGGACGCCCAGCAGGTCCTGGAGGAGGATCCTGGCGGTCTGGAGCGTCCTGAAGGCCGCCAGCGCCTCCGCCGGTGAGCCCCAGCGCCGGGTGAGGAGCAGCCTGGCGAGCCCGGCCTCCAGATCCTCCCTGCCCATGGTTCCGGCCCGGACCTGGGAGCCGATGATGGGAAGCTGTTCGGGGTGCCGCATGAGACCCAGGAAGAGGGCCTCGCTCGATGCGGCGAGGTAGAGGAGGTTGAGGAAGGAGGATTCCGTCAGGCCGGCGCCGTGCCTCTCCACCCATCGCGTCATCAGGGCCGCCGCCTGCTCAGGTAGCGGCAGGCGCTCCAGGTGCCCCTGGAGCAGCCGGCTCAGGGCGGGCGAAAGCTGGTTGCGAAGGTCGCCTAGAGCGCTTGAGGAATCCATCGTTTCACTGTAGCGCGGGAGGCGGCCCGCGTGGAAGGCGTCCGCGCCCCGTGACCGCCGTCACAGCCTCCGGCCGGGTGCTTGCGGTCGCCTCCGCCCCCGGCTTGACACTCCCCGGGGGGGCTCCTATCCTGTCGCGGGGAGGTGCACCATGGAACCCATCGTCCTGGTCCTGACAACGGTAGGATCCGAAGATCAGGGGATTCAGATCGCCGAGACCCTGGTCGAGAAGGGTCATGCGGCCTGCGTGAACATCATCAAGCGGATCCGCTCCATCTACCGGTGGAAGGGCGAGATCTGGGACGACGAGGAGTTCCTCCTGGTGATCAAGACCCGCGAGAGCCTCTTCGAGGCCGTGCGGGACACCATCCGCAGCCTCCACTCCTACGAGCTGCCCGAGGTCCTCTGCGTGCCCATCACGAGGGCGGAGGACAAGGTGCAGGCCTGGATCCTGGACGCCACCCTCACCCCGCCGAAGCGCGAGGAGTAGCCCCCCCCGAAGAGATGAAGAAGCCCGGCCTCTTCTGAGGCCGGGCCTTGTGTTTGCGGGCGCCGATGCCGCCTCTCCCTACGGCTCGGGCAGGGGCTTCACGGTGGTGGCGCCGAAGGGCTTGAGCGAGGGCTCCAGCTCCTTGGCTGGCCCCAGAACGAAGTAGGTGAAGTCGCCGGGATGGAGGTACTTCCTCGCCACGGCCAGGCAGTCCTGCGCGGTCACGGCCTGGATCCTTTTTCCATAGGTGGCCATGTAGTCCTCCGGGTACCCGAAGAAGTCCTGCAGGGCCGCCCGGTAGACGATCTGGCCGGAGTTCTGGTAGTTGAAGACGAACTTGTTGAGGAGGCTGCTCTTGGCGATCTCCAGGTCCTGGGCCGAGGGCGGCGCCGCGGTGGCCTCCGTGACCGCCTTCCGGATCAGGCCGCAGACCTCCGCGGTGGTCTTCACGCCCGTCTGGCAGTAGGCGACGAAAGCGCCCCGGTCCGTATCGAAGCTGTTCATCGAGCCGGCGGTGTAGGCCAGTCCCCGGCTGCTGCGGATCTCCCGCGTGAGGGTGGAGGTGAAGCCTCCCCCGCCCAGGATGAAGTTCATGACATCCATGGCATAGACGTCCCGGTTGAACTCCGCGCCGCGGCCGCGCCGCCCCGAGAGCTCACCCACGAGGACGGTGGTCTGGGTGAGGTCGGGCTTGTCCATGAGGAAGACGCCCGGGGCCGGCCTCTCGGGCGCCGGGGCCACGGGCGGATACTCCACCTTCTCGGGCTTCCAGCCCTCGAAGAGCCTTTGAAGTTCGGCTGTCATGACCTTGGGATCGAAGTCCCCGGCCACCGCCAGGATGGTGTCGTTGGGGTGGAAGTAGCGCCGCTGGAAGGCCACGCAGTCCTCCCGCGTGAGCCCCTCGACGCTCTTGATGGTGGGGGTCCGCGCCCAGGGACTGTGGTCTCCGTACAAAGCCTTCTTCATCTCGCGGAAGCCCACCTCCCACGGGTCCTCGTTCTGCCGCTTGATCTCCTCCTCCATCCGCGACTTCTCGATGTCCAGCTTGTCCTGGGCGAAGGCGGGCTCCATGAGCACGTCGGCGAAGATGGGCAGGGCCGTTCCCAGGTCCCTGGAGAGCAGGTTGAGGCGGACCTCGCCGTACTCCTCCCCGATGGAGGTGGAGAGCTCGGCGGCGATGGATTCGAGGGTCTGCTCCATGGCGTCGGCGGGATACTTCACGGTGCCCCCCGCCTTGAGGGCGGCCCCCGTGAGTTCGGCCAGCCCCGTCTTGCCGGCCGGCTCGTAGATGCCCCCAACCTTCACGATGGCGTAGAGCTTCACGAGGGGAAGCGAGTGGTCGGGGAGCAGGATCAGGCTCATGCCGTCGGGCAGGCTCTCCCTAAGGAGCGTGGGGGGGGTGAAGGCCAGGGGCGGCGTCTTCGGCAGTTGCTCGGGGCGGACGGGCAGCGGCCCCTGCTGCGCGGAGATCGCCAGGGCGGCGGCCGCGAGGAGCGCGAGGGCACAGATCAGCCGTTTCATCGCTGGGCCTCCTTCCCGGCCTCGGGGGGTTTGACGAGGGTGGCCACGGTCCGGTTGCCCGTGGTGAGGTAGGTCGCGGCCGTCTTCTGGATCTCCTGGGGGGTCACCGCCTGCACCTGCCGGAGGTAGCTCTCGATGTTGTGCCAGTCGCCCGTGATGAGCTGGGTCGTCCCCACCAGCATGGCGGTGGAGAGGGTGGAATCGAGGCGGCGCAGGTAGGAGGCCAGGATGCGCGTCTTGGCCTTCTCCAGCTCGGCGGCGGGGACGGGCTCGGTCTTGAGCCGGTCGATCTCCTCGGTGATGGCCTTCTCGACCTTCTCGTACGGCACGCCCTCGTTGGGCGAGGCCTGGATCACGAAGAGGTTGTCGTAGCGGGCGCCGGGGTCGTCGTTCCAGCTCTGCACGTCCAGCACCAGGTGGTCCTCTTCCACCAGCCGCTTGTAGAGGCGCGAGGTGACGCCGTCCGTCAGGAGGTTGGAGATGATGTCCATGCGGGTGTCGTCGGGGCTGGGCCAGGTGGGCTTGTGCCAGCCGATGAGCATCTGCGGATTGGCGTCGAAGGCCACCTTGATGCAGCGCCCCTCCTCCTGCTTCGGCTCCTTCGTCACGATGGGGGCCGGGTCGCCTCGGCGCGGGATGGTGCCGAAGAACTCCGCGATCCAGCGCTTGGCCTGAGCCACGTCGAAGTTGCCCACCAGCACGCCCACCGCGTTGCTGGGGGAGTAGTACTCGTGGAAGAAGGCCTGGGCCTTGGCCATGGTGAGGGCCCGCACGTCGCTGGCCCAGCCGATGGTGGGCAGGCGGTAGGGGTGGGCCATGAAGGCCGTGGCCTCGAACTGCTCGTAGAGCTTGCCCATGGGGTCGTTGTCCGTGCGCATGAGCCGCTCCTGCTCGATGACGCTGCGCTCGGAGTAGAACTCCCGCAGCACGGGCTCACGGATGCGTTGGGACTCCATGAGCATCCAGAGTTCGAGGGAGTTGGAGGGGAGCATGACGAAGTACTGGGTCAGGTCCTCGCCCGTGCTCGCGTTCTCGGCCCGCTCCCCGGCCAGGGTGTACCAATAGTCGAACTCGTCTTTCTTGATGTACCGGTGCTCCTCCTTGGAGAGTTCCTTCACCTTCTCGGCGAGGGCCGCCAGCTGCTCCGGGGTCCCCTTGCCCTCGGCCTTCATCATGGTCAGCTCGTCGCCCGCCTTTTCGAGGGCCTCGTAGATGGGCTTCTCCTTGGCCCAGTCGGTGGTGCCGATGTGCTCGGTCCCCTTGAAGGCCATGTGCTCGAACATGTGCGCGAGGCCCGTGTCCCCCGGCACCGAGTCCACGCCTCCCACCCTGAATCCGATGTACCCCGCGAAGGTGGGGGCGCCGGGCCGCTCCACCAGGACGAAGGTCATCCCGTTGGGCAGCTTGAGCGTCTCCCCGTGGATCCGGACCGTGATGGGGGCCGGCCCCTTCGGCGGCGGGGCCTCGGGGGCGGCGGCGAGGACCGGGAGGGCCGCCGCCAGGGAGAGCCCCAGGTATAGCGCCCGGGTTCGTGTTCGCATGCTGTTCTCCTTCCTCATTCCGCTTCCCCCTCGACGAGGGCGCAGAGCAGGTGGCCGAGGACCGCGTGCATCTCCTGGATGCGGGGTGTCGCCTCGGCGGGGTAAACCAGGGCCAGATCGGCCTCCCCGGCCATGGCCCCGCCGTCGCGCCCGAGGACGGCGAGGGTGAAGCAGCCCCGACTCCTGGCCTCCTTAAGGCCGAGGCGGACGTTGGGCGAATGGCCCGAGGTGGAGATGCCCACGGCCACGTCGCCCGGCCGGGCCAGGGCCTCCACCTGCCGGGCGAAGACCCGCTCGTAGCCGTAGTCGTTGGCGATGGCCGTGAGGGCCGAGGTGTCGGTGGTGAGGGCGATGGCGGCGAGGCCGGGGCGCTCCCTCAGGTACCGCCCCGTCAGTTCCGCGGCCCAGTGCTGGGCGTCGGCGGCGCTGCCCCCGTTGCCGAAGAGGAGGACCTTGCCCCCGCCGGCCAGGGAGGAGCGGATCCTCTCCGCGGCCAGGAGCGCCTTCCGCCCCAGGAGATCGAGTTGCCGGTCCTCTAGGGCCAGGTTTTCGCGGATCGAAGCGAGTTCTCTCTCCAGCGCCGTCGATGGGTCCATGGCCTCTTCTCCTACGCGCGGCCGCGGCCGGAAGTTTCTCCGCGGGCTAACGCTCAGTATACTGAGTCCATGATACGCCTGGGACCGGTCATCGCCACCGCCCTGCTCCCCACCACCTCAGGCCTGCTGGAGGCCGCGCGGGCCGCCCTCGCCACCGGGGCGGACCGGGTGGAGGTGCGCCTGGACGGCCTGGCGCCCGGCGAAGAGATCGGCCCGCTCGTGGAGCTGGCCGCGGAGAGGCCGCTGCTCTTCTCCGGCGCCCGCGACGCCGTGCGCCCCGAGGAGATCCCCCTCCTGCGGAGGGCCCAGGCCGCCGGAGCGTGGGTGGACGTGCCATTTTCGCCGCAATTGCCGGAGGACCTGTACGGCCTCCGGCCGGAGTGGCTGGTGCTCTCCTGGCACGATGGAGAGGGGACTCCCTCCGACCTCCGGGAGATCCTCCTCCGGATGCGCCAGCGACCGGCCACCGTCTACAAGCTAGTGCCCACGGCGCGGGACTTCCCCGATACCGCCGCCGTTCTGGACCTGCTGGCCCGGGAGGGCTCCAGCGGCGATGTCTGCGCCTTCGCCATGGGAGCGCCCGGCCTGCCCGCCCGCATCCTGGCGTTGGCCCGGGGGTCGGCGGCGGTCTACGCCTCGGCGCCGGGTTGCCCCCCGGGCGCCCCCGGGCAGATCCCGCTGGGAGAGCTGCTGGGCGTCTACCGGCCCGCCGAGCTGCGCCCCGATGAACCGCTCTACCTGCTCGCGGGCTGGCCCCTGCGCTCCACGCGCTCTCCGGCCCTCTTCAACGCCTGGCTGGGCATGGCGGGCCTGCCCGGACGCTACCTGCCCCTGCCCGCCTCCGACCTGGCGCCCCTCCTCTCCCGTTGGGAAGGGACCTTCGCAGGAATGGCCGTGACCATCCCGCACAAGGAGGCGGTGCTGGCCTACCTGGCCTCCACCTCCCGCCTGGTGAGGCTTCTCGGGGCCTGCAACACCCTGGTCCGCGGAGAAGGGGGCTGGGGCGGCGCCAACACGGACGTCTTCGGCGTCCGGTGCGCCCTGCGCGCCGTGCCCAGGGGCAGCCGCTGCCTCCTGCTGGGAGCCGGCGGAGCGGCGGCGGCGGCGGCCCTCGCCCTCCGGCGCATCGGCCCCACAGCCGTGGCGGGCCGCGATTTCGCCCGCACGAGGGCCTTCGCCCGCCGCTTCGGCCTTGTGGCCCTGGCCTGGGAGGAGCGAGGGGCGGCCTCCTGGGACCTCCTCGTGAATGCCACGCCCCTGGGCCAGGAGGGCGAGGAGACTCCCATGCCGGCGAGGGCCCTGCCGGGAAGCTGGGTCTTCGACATGGTGGTGCGGGCGGGCGGAACACCGCTCGTGCGCCGGGCCCTCTCCCTGGGCCTGCAGGCCATCCCCGGCGAGGCCATGCTGGTGCCCCAGGCCCGGCTCCAGTTCCGCCTCTGGACCGGCCGGCGCCCCCCCTCCACCCGCGGCCCGAGGCTCCCAGGCGCTCCTTGATCGACCGGGTGGCGGGCCCCTATAATGGCGATAGAATCGAACCGGCGTTCACGAGGGCGGCAGCCTCGCCGGAGCCGTGGCCTTCCGCGGACTCCTCTTGGCCCGATGGACCTGAGGCCGGCCCGCCCACAGTCCGAATCGACCCGATTCGAAAGGGGGCATCATGAGCTACGAAGTGAAAGTCCACCTGAAACCGGCCAACCTCAAGGGGATCTCCGAGAACCAGATCGCCCAGCACTGGAAGCTCTACGAGGGCTACGTGGCCAACACCAACGCCCTGCTCTCCGAGCTGGAGGCCCTGCGGAAGGAGGGCAAGGGGGGCACCGCCCTCTACGCCGACCGCCGCCGCCGCTTCGGCTTCGAGGTCAACGGCATGGTCCTGCACGAGTACTACTTCGGCAACCTGAAGGCGGGCGCGCCTGAGCTCCCCGCCGATTCGCCCCTGCACAGGGCCCTGGCCGAGCAGTACGGCTCCTTCGAGGCCTGGAAGGAGGACTTCGTCAAGTGCGGCGCCAGCCGCTCCGTGGGCTGGGCCGTCTGCTACCTGGACCCCGCCACCGGCGGGCTCACCAACCACTTCATCCAGCTCCACGAGGACGGCCACATCGCGGGCTTCATCCCCGTTTTCATCATGGACGTCTTCGAGCACGCCTACATGGTGGACTGGGGCGCCGGCGGACGCCCCGACTACATCAAGGCCTTCTTCGAGAACGTGAACTGGCCGGCCGTGGCCGGCCGGTACGACGAGGGGAAGGCCCGCAAGGTGGCGCCTCGGTTCTGACGGTTCAGGAGTCGGCGGAGACCGATTCCGAGACGGCGGACCTGGATCCGGATAGGGAGTGTCGCAGACCGGCATGGCCGGCGGCAGGAGGGGGCGGGCTTCGGTCCGCCCCCTCCGCTATTGGGGGCGAGCAGGCGGGCCTACCCCTCCTCGCGCTCGGCGGCGGAGGCCTCCATGCGGCCCACGATGAGACATCCGAGGATCAGGAAGAGGGCCTCGTAGGCGAGCAGGAAGAGCAGGGCCGACAGCCGGCTCTCGCTGGAGGCCAGGAGCTGCTGGAGGAGGCCCTGGGGGCCCGAGGCGTGAGGGAGCAGGGTGTGGAGGTGGAAGAGCAGGGTGAGGCGCTTGAGGAAGCCCGGCAGCCACGCCACCAGGTTCTCCCAGCCGAAGCCGATGAGGAGGCCCCAGAAGAGCGGCTTCTTCAGGGCCATGCCGAGGAAGGAGAAGAGGGCCCCGTAGACTAGCACGGCGAGGCCCACGGTGATGAGGTCGCCGCCCAGGGTCCCCAGCTCGCCCGCCGGCGATCCGCCCGTCATGGCCAGGACGTAGGTGCCCAGGACGCTGGCCCACGTTCCCGCCAGCAGGATGGCCGTCATGGCCGCGTACCGGACGAGAAAGAGCTTCTCGCGCCGGATGGGCCGGCCGAAGAGGTAGGGCAGGGTCCCGCCCTCCACCTCGTCGGCGATGAGGGCAGTCCCGAAGAACAGCGTCGAGAGCGGCACGAAGAAGCCGAGCACGTACCCGAGCACGAGCATGCCGTAGAGCGTGACTCCGCCCATCGGCACGGGCACCCCCTGGGCGATGAGCAGCCTCAGCAGGAGGACCACGCCCCAGGGCACGGCCACCATGAGGCCGAAGAGCCAGGCCTTGACCGAGCGCGTCATCTGCCGCGCCGTGAAGGAGAAGAGGGTGAGCGTCGCCGAATCCATCTCAGGCCACCAGGTACGAGAAGACAGCCGCCAGGTTGTCGTCCAGGGGGTTCAGGATCTCGAGGCCCAGGTCCCGCTCGGCCATCAGGTCCGACAGGCGGGTCCGGAAGGCCCCCGTGTCGCTCACCTCGGCCGTGAGCGACCGGCCGTCGGAGCCGAAGGAGAGCGAGGCCAGGCAGTCCCACCCGATCATCTCGGAGGCGAGGGACCGGGCCTGGGCGCACCGCAGGAAGACGCGCATGGGACGCGAGGCGATGGCCTGGCGCACCTGCGGCACCTCCCCGGAGGCCAGGAGCTTGCCGTGGTGCAGGAGGAGAATCCGCGAGGTCATGGCCTCCACCTCGTGCAACATGTGGGAGGAGACCAGGACGCAGCGCCCCTCCTCGCCCCAGCGGCGGATGGCCTCGATGGTCTGGGCCCGGCTGGGCGGATCCATGCCGTTGAGCGGCTCGTCCAGCAGCAGGACCTTGGGCTCGTGGACCAGGGCCTGGGCCATCTTGACCTTCTGCCGCATGCCCTTGCTCATGGAGCGGATGCGCTTGCCCGCCTCCTCGCCCATGGCCACGGCGTCACAGGAGGCCCGGGCGCGGGCCCTTGCCTGGGCCGCGGGGAGGCCCGAGAGCCGACCCATGAGCTCCACGAACTGGAGCCCGCTCAGCTCGTCGTAGAGGTGGTCCGGGCTCGGGCAGTAGCCGATGTGCCTCAGGGCCTCCGGGTTGGCGAAGGTGGGCTGGCCGTCCAGGGCCACCGCGCCCGAGGAGGGGCGCAGGAGGCCCGCCATGAGGTTGAGGAGCGTGCTTTTGCCCGCGCCGTTCACGCCCAGGAGGCCGGTGACGCCAGGCTCCAGCTCCAGGGAGATGCGGTTCACTCCCACCACCAGGCCGTACCACTTGGAGACGTTCTCGACCCGGATCATTGCAGCACCCCCCTGCGCGCGAAGCGCAGGAAGAGCACTACGACGCTGAGGGCCGCCAGGCCGGCGAAGAACAGCACGCTCAGCCAGAGCGGAAGGGAGATGAAGTGCGGCGGCGGGGCGCCGAGGCAGCGGCAGGCCAGGACCTCCAGCTCCTTGGCCACGGAGAAGAACCAGATGGCCGGATTCCGGGTGATCCCGTAGAGGATGCCGCAGGCCACGTCGCCGAAAAAGACGATCCCGACGAGCACGAGCCCGACCGCCCTGGGCGAGCGCCCCAGCGAGGAGAGGGCGAGGACGAACACGGTCAGCGAGCCCAGCCCAACGACGGTGTACAGCAGGCTGCCCCACAGCACCCGGGAATGGACGAAGATCCAGCCCGCATCGCCCGTCAGCCCCACCTGGAAGACCACGAGCACCAGGGTGGGCAGCAGCGAGAAGAGCAGGAGGAAGAGCCCCAGCGCCGCCCCCTTGGCCCAGAGGTACTGGCCCGCCCCGAGGCCGCGGCCCAGAAAGACCTCGAGGGTCCGGTCCCTGCGGTCCCTGGCCACGAGCCCAGAGCCCACCCAGATGCAGACCACGAGCAAAAGGAAGAGGTCGAATCCGTTGGCCATGAGCTTGGCCACCAGGGCCTCGTCCACCTTCGGCAGCTGGCCCACCAGCTCCTTCGCCCACTGCGCGTCGCCGAGCTGGGTGTGCAGGAAGGTGAGGGCGATGCCGTAGACCCACGGCAGCAGGGCCAGCATGAGCAGGAAGACGAAGCGGCGCTTCTTGAAGTAGGGCAGCAGCTCATCCCGGAAGAGGGGAATCCAGCGGCGCCCGAGGGGCTTCCTCTCCCCCGTGTAGGCCTCGTACCCCTGCTCATAGACCGGCATGGTTCGCTCCGTTGCGATTGAGCGCCGAGAGGAAGAGCTCCTCCAGGGAGGTCTCCTCCCGCACGAACCGGTTCAGACCTCCGCCGGCCTCGCGGGCCGCCTGGAAAACCGCGCGGGGGCCTTCGCCGACGGGCAGGACCAGCTTGATGAGGCCGTCACGCCTCGGCTCCACCGTCCAGCCCCGGCCCCGGCAGGCCTCCTCGAAGGCCTGGCCCTGGCCCTCCCACTGCACCAGGAAGTGCTGGGCCTCGCTCCGGGTCCAATCCTCCACCGTCACGCCGGCGAGCACCTGCCCCTCGTGGAGGATCACCACCTGGCTGCAGAGGGCCTCCACGTCCTTCAGGATGTGCGTGGAGAGAAGGAGCGTCTTGCCCTGCTTCACGAGGTCCCGGCAGAGCTCCAGCATCTCCTCCCGGCCCACGGGATCCATGCCCGAGGTGGGTTCGTCCAGGAGCACTAGCACCGGATCGTGCACCAGGGAGGCCGCGAGCTTGAGGCGCTGGCGCATGCCCGTGGAGAAGGTCTCCACGTTGCGGTAGCGGCTCTCCTCGAGGCCCACGTACTGGAGCACCTCGTGGGCACGCTCCACGGCCGACCGGCGAGGCAGCCCCGAGAGCTCGCCCAGCAGGGCCACCCAGCCCACCCCGCTCATGCCGGGCCGCAGGCCCTCGCGCTCCGGCACGTAGCCCACGCGGTCCCTCAGCGCGGGCCCGAGGGCACCGCTGTCCTGGCCCATGAGCGTGATGCGCCCCCCCGAGAGCGGGACGAGGTTGAGGATGGCCTTGATGAGGGTGGACTTGCCCGCGCCGTTGGGGCCCAGGAGCCCCACGGCGCCTCCGGGGACCTCGAAGGTGACGCCCCTCAGGGCCTGGGTGGGGCCGTAGCTGACGCGGATGTCCCGGACCGAGAGGACGACGCTCATGAGCCCATTCTACGCCAGAGGGTGGCCGGTTGTTTCAGCCGCCTCCGGGAAGGCAGTGCCCAGGCCGGCCAGGGCCCGGCGCACGGCGGGCCGGTCGAACCCCTTCCAGAGCCCCGCCAGGCGGGCCCTGCGGGCGCGGGCCACCTCGCGGTGCACCTGGATGAGGCCGCCCAGGTCCAGAAGCTCCTCCGGCGCGATGCGCCCCCGGGCCACCAGTTGGCGGGCCAAATCCTGGATGCGGGCCATGGCCACCACCGCGTCCTGGTGCTCCCCCAGGCAGTCCTGGAACCGGACCATGGCCTCGATGAGCTCCGGCAGGGCCTCGGGAAAGGCCTCGCGGAAGAACTCGCAGGTGTAGCGCAGGCGCTTGAAGAGGATCCGGAGGCGGTGGAGCTTTCCGGGCGGGCTCTGGGGCGTCACGGCGCGGCCCGCCCGAAAGACGCGCCGGGCCGACGCCCGGATGAGCTCGGGCGCGGTCTTCGCCACGGGAAGTGCGCCGCCGGCCACCGGCCGCTTCGGCGGCGAGGAGCCGCCCAGGGCGCGCAAGCGCCGCAGGAGCGAGGCGTACCGCCGGCTCGTCAGCGCCGCCCGGAGGGCCTCCAGCGCAGGCCCCCGCCGGTCCAGGAGGTCGGCCCGGAGCACGGCCAGCACCCGCTCGGCCTCCCCCAGGCGCTCCCCGAAGGGGTCCAGGTCGTGGAGCTGCACGTCCAGATCCCGCACGACCCCCAGAAGACCGCCGATCCAACGCAGCTCGCCGCGCAGGGCCTCGGCCCGCCGCGCGCCGAGCATGGCGCCGAAGAGGCGGAGGGCCGCCCGCAGCCGCCGCGTGGCCACGCGCAGGTCGTGCAGGTACTCAGGGTCCAGGTCCAGCCGGGTGCCGGCCGAATTTTTCTCCATCAAGAGCCCCTGCCGCTCCACGACCTTGCGCGCCGCCACGGCCATACGGTCCGTGGGAAGGACCGCCAGGCGGGCCGGAAGGGGCGCACCCGGCTGGGGCAAAGCGGCGCCCAAGAGACCCGCCGAGCAGGCGTCTCCCTCGGAGGGCTCCAGGCGGAGCAGGTCCCGGAGAAAGGCCGCGGCGTGGTGGAGCGCCGCCGGCTCGCCCTCCGAAAGGCGCACGGTCAGCAGGCGTTGGGGCGGCCCCTCCCGACCCGGCGATTCGCCCGGAGAGGCCGCCCAAAAGACATCCAGGCCCAAATCCAGCGCGGCCCCCGATGGGGAGGCCAGGGCCGTCTCGGCGCGCCAGCCCACCAGGCGCACCAGGGGGAGGAGCCTGCGCGGGCCCGCCGCCGACACCGCGGCCTCGGGGCATCCGGCCGCCGCGGCTTCCAGCCAGGCGTGCCCCCCCAGCGCGCTGGCGATATCCGCCGGCGCCGTGGTCTCGATGGGGGCTCCCGCTCCCTCCTGGCGCCAGACGGGCCGCCCCTTGAGGAGGCCGAGGTTGAGGCGCAGCCCCGCGCGGAAGAGCCGCCCGTCCTGGGTCTCGAAGAAGAGCATGCGGCAGACGGTCCGGCGCACCGGGCCGGCGCTGTAGCCCACGCCCTTCAGGGCGCGCAGCACCTCGGCCAGACTCCGCGCGGCGGGCAGGCGGAATGGAATCGAGCGCTCGGATCCCTCCACCTCTCTCCTCCCTTCCCGTCGTCCCGGCGCCAAGATCCGTCAGACGGCGTGGCCCCTCCCCGTCCGGTAGACGGCCGGGTGGCCCTTGGGCACGCCCCGGGACTCCAGGTCGGCCACCAGCGCCTCCACGGGATAGGTGAAGCGGACGATGCGGCTCTGCACCCGCCCGCTTCCCCCGAAATCGCAGAGGGCGTAAGAGCCCCTGGGGTCACCGTCGATGGGGCGCCCCACGGACCCGCAGTTGACGACGCGCACCGCTCCGACGGCCCGGGCGAAGGGGATGTGCGTGTGGCCGCAGACGAGCAGGTCGGGCCGCTCTCCCCCGAGTCTCGGCCCCAGGGCCCTGGGCGTGAGGCTGGGATAGAGGTAGTCCTCATCCGAGAGGGGGCTGCCGTGGACGATCCACGCGTCGGCAGCGCCGAGGACAAGCCGCAGCTCCGCGGGCCGGGAGGAGAGCCAGGCGCGCTCAGCCTCGCCGAGGGAGAGGGCCGCCCAGGCCGCCGCGGCGCCCCTGCCCTCGCGGATTCGCCTGCGGAGCCGCTTGGGGTCCCGTCCCAGGGAGAGCACCTTGCGGTCCACGTTGCCCAGGATGCAGGGGATCTCGCGCTCCATGAGGAGGCGGACCACCTCGGTGGGATGAGGGCCTCCGCCCACGAGGTCACCGGCGCAGAAGAGGGTCTCGGCGCCGTTCCGCCGGGCGGACTCCAGCGCGCGGCAGAGGGCGGGCAGATTGGCGTGGACGTCGGAGAGAAAGGCGACCCTCACGGCGCGCTCCTCCCGCCGGGCGGGCCCATCAGGCTTCGGGCGGCATCATGGCCGACAGGGCCTTCAGCAGGGCCTCGATGCGGGCCAGGTCCTTCACGCGCCCCTTCTTGGGCTTCACCTTGAGCGCCCGGCACGCCTCCACCATGGCGGCGAGCGTGCGCGGCGAGGGAAGCCGGGGGCGTTCCCCCTCCAGCTCCTCGCCCCTCAGGTAGGAGGCCATGGCGGCCAGCTCGGCGTCCAGGCGGACCTGCAAGGCCTCTCCCGCCTCGCGCAGGAGTCCCCTGGCGGCCTGGAGCTCTTCGGCCGCGGCGAGGCCCAGCTTCCTCCGCCGGCCGTCGGCCGCCGCGCTCCCGGCGCCGGCCGCCTTGGCTTTCCCCTTCGGGCCGGACTCGGCGGCCTTGTGTCCCCCGGGAGCGGGTCGGCTCCCCGGCTTGGATTCTCTGGCAGGTTCAGTCATGTCACTCATGGTACACGGGCCTCTCGATCTTGTCCAGAACCTGCTGGATGTGGGCCTTCAGGTCCTTCTGCACGGTGATCACGCTCCGGTTGGCGTTGATGGGCACGAATCCGTACTGCTTCTGCATGCGGATGAACTCCGTGCGCATGCGGCGCTGGTATTTCACGAAGCTCTGAAACCAGTCCCTCGAGAGGCCGCAGTCCATCCCGGATTCCCAGTAGTCCAGGTCGGCGTGCGACTGGAAGGTCCGCTCCACGAGCGTGCGCAGCGAGACCATGAGGTAGAAGACCGCGTCGGGCACCAGGGCGAGCGAGTAGATGGAGGAGACCCATTCGGGCTCGGCCCCCCGGGCGATGTCCCTCGCCATCAGGGTGTAGATGTAGCGGTCCGCCAGAACCACGAAGCCGGCTCTCAGCGCGGGCACGATCCGGTTCTCGAGTTGGTCGAAAAAATCGGTGGCGTAGAAGAGCGAGAGGGTCCGGGGGCTCAGGACGTTGCCCTGCTTGGCCTGTTCAAGCTCCGGCCCCACGAGCGTTGACCGCTTGAGGCCCACCTGTTCCACGGCGTAGCCCTGCTGCTCCAGCCACTCGGTGAGGAGGGCGATCTGCGTGGATCGGCCCGAGGAGTCGGGCCCCTCGATGACGATCAGGGAGCCGGAGAGCTTGGAGACGTCCACCCCCGCCGGGGCGTTGCCGAAGCACCGCTTGGCGCTCATTGCACGAACCTCTTGTGGAAGGTGGCCAGGTCCAGCTTCTGGTTCACGATCTGGCGCACGACCTGCTGCTGGCTGTGGACAGGCCGGGTGGCGTCCAGGACGGTGAACCCGAACTCCTCGGCCATGCCGAGGTACTGATCGAGGACCCGTCCCTGGAAGAGGCGGAAGCTCTCCGTGATGTCGGGGCTCAGGCCCAGGTCCATGCCCGCCTCGAAGTACTTCAGCTTGGGCCGGCCCTCCAGGATGCGGCCCAGGGCCACCTCGAGGGGGAGCCTGAAGAAGAAGGTGATGTCCGGAACCCTTGCGAATCCGTACATGCGGCGCAGCCACGCGGGGTCGCACCCCCTCACCGCGTCCCTGGCGAAGGAGGTGAACATGTAGCGGTCGCAGAGCACGATATAGCCCGCTCTCAGGAGGGGGAGGATCTGGCGCTCGTACCGGTCGGCGAAATCGGTGGCGTGGATCAGGCTGAAGGTGGTGGGGGTGAGCAGCTGCCGCCGCTTTCCCTTGCGGGTGGCCTCCCGCACGAGCAGCGAGGAGTTCCATTCCGTGAAAAAGACCCGGCAGCCGCGGCTCTGAAGCCAACGGAAGAGCAGGTAGACCTGCGTGGACTTCCCCGAGCCGTCCAGCCCCTCCACGGCGACGAGCTTGCCGGGGAGGCGTTCACCCGCCCTGTCCATCACTCCCCCCCTTCTCGAGGCGCGCCACCTCGACGGGCCTCCCGAAGACCTTCTGGAGCAGGTCCGACTTCCTCTTCAGCGCCCAGGCCTCCAGCAGGAGGTCACCCTGGCCCTCCAGCCCCAGCTTGAGGGCCCAGCGGTTCACGTTGACCTTGATCCGCTCCACCCTCTGCCGGTGTTCCCTGTCCATGGCGTCCGCCAGGCGCAGCAGGGCGGCCAGGGCCGAGACCTTGTCCCGGTCGTCCTTCTGCAGCGCCGTGAAGGGCTCGTGCTGGGGCTTGGGGAAGCTCCGCCGGTGGTACCGGGCCACGTTGGCCACCATCAGCGTCTCCCTCGGCGTGAAGCCGGCCAGGTTGGAGTGGCTGATCAGGTAGAGCGAGTGCTTGTGGTGCCGCGTGTAGCTGACAAAGGAGCCGATGTCGTGCAGGAGCGCCGCGGCGTGCAGGATTCGCCGCTCCTTCTCGCCCATGCTGTGCACCGCGCGCGTCTGGTCGAACAGTGAGAGCGCGAGCGACGCCACGTGGAGCGCGTGGGGCTCGTCGAAGCGGTACTTGCGCCCGAGGGCCACGGCGGTCCGCGCCACCTGCTGCTCCTCCTGCCGCACCTGCCCCGCTCCGAGCGGCGACACCCCGGCCGCAAGATCCAGCACGATGCCCTCCTTGACGCCCACGTAGGGCACGAGGATCTCCCGGGCCTGGGCCAGGGTGGCCAGGCGCTCGTAGATGATGGCGGCGGGGAGGATCACGTCGGCCCGGTCCTCTCGCAGGCCCAGCTTCTCCACGCGCTCGCGGTAGCTCATGGAGGAGAGCCGCTGGATGAGCCTCGCCAGGTCTTCCACGGGGAGCCGGCTGACGCCGGCGGCGTCCGGCACCGCCGTGGCCATCTCCGCGAGCGTCTCGATGTTCCCCCCCGTGGCGATGTAGCCCGAGGGCCGCACCTCTTCCAGGCCCGAGCGCACCCGCAGCGTCCCCGCGTACTCCGTGAGCAGGCGCAGGAATCGCCCTCGGTCCCGGGCGCTCCCCGTGAGCTCCTCCAGCAACCGGACCGAGCCCATGGTGTGGGATTCGCTCCACTGAAGGCCGCTGGCGTCGACGAGGGAGACCTCCACGCTGCCGCCGCCCAGGTCCACCAGCATCCAGTAGGCGGTCCCAAAATCGATGCGGCTCTTTACGGCCCGGTGAACCAGCCGCGCCTCTTCGGAGCCGTGGATGGTCTCGAGGTCGATCTTGGCGGACTGCCTCACCTGCTCCAAAAAGGCTCCCGCGTTCGCGCTCTCCCGGACGGCGCTGGTGGCCACGGCCCTGTACCGCGAGATAGACAGGGCATCCATGCGCTCCCGATAGCCCTTGAGGACCTCGATGGCTTCGTCCGCCTGCTCCTCCGCGAGCCGGCCGCTCAGAAAGACCCCGTGGCCCAGCCTCACCGCGTTACGGAGATTCTCCAGGACACGAAACTCCCCCGGGGCGCTGAATTCGACGGCCAGGTACCGCAGGGCATTGGAACCCACATCCACGGCCGCGCACCGAAGCGGGAAGGTGGGAGCGGGCCGGGCCTTCCCTCCGGCTGCGCTGTTGCTGGCCTTGCCGCTCCCCATCTGCTGCCTCGTTCCCACGAATCGCCGCCTTTCCTCAGAACCGCCCAACCATCTCCCCAGCCGGTGCTTCCATGGTAAGTCTTCTTGTCGAAAGAGCCAAGCTTTGGGGGCGCCGCAACCGGCGGAGGGGGACTTCCCTTCGAGGGCGGACCGGGGGCATACTAGGGGCGGTACTGGTAGTCCGGGTCCAGGGAAGGGAGTCCTCCGAGCGCAGCCGCGATCCGAGGGCAAGGCTCTCTCTTGACGGCCGGTTTGCACCAGGCCCGGGACGAGAACTCGGACCTCGGGTCCGCGACGATACCCGGGAAAGAACGCGGCGGAATTTTCCACACCTGTGCATAAGGCTGTGAAAACATGCCCTCCCACACCTGGACTAAATTGCTGAACGGCGTCAAAGGCAGGGTTTCCGAGACCAACTTCAGCACCTGGTTCAAGCCCTTGAAATGCCTTCGCATGGACGGACATAGGCTGTACGTCCAGGTACCCAACCCCCTGTTTAGGGAGTGGATCGCGAATCATTACTCCAGCCTGTTTTCTGAGGTGGCCCAGGAGCTGGGGCTCGGGGAGGTGACCGTGGAGCTGGTGGACCTCTCAGACGACCCTTCTCAGGACCTGGTTCTTTCCGCGCCGGCCGTGCTCCCGCCCGAGGCGCGTCCCAAGGCCGGCATCCCCGCGGGGCGACAGTTCAGCCTCAATTCGAATTACCGGTTCGATTCCTTCGTCGTCGGCCCCTCCAACCGCTTCGCCTTCGCCGCGTGCCAAGCCGTGGCCCAGACCCCCTCCAAGTCCTACAACCCTCTTTACATCTACGGCGGTGTGGGGCTCGGCAAGACACACCTCATGCAGTCCATCGGCCTGGAGTTGCTCACCCACTTTCCCAATCTCCGGATCTCCTACCTGTCCACCGAGCGATTCATGAACGAGATGATCAGCTCCATCGCGCACCGCCAGCAGCCGGAGTTTCGTGAAAGGTACAGGCAGGTGGACGTCCTGCTGTTAGATGACGTGCAGTTCCTGGCCGGTAAGGCCGGGACCCAAGAGGAGCTCTTTCATACGTTCAACGCCCTCCATGAGGCGCAGAAGCAGATCGTCCTCTCCAGCGACTGCCCTCCGCGAGACCTGCAGAGCATCGAGGAGCGGCTCCGCTCCCGTTTCGAGTGGGGCCTGATCGCCGACATCCAGCCCCCGGAGCTGGAAACCAAGGTGGCCATCCTGTACAAGAAGGCGGAGGCCCATAAGATAGCCATCCCCGAGGAGGTCGCCCTCTTCATCGCCAGCCGAATCAAGAGCAACATCCGGGAACTGGAGGGATGTTTGCTCAGGTTGATCGCCTTCTCCAACTTCAAGGGCAAGCCGATTACCCTCGATCTGGCCCGGGAGACGTTTCAGAGCCTCTTTCATGAGGATGGTCACACCCTTACCGTGGAGGCCATTCAGAAACACGTGGCGGCCGCCTTCAAGATGAAGCTGACGGACCTGAAGGCCAAGACCAACAAGGCCGACGTGGTGGTCCCACGGCAGCTGGCCATGTATCTCTGCAAGGAGCTCACGGACGCCTCTCTTCCCGAGATCGGCCGCAAGTTTGGAGGCAAGCACCACACGACCGTGCTCCATTCCATTCGGAAGGTGGAGGAGCGCATGGCCAAAGATCCGGGAATTCAACAGCAGGTCCACAATTTTATCCAGGCATTACACTGAAGATAGGATGCGGCTGTGCAAAACAGGGTGTCGAAGAGATGTGGAAAATCTGCATCGGGTATTGTGGAGTTGCTTTTGCAGGCAAACCACCGGGGTTATCCACAACTTCCCGGATACGATCTCCCCTTGCTTCACAAGCGGTTGCACCATTTTTTCACGGATCCACAGGTCCTACTACTTCTTCTTCGCTGATTAGGAGGGATACCCATGGACATCAGAGTTGATGCGCGGGCCCTGCAGTCTGAGTTGAATCTCGCGCTCGGCATCGTTGAGAGCAAGGCCACCATCCCCATCCTGTCCAACCTGCTGCTGAAGGCGGAGGGGGACCACGTGGAGCTAGCGGCCACCGATCTGGAGGTCACCTTGCGAACCCGGTGCCCGGCCGAGGTGGTCTCCCCTGGAGGGATCACCGTTCCGGCGCGCAAATTCGGCTCCATCGTGCGGGCCTTCGCGACCTCCGATGCACCCCTGTCCCTCAAGACGACGGCAGAAGGAAAGCTCTTCCTTCAGCCCGTGGGAGGCAGGCAGGAGTATCACCTTCAGACCCTTCCAGAGGAGGACTACCCCACCCTCCTGGACGCGGGGGGGGCGCAGCAACTGAAGATCCCCACCTCGGTGTTCAAGCGCTGCATTTCGGAGGTCCTGGTTTCCGTCGGCATGGAGGACAACCGCTTCTCAGTGCGGGGCGGCCTGCTGATCCTGGAACCGGATCAACTCACCATGGTCTCCACCGACTCCCACCGGCTGACCTATTCCCAATGGAATGGCCCGCTGGCGGTGGAGAAGCCCCTTCGCGTGCTCATTCCAAGGAAGACCCTGACCGAATTTCTGAAGCTGGAGGACGCCGATGGCGTGACCCTCGCCTTCAGGGACAACCACATCTTTCTGGAGATGGGCCGGCGCTTCCTCTACAGCAGGCTCATGGATACGACCTTCCCCGCCTACGAGAAGGTGCTTCCCGCGGAGTCCGACAAGAAGGCGGTCCTCTCCCGGACGGAGCTCCTGGAAAGGCTCAAGAGGGTCTCCATGGTGGCCGAGAGCAAGACCAGAGCGGTCAGTGTGGCCTTCGATCCAGCGGGGACCCTGGAGGTGATGGTCCGCAATCAGGAGACCGGTGATGAGGGCCGTGAATACCTCACCAGCGAGACCTACGAGGGGGAGGCCATAGGAATCGTCTTCAACGTGGATTACCTGATTGACTTCCTCACGGTGAGCGATGCCGAGAAGATCATCATGGCGATGAAGGATCCCTACTACCAGGTCCTCTTCCAGCCCCTGCGTGGGGAGGCGGAGTCCATCCACAAGTACGTCGTCATGCCGCTGAGGTTTGATTGAGGCTCCACTCGCTGAGCGTGAAGGGCTTTCGCAATCTGGCGGGCTCGCGGATCGACTTCCGCGGGCCCGTTACCCTGTTTTACGGGGCCAACGCCCAGGGAAAGACCAACCTCCTTGAAGCCCTCTATTTGATAGCGACGACACGCTCCTTTCGCGAGAGCCGGGCCGAGGTCCTGATCGCCCACGGGCAGGAGTCGGCCACGCTGGAGGCCTCGGTGGAGGGGGAGAAGGTGCGGCACCTCCTTACCCTTCACCTGAGCCGGCGGGGGAGGCAGTACCGCCGCGACGGGCAGGCCGTCCCCCTGGCGACTTACGTTCAGGGCTTGCCTGTGGTAGTCTTGAGCGTGGAGGACCGCGGTTTGGTGGAGGGGTCCCCGCGGCATCGGAGGAACTTTCTCGATGCCACGGCCGTGTGGAGGCGTCCCGCTCACCTCGATACGCTTCTGGCCTTCGGCCGGTGCAAGGACCAGCGGAATCAGGTTCTGCGGGACTACTCGCCCCAAAGGGCCCGGGAGCTGGAAGCCTGGAGTGATACGTTCCGCCGGTTGGCCTCCCCGATCAAACTGGAGCGAAAGGCGGCGGCCGATACGATCAACGTGGCCCTGAAGTCCCTCCGGCAGAGGTTGAGTTTTGACGAGCACATCGAGCTGGTGTACGAAACCAGCGGCGGCGATGATTTGGGAAGAGCAATGCGGGAAGCCCGGGCCCAGGAGATCCGCCGGGGCATCTCCCTGGTGGGGCCGCAGAGGGATCAGGTCCAGATTCTCCTGGATGGAAGGCCCATCGGGAGCTACGGCTCATCGGGGCAGATCCGGTCGGCCTTGTGGATGCTGAAATTATCTCGAGTGCAGGTCCTCTCCGAACGGGGCGAAACCCCACCCCTTTTCTTGTTGGACGACGTGGAGGCGGAGCTGGACAGGGAGCGCATCGGGCAGATGATGGATCTGACGCAGGGAAGAGCCCAGCTCGTGGTCACGGCCACGAGGCCCGATCTGCCCTCCCTCAAGCCCTCGGCGATTTTTCGCGTGGAATCGGGAAGGGTGTTCGAAGAGTTCCCGCCGACCACCTAAATCCAGCGGTGCGAAGGAGCGATAGAGGTGAGTGACACCAAGCAACCCGACACGACTGAAAGAAAGTACGACGCCTCCTCCATCCAGGTCCTGGAGGGGCTTGAAGCCGTCCGCAAACGGCCGGCCATGTACATCGGCTCCACGGGCAGCGCGGGGCTGCACCACCTCGTCTGGGAGGTGCTGGACAACTCCATCGACGAGGCCCAGGCCGGATACTGCGACGACATCAAGGTCATCATTCACGCCGACGATTCGGTCACCGTGGAGGACAACGGCCGCGGCATTCCCGTGGACCTTCACGCGGAGGAGGGGAAGCCGGCGGCCGAGGTGGTTCTGACGCTGCTGCACGCCGGGGGCAAGTTCGACAACAACACCTACAAGGTCTCCGGCGGCCTGCACGGTGTGGGCGTGTCGGTCGTCAACGCCCTCTCCGAGCGCCTGGACCTGGAGATCTGGCGTGACGGGGGAGTCTACATCCAGAGCTACACCCGAGGTGCGCCCAGGGGCCCGCTCACGCGGACCGGCACGCCAGAGCCCAAGGACAAGCACGGCACCCGCATCACCTTCAAGGCCGATCCGGAGATCTTCGAGGAGACCACCTTCAGCTGGGACATCCTCAACACGCGCATCCGGGAGCTGGCCTTCCTGAACGCGGGGCTGCGCATCACCCTCTCCGACGAACGCGAGGAGGAGCGGCGCGTCGAGCACTTCACGGAGGGGGGGATCACCAGCTTCGTGGAGTACCTCAACCGGGGCAAGAACCTCCTCCACCCCCAGCCCGTCGTCTTCAGGGGGGAGAAGGACCGCATCGTGATGGACGTGGCCATCCAGTGGAACTCCGGCTACAACGAGATGGTCTACTCCTTTGTGAACAGCATCCACACGGCCGAGGGGGGCACCCACCTGGCCGGGTTCCGGGCCGCCCTCACCCGCTGCGTCAACGCCTACGCCACGTCGAGCGGCCTGGCCAAGAACCTCAAGGTCCAGCTCTCGGGCGACGACGTCCGGGAGGGGCTCACGGCGGTGGTGGCCATCAAGATCCCCAACCCGCAGTTCGAGGGCCAGACCAAGGCCAAGCTGGGCAACTCAGAGGTAAAGGGGCTCGTGGAGACGGCGCTGAACGACTTCCTCTCCCGCTACTTCGAGGAGAAGCCCGACGTGGCCAGGGCCGTGATCGGCAAGGTCATCGAGGCGGCCAGGGCCCGAGAGGCGGCCCGGAAGGCCCGGGAGCTCACCCGCCGGAAGAGCGCGCTCGAGGGCGACTCCCTCCCGGGCAAGCTCGCCGACTGCCAGGAGCGCGACCCCTCCAAGTGCGAGCTCTTCCTGGTGGAGGGCGACTCGGCCGGCGGTTCCGCCAAGCAGGGGCGCGACCGGAAAATCCAAGCCATCCTTCCCCTCAGGGGCAAGATCCTGAACGTGGAGAAGTCCCGGCTGGACAAGATCCTCTCCAACAACGAGATCCGGACCATCATCACGGCCCTGGGGGCCGGGACCGGCCAGGAGGACTGCGATCTGGGCAAGCTCCGCTACCACAAGACCATCATCATGACCGACGCGGACGTGGACGGCAGCCACATCCGGACGCTCCTGCTGACCCTCTTCTACCGCCACTTCCCCTCCATGGTGGAGAAGGGCCACGTTTACGTGGCTCAGCCGCCCCTGTACCGGGTGGGCAAGGGCAAGGAGGAGCACTACATCGGAAGCGAGGAGGAGCTGACCCGCTTCTTCGTGCAGAAGGCCGTGGACAGCTACGCGGTGCGTATCCCGGCGGCGGACAAGCTGCTGCGCGGGACCGAGATGGCGCGCGCGATCGAGGCGCTCCAGCGCTACGAGCGGCTGTTGAGCCGGCTCCACCGCAGGGGCTACTCGGAGCGCCTCCTCCAGTTCCTCTTCCAGCAGGGACTGTGCCGGGAGCTCTTCGCCGACCTGGGCCGCATGCAGGACATGGCCTCCAGCCTGAGAGACATGGGCTTCAGCGTGGGCGAGCTCTCCTTCGACCAGGAGCACAGCCTGTACCAGTTCTCGGTGCAGGAGGAGGACCTGCCCGTGGCCGCCGCGGTGAACCACGCGCTTCACCACGCCTCCGAGTTCCTGACCCTCCAGGGGCTGCACGACCAGCTGCGGGACTTCGATTCTCCCCCGTTCCGAGTGGAGAACGGCGAATCGGCGCAGGAGGTGCCGAATCGGCGGGAGCTGTTGGACGCGCTGCTGGGGGCGGTGAAGGCGAAATATCACGTCCAGCGGTACAAGGGACTGGGCGAGATGAACCCGGAGCAGCTCTGGAGCACCACCATGGACCCCGCGCGGCGAAGGCTTCTGCAGGTCCGCATCGAGGACGCGGTGGAGGCCAACGACCTCTTCTCCATCCTCATGGGAGACGCCGTGGAGCCCCGCCGGAGGTTCATCGAAGAGAACGCGCTCAACGTGACGAACCTGGATATCTGAGGATGACGCCATGACCGCCGAAGCGCAGCTGTTCGACCAGCCGGTGCCGGTAAACCTCGAGGACGAACTCAAGAAGAGCTATCTCGACTACGCCATGAGCGTGATCATCGGCCGGGCCCTGCCGGACGTGCGGGATGGGCTCAAGCCCGTGCATCGGCGCGTGCTCTACGGCATGTACAGCTCGGGCAACCACTGGAACAGGCCCTACAAGAAATCGGCCCGCATCGTGGGCGACGTCATGGGGAAGTTTCACCCCCACGGCGATGCGGCCATCTACGACACCCTCGTTCGCATGGCCCAGGACTTCTCCATGAGGCACCCCCTCGTGGACGGGCAGGGCAACTTCGGCTCCATCGACGGCGACGCGGCGGCGGCCATGCGCTACACGGAGATCCGCCTCCACAAGCTGGCCCACTCCATGGTGGCCGACATCGAGAAGGGCACCGTGGACTTCGTCCCGAACTACGACGGGGAGGAGACCGAGCCCACCGTGCTCCCCACCCTCGTGCCCAACCTGCTCGTGAACGGCTCCTCCGGCATCGCCGTGGGCATGGCCACCAACATCCCTCCGCACAACCTCGGCGAGGTGGCCGACGCGGTGGTCGCCACCGTCGAGAGGCCGGACATCAGCACCTCCGAGCTCCTCGCCCTCGTGCCCGGGCCGGATTTTCCCACCGCTGGGCTGATCCTTGGACGCGACGGCATCCGGCAGGCCTACGAGACGGGCAAGGGGCTCATCCGGATGCGGGCCAGGGCCCACACCGAGGAGATCCGCAAGGACCGGGAGGCCATCGTCATCACCGAGGTCCCCTACCAGGTCAACAAGGCCAACCTCATCGAGAAGATCGCGAGCCTGGTGCGCGAGAAGCGGATCACGGGCATCACGGACATCAGGGACGAGTCCAACCGGGAGGGGATCCGGGTGGTGCTGGAGATGGGCCGGGGGGAGATCGGTGACATCATCCTCAAATCCCTCTACAAATTCACCGACATGGAGACCACCTTCGGCGTTCAGCTCCTGGCCATCGCGGGCAATCAGCCCAAGCTGTTCACGCTCAAGGGGCTCATCCAGGCGTTCATCGAACACCGCAGGGAGGTCATCCTCCGCAGGACCCGCTTCGATCTGGACCGGGCGCGGGAACGCGCGCACATCTTGGAGGGACTGACCCTGGCGCTGGATCACCTGGACGAGGTCATCGCCCTCATCCGCGCCGCCGCATCCCCGGAGGAGGCCAAGACCGGCCTGATGGGGATCTTCGGCCTCTCCGAAATCCAGGCCAAGGCCATCCTGGACATGCGCCTGCAGCGCCTGACGGGCCTCGAACGGGACAAGATCCTCCAGGAGTACCGGGAGATCTTGCAGCGCATCGCCGAGCTCACCGAGATCCTCGGCAGCGAGTCCCGGGTGCGGGCCATCCTCTGCGAGGAGATGCGGACGCTCAAGGCCGACTTCGGAAATCCTCGGCGGACGCAGATCGTGGAGGATTCGGGCAACATCAGCCTGGAGGAACTCATCGCCGAGGAGGAGATGGTCATCACGGTGACCCACGGCGGCTACATCAAGCGCACCTCGCTCGACGAGTTCCGCTCCCAGCACCGGGGCGGCCGGGGCAAGAGCGGAATGGGCACCCGGGAGGACGACTTCGTGGAGCGGCTCTTCGTGGCCTCCACCCACGACCGCTTCCTCTTCTTCACCAACCGGGGCAAGGTGTACGCCCTCAAGGTCTACGAGATCCCCGAGGCCTCCCCCTCGGCCAAGGGCCGGGCGCTGGTGAACCTTTTGAGCCTTGATCCCGAGGAGAAGCTCCTCGGGCTCCTCTCCACGCGGGGTCTCTTCGACGAGAAGCACTGCCTCGTGCTGGCCACGCGGCAAGGGCTGGTGAAGCGGACGGTCATGAGCGAGTTCGAATCGATCCGCGCCTCCGGGAAGATCGCCATCACCTTCCAGGAGGGCGACGAACTCGTGGGGGCCGGCATCAGCGGTGGGGAGAGCCACATCTTCCTCGCCACGCACATGGGCCAGTCCATCATCTTCCCGGAGGCGGACGTGCGCCCCACGGGCCGGACCAGCCAGGGGGTCATCGGCATCCGGTTCAAGGGGGACGACTTCGTGGTGGAGATGGAGGTGCTCACCGGCTCCGTCGTGGAGTCCTCCGACGAGGAGGGTCAGGGCAAGGCCGTGGCCGTGGAGGGTGACATCCTCACGGTCACGCAGCGCGGCTATGGCAAGCGCACCCCGCTCTCCCACTACCGCATCCAGGGTCGTGGCGGCTACGGCATCATCAACCTTCAGGTGACCGGCAAGAACGGACACGTGGTGGGCGGCCTGCACGTGGGCGAAGAGGACGAGATCATGGTCATCACGGCGGGCGGCCAGGTGCTGCGCACCCCCGTGAAGGGGATCTCCCGGGTTGGCCGGCGCACCCAGGGCTTCAAGGTGATCACGCCGGACAAGGACGACCACGTGGCGGCCATCGCACGCCTGGCCCCCGAAGAGAGCGCGAGCGGGAGCGAGCAGGGATCCCAAGGACCCGCGCAGGAATAGGTTATCGGAATTCGCGCCCAGATCGCGCGAAGATGGGATGCGAAACCGTTCAGTTATTTCTGCGCGGGTTCTAAGGCGGGGCGCCGCCGGCGAGGAGGGAGCGCATGAAGATATTTCTGGACACGGCCATCGTCGAGGAGATCCGCGCCGCCCACGCCTGGGGCGTGGTTGACGGGGTCACCACCAACCCGAGCCTCATCGCCCAGAGCGGACGCAAGTTCGAGGAGGTCGTGGCGGAGATCTGCTCCATCGTGGACGGCCCCATCTCGGCCGAGGTGACCGCCCCCGGGGCCGAGGCCATGGTGGCCGAGGCCAGGCCGCTGGCGGCCATCCACAAGAACGTGGTCATCAAGGTGCCCATGACGGCGGAGGGGCTGAAGGCGGCCCACGCCCTGAAGGGGCAGGGTATCCGCACCAACGTCACCCTCATCTTCTCGCCCGCCCAGGCGCTCCTGGCCGCCAAGGCCGGGGCCTCCTTCGTTTCGCCCTTCGTGGGCCGGCTGGACGACGTGGGCCACGTCGGCATGGAACTGGTAGAACAGGTGAGAACCATCTTCGACAATTACGACTACGAGTGCGAGATCATCACCGCCTCCGTCCGCAGCCCCCTTCACGTGATCGACGCGGCCCTGGCCGGCTCGGACATCGCCACGGTCCCCTACAAGGTGCTGGAGCAGTGCCTGAAGCACCCCCTCACGGACATCGGCATCGAGCGCTTCCTCAAGGACTGGGAAAAGAGATAGAGACAGGGAGACGGGGAAGAAAGAAAAAGGCCCGGGGCGAGAAGCCTCGGGCCTTTTGATGTCTAGCGTCCCAGCGCTGCCTAGCGGCGGCGCTTCTTCTTGGTGAAGAACTTCTCGAGGCCGAGCTGGTTCCACCAGAGCACGTAGGGGCTGGCCACGAAGATGGAGGAGTAGGTTCCCACGATGATGCCGACGGTCATGACGAAGGAGAAGGAGTAGAGCACTTCGCCGCCGAAGACCAGCATGGCCACCACCACGAAGAAGGTGAGCAGCGACGTGATCAGGGTCCGGGAGAGGGTCTCGTTGATGGCCTTGTCGAAGAGCTCGTCGTCCTCCTGCTTGCGCGTGAGCTTCATGTGCTCGCGGATGCGGTCGAAGACCACGATCGTGTCGTTGATGGAATAGCCGAGCAGCGTCAGCAGCGCGGCGATGGTGGGCAGGTTCACCTCGACCCGGAAGAGCGAGAGGGCGCCCACGGCCATGGCGGTATCGTGCACCAGCGAGAGGATGGCGCCGACGCTGAAGCGGAACTGGAACCGGAACCAGGCGTAGAGCAGGATTCCGATGAGCGAGCCGATGACGGCCTCGATGGCCTTGTTCTTGAGCTCCCGGCCCACGGTCGGGCCCACCATGTTGATGCTCTCGATGCCGTAGGTGCCCGTGAAGGCGTGCGCCTTCAGGAAGGAGAAGAGAGGGTCGGTCATGCCCTTCACGGTGCGTATGGCGTCGAGGCTCGGCAGCACGCCGCCGGCATCCCGGCGGGCGTCGGCGATGGCCTGGGCCACGATGCCCGGCTGGTCTTGCGTGCCTGAGAGCGTCCCCTTGGTGATGGCCGAGGACACCAGATCCTCGATGGCCTTGGTGTTGACCGTGTTCAGGTCGAGCTCTCCGGCCGCCAGCGCCGCGTCATCCTGGGGCGTGCGAAGGCCCGCCAGGATCTGCTGGCTCCTCTTCGCGATGGCGTCCTCGGAGAGGAGCTGGCCCTTTTCGTCCCTGGCGTCCATCCGGATGAGGATGGTGTTGTCCGCGGCCTTGCCGAATCGCACGACGGTGATGGTGCCCTTCACGTTCTTGCTGAGGGCCGCCTCCACCGCGCGGGCGTTGATGGAGTGGCTGAACCGCACCTGGATCTCCTGGCCGCCGCGGAAGTCGATGCCCCAGTTGATGCCGCGCGTGAAGAGGCTCCACATCCCGATGCTGATGAGAATGAAGGAGGCCACGATGAAGTGGACCTTGTACTTCATGAAGGGGATCTTGGTGCCGCGGAAGGAGTTCACGGGGCCGATGGAAATGGTGGCGGCCTTCTTCCCCCCGCCCGTGCGGAAGTGGGTCTCGATGTCGAACATGAGGCGAGAGACGAAGACCGCCGTGAACATGTTGGCCAGCAGGCCCACCGTCAAGGTCACGGCGAAACCGCGCACGGGGCCGGTGCCGAACTGCAGGAGAAAGAGAGCGGACACCCAGTCCGTGACGTGGGTGTCGAAGATCGTGATGAAGGCCTTGGAGAAGCCGTTGGCGATGGAGGTCAGGACCGTCTTCTTCTCCAGCATCTCATCCTTGATGCGCTCGAAGACGAGGACGTTGGCGTCGATGGCCATGCCCAGCGTGAGGATGACGCCGGCGATGCCGGGCACGGTGAGGGTGAAGCCGAAGATGCACATGACGCCGGTGAGGATGACCAGGTTCAGCAGGAGGCAGATGTCCGCGTTGAGTCCGGACAGCCTGTAATAGCCCAGCATGAAGATGAGGATGGCGATGAGGCCCACGAGGCCCGAGATCGTCCCCTTCCGGATCGAATCGATGCCCATGCTGGGGCCGATGGTGCGCTCTTCGGCGAACTTCGGGATGGCGGGAAGGGCGCCCGACTTGAGCTGGAAGACGAGGTCCTGCGCCTCCTGCGGCGTGAAGCGGCCTTCGATGACGCCGCGGTCCCCGATCTCGGCGTTGATGGTGGGCGTGGAGATGACCACGCCGTCCAGCACGATGTCGAGGGGCTGGTGGAGGTGCGTGCGCGTCAGCTCGCGAAAGCGCTCTCCGGCGGAGGCGGAGAGCTGGAAGCCGACCACCGGCTCACCGAACTGGCCGGATTCCACCCTGACCTCCTGGATGTCGGCGCCCGTGATGGGGGCCACGCTCTTCACGGCGAAGTAGACCTGGCCGCCGAACTTCTCCTTGCTGCCCGGCAGGATCATGACGTCCGGCGGAAGCGTGCCGCCGTAGTCCTTGAGGATGTCCTCCTTGGTAGCCGCGCCCTGCGTGGGCTTGACTCCGATGTGCCACTCGAGCTGGGCGGCCTTGCCGATGAGGGCCTTGATGTCGGTGGAATCCTCAACGCCGGGCAGCTCCACCACGATCTTGTTGGAGCCGAGCTCCCTGTGGATGGAAGGTTCGGACACGCCGTACTTGTCGATGCGGTTCCGGATCACCTCCACCGATTGCTGGACGGCCTGGTCCCTCAGGTTCTGCTCGAAGGCATTCTTGAGGGTCAGCGTGTAGTGGCCGATGCCCTGCGAGGCGAAGGTGTAGTTGTTCAGCTCGTTGTCGGCCAGGTTCCTGACGGCGAGCCCGAGGTTCGGGTCGCTCCCCTCCACCACGATGGTGTTGATGTCGGGCTTGTTGGAGTAGAGCTTGGAGTAGGGAATGTTCTTCTTCTTCAGCGTGTCCTCGACGGTGCGGATATCGGTCTGGACCCGGTTGTACACGGAGACGTCGGTGTCCATGAGCAGGACCAGGTGGACGCCGCCCTTCAGGTCGAGGCCCTCCTTGAGGCCGTTGTGGAAGAAGAAAAAGACGCTCAACGCGATGACGGCGAGGGTCAGGAGGAGCCGCCACTTGATGGTGTCACGCATGAATGCCCCCTTATTCCTTGATAAGCCCGGCGATGGCCGACTTGTTGAAAGTGAGCTTCACGTTCTCGGCCACGCGGAGGACCACCGTGTCCTGATCCACGGCCGTGACGCTGCCCCGGATTCCGCCGATGGTCACCACCTGGTCCCCCGTCTTGAGGGCATCCAGCATCACCCGGTGGGATTTCGCACGCTTCTGCTGCGGCCGAATGAGAAGGAAGTAGAAGACCACGATGATGAGGATGATCGGGATGAAGGCGGCCAGCGGGTTTTGGCTGCCCCCCCCGGCCGGCTGCGCCATCAAGAGAAACCAGGGCATTGCACTCCTCCTTCTGGGAACCTCCACCCTACCGCGCCCCGCCTAGGAGGTGCGGTGCCTCCGGCCCGCCTGCCGTGGTTCCCCTCCGCCCCCGTTACCCCGGGGGTTCTGGACCGCAGGGGGGTCGCAGAAGAAGACTTCCGGAGAGCCCGGAAGTCCCAACGCCGCATTATGCCCTGGAAGGGCTTATGAGTCAACCTATTATGTCCGCCCAAGGTCGGCCCGGATGATGGATGATGGATGAGACACGGCAGGCCCAGTCGGGGTGCGGGGGTGCGTTCGTGGCAAGCCCCGATCTCCCATCATCCAAATCCCGCGATTGGACATTGGAGTGGCTCCGAAAGGCTCATGGATGGTAGTTTCCGTGGAAGACGGTCTTCACCCGCCAAGGGATTTTGGGTTGCCTCCGACCCCGGACTTGATCCGGGGGAGGAAGCCCCAAGGGTGGGGTGGGGCCCAGCGGGCTTTGCCCGTGGGGCGGGGCCCCGGAGGGCAACGCGACGATTCGTCAGGCTTTGCCTGCGAATCGGAGGAGGAAGCCCATGGCCCTCCCCGTCCAAGAGACAATGTCTCCCCCTCGTGAACCTGAACCGTAGCCGAAGCCACCCGCATTTCAATCGCGGAATTTGGGATCAGAAATCTCCTCTCTCCCCCGTCCCCGCTCACGTCTCGCCCCGCGCGTTGACAGCCCGCCTCCGGGGGTCCACCATAAGGGTTCGGGCCGCCGGCCTCGTCGCGCCGGAGGCCGGTAATGCGGGTGTGGAAGCTCGGTCCGAGGAGAGGAGGGGCCGTCCTCCCGCGTTCCCATCGCCCCTGTTCCCGTTTCCCCGGGACGGCGCCGCCGCCCCTCAAACCCCCGAGACCCTGTGGAGAGTGGAAATGAAGAAGCTGTGGATTGCCGCCCTGGTTGCCCTTCTCGCGCTGGCCGCCGCGACCGTGTACGCGGAGAAGGCCGGTTCCGAGAAACCCACCAAGAAGAATCCCGTGGTGGTGGTCGTGGACATGGGCCAGATCGTCCGCGAATCGAATCTGTCCAAGCAGATCCAGGCCGAGCTGCAAAGCTGGGGCGAGAGCATGCGGGCCAAGATGGAGCCCAAGATCAAGGCCTACCAGGAGAAGGAGGCCGCCTTCAAGAAGGATGAGGCGAAGCTATCCGCCGCCGACAAGGCGAAGCGCAGCCAGGAGCTGGACGCCATGCGCGGAGAGCTCCAGCAGATGCAGAGCAAGGCGCAGCAGGAGTATCAGCAGCGCCAGCAGGCCGCGGGCGAGCGCATGCAAGCCGCCTTCGGTCCCCTGATGGACAGCCTGGCCAAGGAAAAGGGCTGGGACGTGGTCCTGAACAAGGGTCAGCAGGACGTCATCTGGGCCTCGGACGCCGTGGACCAGACCGCCGTGGTCCTGGCCCGCTTCAATGCCCAGGCCCCGGCCGCCCCGGCGCCAGCGGCGAACCCGGCCACGAAATAGCGGCTTGATGATCTGAAGCCTCTTCGGGCGGGGCCGCGGGCCCCGCCCGTTCCGTCTCAGACGGCGCGGCCGTGGTATCCTGGATTGGCGGCGCAAGACTTGTAGCGCTTCAACCGGAGCGGAGGCCACCGTGGACTTGATTCTGTGGCGCCATGCGGAAGCACAGGACGGCTTCCCGGATGAGGCCCGGGTGCTCACTCCGAAAGGCATGAGGCAGGCGGAGCGAATGGCCGCGTGGCTGGCGCCGAGAATCGAGGGGGCCCGGCTGCTGACCAGTCCGGCGGCCAGGGCCGTGGGGACGGCCACGGCTCTCTCCCCGCAGATCGAAGCTCTCCCCTCGCTCTCCCCGGGCGCCTCGGTGCGGGTCATTCTGGCCGCGGCCGGCTGGCCCGGGGCGAATGGGGCCGTGGTGGTGGTGGGACACCAGCCCGACCTGGGCTTGGCCGCGGCCTTCCTGCTTACCGGACGCGAAATGCCTCTGAGCATCAGAAAGGGCGCCGTCTGGTGGTTTCAGAGCCGGCAGTCACGGGATGGCTGGACGGCGCACCTCAGGGCCGTCATCTCCCCCGACCTTCTGTAAATTCCGCTCCCCCCGAGTTCCTCGCCTTTCCCTGCTCCGCCGTCACTGAGCCGAACTCTGAATGGGCCGACCT